>NZ_CP012981.1:947933-1263911 GCF_001411495.1 Burkholderia cepacia ATCC 25416 | reverse complement strand
TCTTGCGCGCCCATTCGATCGCGTCGAGGCCCGTGTTCTTGCGGCCGCCGTGCGTGAAGACTTCCCAGCGCGGCGTCTCGCCGTCGGCCGACACGCGCTTCGCGTCGATCGCGACGACGATGCACTGCGAGCCGTACTTGTCGGCCGCGTCGCGCACGAGCTGCGGGTTCGCGACCGCCGACGAATTCATGCTGACCTTGTCCGCGCCCGCGTTCAGCAGGCGCCGCACGTCCTCGACGGCGCGCACGCCGCCGCCGACGGTCAGCGGAATGAAGACCTGCGACGCGACGGCTTCGATGATCGGCAGGATCAGGTCGCGCTGGTCGGACGTCGCGGTGATGTCGAGGAACGTCAGTTCGTCGGCGCCCTGGTCGTCGTACCGGCGGGCGATCTCGACGGGGTCGCCGGCATCGCGCAGTTCGACGAAGTTGACGCCCTTGACGACACGCCCGGCAGTCACGTCCAGGCAGGGGATGATGCGTTTAGCTAGAGCCATGATGTTGCGCCAAATGCCGCGATGGGACGGCCGGTTGCGGAAAGCCTCGCGCGAGGCTTCCGTTGGGGCCGCCTGCTGGCAGCCCCGGCGAGCGGGACAACCGCGCGCTTACGCGTTGTCGAGTTCGCCGTTCAGTTCGTCCGCGCGCTTTTGCGCGGCCGCGAAATCGAGATCGCCGGAGTAGATCGCACGGCCGCAGATCACGCCTTCGACGCCGTGCTCTTCCACTTCGCACAGGTTCTCGATGTCCGTGAGGTTCGACAGGCCGCCGCTGGCAATCACCGGGATGCCGACCGCCTGCGCGAGCTTCACGGTCGCCTCGATGTTGATGCCCTGCAGCATCCCGTCGCGGCCGATGTCCGTGTAGACAATCGATTCGACGCCGTAGTCCTCGAACTTCTTCGCGAGATCGACCACCTCGTGGCCCGTGAGCTTGCTCCAGCCGTCGGTCGCGACCTTGCCGTCCTTCGCGTCCAGCCCGACGATGATGTTGCCCGCGAACGCGGTGCACGCGTCCTGCAGGAAGCCCGGATCCTTCACGGCCGCGGTGCCGATGATCACGTAGGACAGGCCCGCGTCGAGATACTTCTCGATCGTCTCGAGGCTGCGGATGCCGCCGCCGAGCTGTACGGGGATTTCATCGCCGACTTCGTCGAGGATCGCTTCGATCGCCTCGAGATTCTTCGGCTTGCCGGCGAATGCGCCGTTCAGGTCGACCAGATGGAGCCGCCGGGCGCCGAGATCGACCCACTTGCGGGCCATCGCCGCCGGGTCCTCGGAGAAAATCGTGGCCTGGTCCATATCGCCCTGTTTGAGGCGCACACACTGACCGTCTTTGAGATCGATGGCCGGAATCAGCAACATAGCAATCGGGTGTCGTCGTGGAAAAAGAAAAGAATCCGGCGCGTACCGGCCAATCCGGTACCGCGCCGTCTCGCTAGTTTAGTACAACTCTTTCGGCGCTTAGGCGCGCGAGCCCCGTAAGACGGGCCTCTGCGGCCCGCCGACTGTGGCACGCACGCGACGTTCACGGTTTCCAGTGTACGAAGTTGCGATACAGACGCAACCCGACCTCCGCGCTTTTCTCGGGGTGGAATTGGGTCGCGAAGAGGTTGTCCCGCGCGACCGCGGACGTAAACGGCGCGCCGTAGGCCGTTTCGCCGACCGTATGCGCCGGGTTGTCCGGCGTCACGTAGTAGCTGTGCACGAAGTAGAAATACGCGTCGTCGGGCACGCCGTCCCACAGCGGATGCGGCTGCGACTGGTGCACGCGGTTCCAGCCCATCTGCGGCACCTTGAAGCGCGAGCCGTCGTCCTGCACGCGGCCGTCGAGTTCGAAACGCACGACCTTGCCGGGCAACAGGCCGAGGCCCTTCGTGTCGCCTTCCGCGCTCCAGTCGAACAGCATCTGCTCGCCGACGCACACGCCGAGCAGCGGCTTCGTGCGCGAGGCCTCGATCACGGCCTCCTGCAAGCCCGACTCGCCGAGGCAGCGCATGCAGTCGGGCATCGCGCCCTGGCCGGGCAGCACGACACGGTCGGCCGCGCGGATCGCGGCCGGCGTGTCGACGATCGCCACGTCGGCGGCCGGTTCGGCCTTCTTGAGCGCCTGCGCGACCGAGCGCAGGTTGCCCATCCCATAATCCACAATCGCAATCGAAGTTTTCATCTCAGTGCAGGCAGTAGCGCCCTCAGTCCATTGACGATGAATTCCACCGCCAGCGCCGACAGCATCAGACCCATCAGCCGCGTGGCGATGTTGATGCCCGTGCGGCCGATCCAGTTCGCGATCGGCTCGGCGAGCCGCATCGCGACGAAACACAGAAAAGCCAGGGCCGCGCCGATCGCGACCAGTCCGGCCCGCTCATACCAGTGACGCGAGTTCGCCGCGTAAATGATCACCGTGCTGATCGAGCCGGGGCCCGTGAGCAGCGGAATCGCCAGCGGCACGACCGCGATGTTGTCCTTCAGCTCGGCCTCGTGGCGCTCCTCCGGCGTCGATCGCGTGTTGCCGATCTGCGCGTTCAGCATGTTGATCGCCATCAGCAGCATGATGATCCCGCCGCCCACCTCGAGCGACCCGACCGAAATGCCGAAGAAGTCGATGATCTGCTGCCCGAGCAGCGCCGTCACCGTCATCACGCAGAACACCGACACCGACGCGATCCGGATCGTACGCCGCCGCTCGATGTCCGTCTGCTGCGCCGTCAGGCTCAGGAAGAACGGCACCGCACCGATCGGGTTGATCAGCGCCAGCAGCGAAATGAACGATTTGAGCAGATCCATCGCAAGCCGGCGCCGCGCGCCGAAGCCGTGAGGTTGTCCTTGACGCTCCGTCCGGTCAGTTCAGGTTCAGAGGCTGCCCTTCGTCGACGGGATCTGCCCCGCCGCACGCTCGTCCAGTTCCACCGCCGCGCGCAGCGCACGGCCGAAGGCCTTGAACACGGTCTCGAGCTGATGGTGCGCGTTGATCCCGCGCAGGTTGTCGATGTGCAGCGTGACGCCCGCGTGGTTCACGAAACCGCGGAAGAACTCGATCGACAGGTCGACGTCGAACGTGCCGATCCGCGCACGCGTGAACGGCACGTGGAATTCGAGGCCCGGCCGGCCGGAGAAGTCGATCACGACGCGCGACAGCGCCTCGTCGAGCGGCACGTACGAATGGCCGTAGCGACGGATGCCCTTGCGGTCGCCGATCGCCTTCGCGACGGCTTGCCCGAGCGTGATGCCGACATCCTCGACCGTGTGGTGGTCGTCGATATGCGTATCGCCATGCGCTTCAACCTCGAGATCGACCAGACCGTGTCGAGCGATCTGGTCGAGCATATGGTCGAGGAACGGCACGCCGGTAGCCAGCTTCTGCTGGCCCGTGCCGTCGAGATTGAGCTTCACACGGATCTGCGTTTCGCTGGTATTGCGAACGACTTCCGCCACACGCATGGCAATTCCTTGACTGAGTCGATGTAAATGGGGATTGATCGTTTCGCGCCGCGGCGCCCGCAGGCTCAACCGGGCAGCGCGAGTTTCAAAGCGGCCAGCAGGCGCGCGTTTTCGTCGGGAGAACCGACGGTGAGCCGCACGCATTCAGCCAGCAACGGATGCATTTTACTCACGTTTTTGACCAAAACCCGCTCGGTGAGCAGCGCGTCGAACACGGCGGCCGCGTCCGGCACCCGCACCAGCAGGAAATTGCCGGCGCTCGGGAACACCGTCGCGCCCGGCAGCGCGGCCACGGCCTGCGCGAGACGCGCGCGTTCCGCCCGCAGATCGGCCGCCTGCGCGTCGAGTACGCCGAGGTGGTCGAGCAGGAAATCGGCGGTCGCCTGGGTCAGCACGTTGATGTTGTACGGCGGGCGCACCTTGTCGAATTCGGTCAGCCATGCGGGCGAACCGACCAGATAACCGAGGCGGATGCCCGCGAGGCCGAGCTTCGACACCGTGCGCATCACGACGACGTTGTCGAATTCGGCGGCGCGCGGCAGCCACGAGCGCCCGGCGAACGGCTGGTACGCCTCGTCGATCACGATCAGGCTGTGCCGCGCGGCGGCGACGATCCGTTCGATGTCGGCATCGTCGTACAGCGTGCCGGTCGGGTTGTTCGGATAGGCGAGATAGACGAGCGCCGGACGATGCTCGGCGATCGCCGCGAGCATCGCGTCGACGTCGAGCGTCAGGTCGGCCTTCAGCGGCACGCCGACGAATTCGAGCTGCGCGAGCTTGGCGGACAGTTCGTACATCACGAACCCCGGCACCGGCGCGAGCACCTTCGCGCCCGGCTTCGCGCAGGCCACCGACATCATGCTGATGATTTCGTCCGAGCCGTTGCCGAGCAGCACGTCGCAGGCAGCCGGCACGCCCATCGCGTGGCGCAGCTTGTCGATCAGCGCGGCCGGGCGCGGCGCCGGGTAGCGATTCAGCGCGACCTGCGCGAGACGCTCGCCGAGCGCCGCGGCGAGCGGTTCGGGCAGCGGGTACGGGTTCTCCATCGCGTCGAGCTTCACGAACCCGCTCGCGTCCGGCACCGGATAGCTCGTCATCGCGAGCACGTCGCGGCGAATGATGTCTTGTGGCGTCGTCATGATCTCAAGCCGGCGTGCGTCGCGCCGGCGTCAAATGATCGGCAAGGCGGCGGCCGCCGCCCTGCACTGGTGTCTCCAGCCCCGGCCTTCGGGGTGCGGGCCGGGCGGCACATCCGCGCCTGCCCCGGCCCCGCGCTGCGTGCGCTCAGTTCTTCATCCGGAATTCGGCGCTCTTCGCATGCGCCTGCAGCCCCTCGCCGTACGCGAGTTCGGACGCGATCTCGCCGAGCGTCTGCGCGCCTTCGGCACTGACCTCGATCAGGCTCGAGCGCTTGATGAAGTCGTACACGCCGAGCGGCGACGAGAAACGCGCGGTGCGCGACGTCGGCAGCACGTGGTTCGGGCCCGCGCAGTAGTCGCCGAGGCTCTCGCTCGTGTAGCGGCCGAGGAAGATCGCGCCCGCATGGCGGATCTGCTGGCCCCATTGCTGCGGCTCCAGCGCGGAAATTTCCAGGTGCTCGGGCGCGATGTCGTTCGCGATCCGGCAGGCTTCGGCCATGTCGCGCACCTTGATCAGCGCGCCGCGGCCTTCGAGCGACGCGCGGATCACGTCCTGGCGCGGCATCGACGGCAGCAGCTCGTTGATCGCCTTCTCGACGCGCTCGAGGAACGCACCGTCCGGACACAGCAGGATCGACTGCGCGAGCTCGTCGTGTTCGGCCTGCGAGAAGAGATCCATCGCGACCCAGTTCGGGTCGGTCGTGCCGTCGCATAGCACGAGGATTTCCGACGGCCCGGCGATCATGTCGATGCCGACCGTGCCGAACACGCGGCGCTTCGCCGACGCGACGTACGCATTGCCGGGGCCGCAGATCTTGTCGACGGCCGGCACCGTCGCCGTGCCGTACGCGAGCGCGCCGACCGCCTGCGCGCCGCCGATCGTGAACACGCGATCGACGCCGCCGAGCAGCGCCGCGGCGAGCACGAGGTCGTTCTTCACGCCGTCCGGCGTCGGCACGACCATCACGATCTCGCCGACGCCCGCGACGCGCGCGGGAATCGCGTTCATCAGCACCGACGACGGATACGCGGCCTTGCCGCCCGGCACGTACAGGCCGACGCGGTCGAGCGGCGTGACCTTCTGGCCGAGCACCGTACCGTCGCTTTCCGTGTACTGCCAGCTATGCGTGCCGCACTCGATCTTCTGCTTCTCGTGGTACGCGCGCACCCGCGCAGCCGCCGCTTCCAGCGCCGCGCGCGCCTTCGGCGCTAGGCCGTCGAGCGCCGTCTGCAGCGCGTCCTGCGGCAGCTCCAGCGCGGCGATGCTGTTCGCGCTCAGCCGGTCGAAGCGGTTCGTGTACTCGAGCACCGCGGCGTCGCCGCGCGACTTCACGTCGGCGAGGATCTGCGCGACCGATTGCTCGATCGCCGCGTCTTCGCTTGCCTCGAATGCGAGCAGCGCGCGCAGCTCGGCGCCGAAGCCTTCGCTCGTCGAATCGAGCTTGCGGATGGTGATGGACATGGGAGTTCCGTTACGGTGATGCGCTCAACCGCCATTCTGCGACGCGCGTTCGAACGCGTCGAGGATCGGCTTGAGTGCCGTGCGCTTCAACTTCAGCGCAGCCTGGTTCACGACGAGGCGCGACGAGATCGCCATGATCTCCTCGACCTCGACCAGATTGTTCGCCTTCAGCGTGCCGCCCGAGCTGACGAGGTCGACGATCGCGTCGGCCAGCCCCACCAGCGGCGCGAGCTCCATCGAGCCGTACAGCTTGATCAGGTCGACGTGCACGCCCTTCGCGGCAAAGTGTTCGCGCGCCGTTTCGACGTACTTCGTCGCGACGCGCAGCCGCGCGCCCTGGCGCACGGCGCTCGCGTAATCGAAGCCGGCCGATACGGCCACCGACATCCGGCAGCGCGCGATGTTCAGGTCGATCGGCTGGTACAGGCCCGAGCCGCCGTGCTCGACCAGCACGTCCTTGCCGGCCACGCCGAAATCGGCCGCGCCGTATTCGACATAGGTCGGCACGTCGCTCGCGCGCACGATGATCACGCGCAGGTCCGGGTTCGTCGTCGGCAGGATCAGCTTGCGCGACGTTTCCGGATCCTCCGTCACCTGCACGCCGGCAGCGGCGAGCAACGGCAGGGTTTCCTCGAAAATCCGGCCCTTCGACAACGCAAGGGTCAACGGCGGGGTCAGCGGCGCGGTCATGCTTGGCTCCCGGAAAGGCGGCGCACGTTCGCGCCGACGGCGGTCAGTTTGGCTTCCATGCGGTCGTAGCCGCGGTCCAGGTGATAGATGCGGTCGACGAGCGTTTCGCCGTCGGCACGCAGCCCGGCGATCACGAGGCTCGCCGACGCACGCAGGTCGGTCGCCATCACGTTCGCGCCCGACAGCTTCTCGACGCCCGTCACGAGCGCGGTGTTGCCGTCGATCGTGATGTTCGCGCCGAGCCGGTTCAGCTCCTGCACGTGCATGAAACGGTTCTCGAAAATGGTTTCGACGACCTGCGCGGTGCCCGTCGCGACCGTATTGAGGGCCATGAACTGCGCCTGCATGTCGGTCGGGAACGCCGGGTATTCCGACGTGCGGATCGTGACCGCCGACGGCCGGCGGTCCATCTTCACGCGCAGCCAGCTATCGCCTTCCTCGATCGACACGCCGGCTTCGCGCAGCTTGTCGATCACCGCGTCGAGGATGTGCGGGCGCACGCCCGTCAGCATCACGTCGCCGCCCGCCGCCGCGACCGCGCACAGGAACGTGCCGGCCTCGATGCGATCGGGGATCACCGAATGGCGCGCGCCGTGCAGCCGCTCGACGCCCTGGATCACGAGGCGATCGGTGCCGATGCCGTCGATTTTCGCGCCCATCGCGACCAGCAAGTGTGCGAGATCGCTCACTTCCGGCTCGCGCGCCGCGTTTTCGATCACCGTCTCGCCGTCTGCCAGCGTCGCGGCCATCAGCAGGTTCTCGGTGCCCGTCACCGTGATCATGTCGGTCACGATGCGCGCGCCCTTCAGGCGCTTCGCGCGGGCTTCGATGAAACCGTGCTCGATGCTGATCTCGGCGCCCATCGCCTGCAGGCCCTTGATGTGCTGGTCGACCGGCCGCGCGCCGATCGCGCAGCCGCCCGGCAGCGACACCTTCGCCTCGCCGAAACGCGCGAGCAGCGGCCCGAGCACGAGGATCGACGCGCGCATCGTCTTGACGAGCTCGTACGGCGCCACGAGGTTGTCGACACGCGACGCGTCGAGCTGCACGCGGCAGCCGTCGGTCTCGCTCTTCACGCCCATCTGGTTCAGTACCTTCAGCGTGGTGCGCACGTCTTTCAGGTTCGGCACGTTGTCGAGATCGACCGGATCGGCGGTGAGCAGCCCCGCGCACAGGATCGGCAGCGCGGCATTCTTCGCACCCGACACGACGATCTCGCCCGACAGGCGGTGGCCGCCTTCGATCACGAGCTTGTCCATCCCATGGCCATGCGATTCCCCGTTGGCGGCCGGGTGTGCCGTGGCGACGCTCTGGACGGCGTCGCGCTCGTTGACGGTGACTTGCACTCAGTGAGTTCCGGTTATGCGTTCTGCCATTCGGCGGGCGTCAGCGTCTTCATGCTGAGCGCGTGAATTTCCTGCTTCATGCGATCGCCGAGCGCCGCATAGACGAGCTGGTGCCGCTGGATCGGCCGCTTGCCTTCGAAGGCCGCCGACACGATCGTCGCGAAGAAATGCTGGCCGTCGCCTTCGACTTCCAGATGCGTGCAGGCGAGACCGCCGGCGATGTATTGCTTGACCTGTTCGGGAGTCGGCAACATGGTGTAAGGCTCCTGTCGGCGCGCGCCGCCTGCATGGCGGCCGCTGCCTGTCGATATCAATGACGCAGTTTGTAGCCGGTCGCGAGCAGCCGCATCGCGATCAGCGCGAGCAGCACGAAGAAACCGGTGACGATCGCGAGGCTCGCGAACGGGTTGATGTCGGACGCGCCGAAGAACCCGAAACGGAAGCCGTCGATCATGTAGAAAAACGGATTGAGACGCGAGATCTCGCGCCACACGGGCGGCAGCGAGTGCGTCGAATAGAACACGCCGGACAGAAACGTCAGCGGCATGATCAGGAAGTTCTGGAACGCGGCGAGCTGGTCGAACTTCTCGGCCCAGATCCCGGCGATCAGGCCGAGCGTGCCGAGGATCGCCGAGCCGAGCAGCGCGAACGCAATGATGAACAGCGGCGCCGCGAAATGCATCGGGATAAACCAGATCGTCACGACGAACACGCCCGTGCCGACCGCGAGGCCGCGCACCACGGACGCGAGCACGTACGCGCCGAAGATGTCGCGGTACGACAGCGGCGGCAGCAGCACGAACACGAGATTGCCGGTGATCTTCGACTGGATCAGCGACGACGAGCTGTTCGCGAACGCGTTCTGCAACACGCTCATCATCACGAGGCCCGGCACGAGAAAACTCACGTACTCGACGCCCGGATAGACCTCGACGCGGCCCGACAGCGCGTGACCGAAGATCGTCAGGTACAGCAGCGCCGTCACGATCGGCGCGAGCACCGTCTGGAACGACACCTTCCAGAAACGCAGCAGTTCCTTGTAGAACAGCGTTTGAAAACCGCTACCCGACACTCGCCCGATAGCGCCCGGCTCAGGAGTTTGGAGGGAACGGGGGGGCTTCGCCCCCCCGAGCGAACGCAGTTCGCGTGGGGGTTGTTGATTCATGCCAGTCCCTCGATCACCTCGGCCCCGTTCATCACCTGGACGAACACGTCTTCGAGGTCGGCCTTGCGGACCTCGATCTCGTCGAATGTGCAGCCCGCCGCGCGGCATTGCGCAAGGATCCGCTCGACATCGTCGTAGCTCGACAGGCGCAGCAGGTGTTCGCCCGGCGCGCGCGCGGCCGGATCGGTCTCCAGCCCGCGCAGCTCGGCGGGCAGCGCGCCCGTTGCCAGCCGCAGGTACAGCTGCAGCCCCGCGAAGCGGCGCAGCAGCGCGTCCGTGCGGTCGAGCGCGACGACTTCCCCGCGACGCAGCATCGCGATGCGGTCGCACAGCGACTCGGCTTCCTCGAGGTAGTGGGTGGTCAGCACGATCGTGTGACCTTCGCGGTTCAGGCGCGAGATGAATTTCCACAGCGTCTGGCGCAATTCGACGTCGACGCCGGCGGTCGGCTCGTCGAGCACGATCACGGGCGGCCGGTGCACGAGCGCCTGCGCGACCAGCACGCGGCGCTTCATCCCGCCGGACAGCGCGCGCATGTTCGCGTCGGCTTTCTCGGTGAGGTCGAGATTGGCCATCACTTCGTCGATCCAGTCGTCGTTGCGGCGCAGCCCGAAATAGCCGGACTGGATCCGCAGCGTCTCGCGGACGGTGAAGAACGGGTCGAACACGAGTTCCTGCGGCACGACACCGAGCGCGCGGCGCGCGCCACGGAAGTCCTTGACGACGTCGTGACCGCGCACCGAGATACTGCCTTCGTCGGCCCGGGCGAGCCCGGCGAGGATACTGATGAGCGTGGTCTTGCCTGCGCCGTTGGGGCCGAGCAGACCGAAAAACTCGCCTTCCTCGACCGACAGGCTGACGCCCTTGAGCGCCTGAAGCGATTTGTAGCGCTTCTTGACGTGACGGATTTCTATGGCTGACATGACTGTGCGCGGCGCAAGGGCCGCGACGCCTATTCTGTGCTTGCTGCGAATGAAAATGGGGGCCGGACGCCGATTGGCTGCCCCGCAAAACGCTTGATTATAGGGCAAACCGGCTGGTGGAGCCGGTGCCGGAGGCACGCGGCCTGAAGCGTGCGCGCGCCGGCTGGCGCGGCAGGCTCCGGTCGGACAGGGTCAATGTCGCCCGGTGCCTTCGATGAGCGCGTCGACGCCGTAGGCGCGCGCGAGGCTGGCGAGCTTCGGGGGGAGATTGAGGATGTCGAGGGTCGCGCCGCGCGCCTTGGCGGCACGTTGCCATGCGAGCAGCACGGCGAGCGCGGACGAGTCGAACTGCGTCAGCGCCGCGCAATCGACGGCGGTCGCGCCCGCGCCGATGCGCGCAAGACCGTCCGCGAGCGCGGACTTCGCGCTCGCGACGGTCAGCGAGGAGCCGGCTTCGAAGCCGCTCACGACGCTTGCTTGCCGGCGGCAAGTTGCTGGTTGCGCTGCGTGAGGAACTGGATCAGCCCTTCCACGCCGCTTTGCTGGATCTTCTCGTTGAACTGCTGCTGGTACGTCTGGATCAGCCATGCGCCGAGCACGTTCAGGTCATACACCTTCCAGCCGTTCGACGTCTTGTACAGGCGGTAGTCGATCTGGACCGGCTGGCCGTTGTTCATCGCGACCGTCTTGACCACGACGTCGGTATCGGCCGGATCGGCGCGGAACGGCGGGTACTGGATCTGCTGGTCCGGCTTCAGTTGCGCCAGCGCGCCCGAATACGTGCGGATCAGCAGCAGCTTGAACTGCTCCTGAACCTGCTGCTGCTGTTCGGCCGTCGCCGCGCGCCAGTTGCGGCCCATCGCGAGCTGCGTGGTGCGGCGGAAATCGGTGTACGGCAGGATGTCCTTGTTGACGATCGTGATGATGCGGTTGGTGTCGCCCTGCTTGATCGTCTGCTGCTTGACTTCGTCGAGCACCTGCTGCGTCGCCGTCTTGATCAGCGCCTGCGGGTTCGACTGGTCGACTTGCGCGTGGGCTGCGCTGCCGAACGAGAACAGCGCCGCGAAAACGGGGATCAGGAACAGTTTTTTCATCATAGTGACCTGCATGAATATGTCGATGCGAAGGTTGGAGCAGGTAGCTTACGCGCAAGTTCGCGCACGCTACCGACTGAATCGTTTCTGGCTGTAACGAATGTAAATCCGTCAGTGCAGACGAATGCTCGGGAAGCGGAACCCGCCCGGCGACGGCGGCGCCACCTGCATCGGCGGCACGTTCGTTTCGCTGGCCGGGTTCGGCGATTCGGCCGTGCCCGAGGCCGGTGCCGCCACCGCCGCGCCCGATGCGCCTGCCGGCGCCGTCGCGCCGCCCACCGCTGCCGCGCCCGCCGTACCGGCCGCGCCGGCTGCCGCCGGTGCCGCGCCGTCTTCCGGCAAGTCGTACTTCGGCAGCGCGTCGTTGCTCGACGTCGCGGCCGCCTCGCCGCGCGCGTTGCTGATCAGCATCTGGCGACGCTGCAGGTACGCGTTACGCACGAACGAATACTTGTCGAGTGCCGCGGCATCCAGCACGTCGCCCGCGCCGAGCAGGTTCGCGCGCGTGTTGACGAGGTTCACGCCGAACAGGCCCCAGCTCAGGCCATCCGGCTTCACGTAGGTGAGCGGGTTGCCGACGTAGTCGACACCCAGGCCGGCCGTGTCGCGCAGCGTGCTCGGGCCGAGCAGCGGCAGCACCAGATACGGGCCCGACGGCATGCCGTAGCGGCCCATCGTGATCCCGAAGTCGGCCGTGTGCTTCGGCAGCTTCGCGATCGTCGCGACGTCGAACAGGCCGCCGACGCCGAACACCGTGTTGATCACGACACGCATGATGTCGCCGACGCCGTCCGCGATCCGCAGCTGCACGATGTTGTTCGCCGCGATGTAGACGTCGCCGATGTTCGAGAAGAAGTTCGTCACGCTGTCGCGCACCGGCTGCGGCACCACGTACTGGTAGCCCTTCGCGACCGGCTTCAGCGCATACGTGTCGACCGTGTCGTTGAACTTGTACATCGTCCGGTTGAAGCCTTCGAGCGGATCGCCCTTGGTCGGCGTCTGCACGGTCGCGCAGCCGCTCAACGCGGCGACTGCCGCTACCGCCAGCGCGGCGTGCCTGATGCGGATCGTCTGCATGGTCATTACCCTCTTCTATTCTCTCGTGTGGTTATTGGGCCGCGGAACCGGACACCGCCGACGCCGGCACCGCCACCGGTGCAGGCGCGGCCGGCGCGCCGGCTGCCGGCTTCGCACCGCCCGCATCGGCGGCCTTGCTGTAAAGGAACTGGCCGATCAGATTCTCGAGCACGATCGCCGATTGCGTCATCGTGATCGTATCGCCCGACTTCAGCATTTCGGTGTCGCCGCCCGGATCAAGGCCGATATATTGCTCGCCGAGCAGGCCCGACGTCAGGATCTTCGCCGACGAATCCTTCGGGAACTGATACTGGCCGTCGACATCGATCGTGACAAGCGCCTGGTACGTGTTCGTGTCGAAACCGATCGTCTTCACGCGGCCGACCACGACGCCCGCGCTCTTCACGGCCGCGCGCGGCTTCAGCCCGCCGATATTGTCGAATTTCATCTTCACCGAGTAGGTCGGCTGAAACGAAAACGAGCTCATGTTGCCGACCTTCAGCGCCAGGAACAGCACCGCAAGGAAGCCCACCACCACGAACAGGCCGACCCAGAAGTCGAGAGCAGTCTTTTTCATCGTCATCCCAAAATTTGGCTTGGCTGAGGCTTAGCTGAACATCAGCGCGGTCAGCAGGAAATCGAGGCCGAGTACGGCGAGCGACGCGAACACGACCGTCTTGGTCGTCGCGCGCGACACGCCCTCGGGCGTGGGCTTCGCTTCATACCCTTGAAACAGTGCAATGAAGGTCACGGCGAACCCGAACACGATGCTCTTGATCACGCCGTTGCCGACGTCGGCCCAGACCTGGACCCCGCCCTGCATCTGCGACCAGAACGCACCCGGATCGACGCCGATCAGCACGACACCGACGAAGTAACCGCCGAGCACGCCGACCGCGTTGAAGATCGCGGCCAGGAGCGGCATCGCGATGATGCCCGCCCACAGGCGCGGCGCGATCACGTTCTTGATCGGGTCCACCGCCATCATCTCGAGCGCGGTGAGCTGCTCGCCGGCTTTCATCAGACCGATCTCGGCCGTGAGCGACGTGCCCGCGCGGCCCGCGAACAGCAGCGCGGTGACGACCGGCCCGAGCTCGCGCACGAGCGACAGCGCGACCAGCAGGCCGAGCGCCTGCTCGGAACCGTAGCGGTTCAGCGTGTAGTACCCCTGCAGGCCGAGCACGAAGCCGACGAACAGCCCCGACACGGCGATGATCACGAACGAATAGTTGCCGAGGAAATGGATCTGCTTCGTGACCAGCCGAGGCCGGCGCAGCAGCGGGAAGAATTCCAGCACGAGGCGCACGAACAGCCGCGTGCCGTAGCCCGCGCGCTCGAGGCCGCCGATGACGTAACGTCCGATCGCGCTGATCATGCGCGCCCTCCGCCGAGCCCGAAATCCGCCGCCAGCGGCGGGCTCGTGTAATGAAATTTGAACGGGCCGTCCGGCGCGCCGTCGATGAACTGCCGCACGCTCGGATCGGTCGACGCGCGCAGCTCGTCGGGCGTCCCCTGCGCGAGCACGCCGCCGTTGGCCAGGAAATACACGTAGTCGGCGATCGCGAACGATTCCGGCACGTCGTGCGTGACGAGGATCGACGTGGCGCCCAGCGCCTCGTTCAGCGTGCGGATCAGGTTCGCGGTGATGCCGAGCGAGATCGGATCGAGGCCGGCGAACGGCTCGTCGTACATGATGAGCTGCGGATCGAGCGCGATCGCGCGTGCCAGCGCGATGCGGCGCGCCATCCCGCCCGACACCTCGGACGGCATCAGGTCGCGCGCGCCGCGCAGCCCGACCGCGTTGAGCTTCATCAGCACGAGGTCGCGGATCAGGTCCTCGGGCAGGTCGGTATGCTCGCGCAGCGCGAACGCGACGTTCTCGAACACCGACATGTCGGTGAACAACGCGCCGAACTGGAACAGCATGCCCATCTTGCGGCGCAGCGCATACAGGCCGTCGCGCGTTTGCGCGCCGACATCGGCGCCGTCGAACAGCACCTGGCCTCGGCGCGCGCGCACGAGGCCGCCGATCAGGCGCAGCACGGTCGTCTTGCCGCAACCCGACCCGCCCATGACCGCGACGACCTGCCCACGCCCGAAGCGCAGGTTCAGGTTGGACAGGACGAGGCGGTCGCCGTAGCCAAAGTCGACGTCGCGAAGTTCCAGCAGGGTCTCGGTAGGAGTGGGGCTCACGGAGCTGACAGTCCTTTTACGCAGAACGCCGAATTATAGGGCCTGCATTGGAATGATGTCGTGACGCCGTTCCGGGCCCTGCGGTCAATGATTGTCAAATTGTCCGGGAAAACATTGCTGCAACGCAACAACGGCAGCCCGATAGTCGGCCGCGCCCGTCACCGCACTGACCACCGCGACACTGCCGACACCCGTCGCCAGCACGGCCGGCAGCGCGTCGAGCCCCACCCCGCCGATCGCGACGAGCGGCACCCGCGCCCCCGCGAAGCGCGCATAGCGGGCAATCCGCGCCAGGCCCTGCGGCGGCGCGGCGACGGCCTTGGTCGCGGTCGCATACACGGGGCCGAGCGCGAGGTAGCTCGGGCGCTCGTGCAATGCCCGCAACATTTCGTAATAACCGTGGCTCGAAAGTCCGAGCCGCAGGCCCGCGCGCGCAATCGCGGCCAGATCGGCCGTTTCGAGGTCTTCCTGGCCCAGATGAACGCCGTACGCCCCCTCTTCCACGGCGATCTGCCAGTGATCGTTGATGAACACGCGCGCATCGGGATGGCGGCGCCCGGCCGCGACCGCGCGTGCGATTTCCCGCCGCAACGTGTCCGGCGTCGCGCCTTTCACGCGCAGTTGCACGGTCCGCACACCGCAATCGAGCACGCGCTCGACCCATTCGGCGTCCGGCACGACCGGATAGAGGCCGAGCTGCGCAGGGCACGGCGCGAACGCGGGTTCCGGCGCGGCCGGCAGCCCGGCGACACGCGGGAACCGCGCGGCGTCGACCGGCCACGCATCGGCGGCGCGCGTTTCGTCGCCGTCGCGCCAGGCCAGCGCCAGCACCAGCGCGTCGACCGGCGCAAAGCCGCAGTCGAGGAACGCGGCGAGCGCGGCAATCCAGTCGTCCGCGAGCGGATGCGCGGCGTCGAGCGCGTAGCGCGCGCCCGCCGTGTGCAGTACCGCGCCCTGCTCGTCGAATTCGATCGCGACCGCGCCCGGCGCCGCGGGCCGCGACGCGGCCGACGCGCGTGCCTGCGCGGCGCGGTCGCCGGCCGAAACGATCAGCACGTCGCCGTCGGCCGGCGCGTCGGGCACCGCGACGCAAAGCCGCCACGGCGCGGCGGCGTCCGGCCAGTCGCCCAGCCGGGCGCGAATCCGTTCGGCCGCTTCGGCCAGTTCGTCGGCCGGCGGCCAGAATGCATCGGCGAAACGCACGCTCATGCGCCGCCCCCGTCCTGGTGCCAGAACGGCATCCCGACGACCGGCGTGCTGGCGTGCGCGGTCTCGCGCGCATCCATCGGGCCGGCGAGATACGCGGCACGGCCGGCCTCGACGCCCTGCGCGAACGCACGCGCCATGATCTCCGGGTGCGTGGCCTGCGACACGGCCGTGTTCAGCAACACGCCGTCGAAGCCCCATTCCATCACCTGGCACGCGTGAGACGGCACGCCGAGCCCGGCGTCGACGATCAGCGGCACGTCCGGCAGGCGTTCGCGCAGCACGCGCAGCCCGTACGGGTTCACGACGCCCTTGCCGGTGCCGATCGGCGCGCCCCACGGCATCAGCGCCTCGCAGCCGGCGTCGAGCAGGCGCCGGCCGATCACGAGATCCTCGGTGCAGTACGGCAGCACCTTGAAACCGTCCTTGACCAGTTGCGCGGCCGCCTCGATCAGGCCGACCGGATCGGGCTGCAGCGTGTAGTCGTCGCCGATCAGCTCGAGCTTGATCCAGTCGGTGCCGAAGACCTCGCGCGCCATGTGCGCGGTCGTCACGGCTTCGGCGACGGTCTGGCAGCCGGCCGTGTTCGGCAAGAGCGGCACCGCGTGACGCTTGAGCAGGTCGAAGAAGCCGGCTTCGGCCGTGCCGCCCGTCATCTGGCGGCGCAGCGCGACCGTCACCATCCCGGGGCGCGACGCGGCGATCGAATCGGACAGCGACTGCAGCGACGGATAGCGCGACGTGCCGATCAGCACGCGGCTTGCGAAGGTTTCGCCGTACAGCGTCAGCGCGTCGGCGGAGGTGAGGGACGTCATGTCGTTTTCCTGAAAGAGCGGGGACGAACCGGCGGCGCTCAGCCGCCCGCGACCGGGTGCACGACGTCGAGCTTGTCGCCCGCCGCGAGTGCGCGCGCCGCATGCTGCGTGCGCGCGACGAAGTTGCCGTTCAGCGCGACCGCGTACGGCGGACGCGCACCGTACGCGGCGAGCGCGTCGGCCACCGTTGCGCCGTCGGGCAACGTCAGGTTCTGTTGGTTGATCTGGATGTCCATGAGGCTTCGTCGAATTCGGTCGGCGGTGCGCGTCAGGCCGGCTGGCGCGCGTCGTTGCGGTGATGAAGGAGCGTCGGCCAGCGCTCGGCGCCGCGCCACGCGGCGAACGCGTCGGGATCGCCGAACGCGCCGCCGAGCGCGGCTTCGGCAAGCGCGACGGCCGCGTGCGCGACTTCCGGCGCGATCATGAAGCCGTGCCGGTACAGGCCGTTGACGGCGAGCGTCGACGCACCATCCCAGATCACCGCCGGGCGATGATCGGGCAGCGTCGGCCGGCACTGCGCATTGAGTTCCAGGATGCGCGCCTCGCCGAACGCCGGATGCACGGAGAACGCCGCGCTCAGCAGTTCGAGCGCGGAGCGCACGCTGACGGGCGACATGTCCTCGCCCTCCACCTCGGTCGCGCCGATCACGTAGAGATCGTCCTGCTTCGGTGCGATGTAGAGCGGGTAGCGCGGATGCAGCAGCCGCACGGGCCGGGTGAGCCCGATGCCGGGGGCGCGCACGCGCGCGACTTCGCCGCGGATGCCGCGCAACGCGGGCAGCGCGGGTTTCGCGCCGAGCCCGCGGCAATCGATCGTGAAATGCGCGGCGGGCAGGTTCGCATCGTCGATCGTGACGTGCCAGTGCAGGTCGACGCCGCGCTCGGCGAGGCCGGCCGCGAGCGCGCGCAGCGCCTGGCGATTGTCGAGCTGGCCTTCGTTCGGCAGCAGCAGGCCGCGCGCGAAACGGCCCGCGAGCACCGGCTCGGCCGCGTCGACCTGCGCGCCGGCGAGGGTCACGAAACCGCTGTCGAACAGGCCGGCCGGCGCGTTCGCGCGCACGCGCCGCTCGAACAGCGGCGCCTCCGCGCGGTCCGCGTGATGCCAGACGACGAGCGTGCCGTGATGCTGGAAGAAAACGGGTTCGGGCAGCTCCGCGAGCCACTGCGGCCAGCGCGCGAGCGACGCGGCGCCGAGCTCGGTGATCAGCAGCTCCGCGCTCGCCGCTTCCGCGAGCGGTGCGAGCATGGCGGCCGCGATCCACGCGGCCGACTGCTCGCCGTCCGGGCCGCCGCGCTCGTAAAGCGCGACGCGATGGCCGTCGCCTGCGAGCCGCCATGCGATCAGACGGCCGACGAGGCCGCCGCCGAGCACCGCGAAATCGGGGCGGGTGTCCCGGACGTTCATCGCGCCCCCTCCGCACGGGCGCGCTCGACGAACGTCGACGCGCACGCGCCGCCGCATGCGAACGCACGCGACATCGGGCCGGGAACCATGCAAAAGACTGAAGATTGTGCGGTCATCATTCCTTCCGTAACGCGCAATGCGCGTACCCAAAAGGACGAAACCGGCAGCAAAGGCCGGCCGGGCGGGACTCGGGCGCTGACCATGTGGGATGGCAGCCAGCGCGACCCGGCGGGATCAGAAACTTCCCTCGCCGGTATTACCCGGATCGGGTGCGAAGGGTCTTTCTCAGCCTCATTGCGCTGCCCGGAACATCCGCCGGCCGCGCTACAAAGCACCCCTGTTTCGTCGTCGGCCATTAGACCATAAAAGCGGAAAGCGCCGCAAACTGTCCCCCTTGCGGCAAATTCGCCGTCGTGCCGCGCCGCTCTGGCACAATGCCCGCAGGCCGGCCGCGCGAGCGGCCGGTTGCCGCGTCACCGCCGGCCTTAAGTGCCGTTTAAGACACGCGGGCGACCATCCGGACGCCCGCCGTCAGTCGGCGCCGCGTCCCGGCATGCCGTATCGCGGCGCGCGCCCGGCTTCGCCCGGCCCGCGCGCCGGCTACTCATCAGGAAGCACATGACCCAATCGATCGATCCCGTCCGCTCCGCCTCCGACGCGCCGCAGGACGAGCGCCCGGTATCCGCATGGAGCCTCATCAAGCCCTACTGGGTATCGTCCGAATGGAAAATCGCATGGGGCCTGCTGGTCGCGATCATCGCGATCAACCTCTGCGTGGTCTGGATCAACGTCCGGCTCAACAAGTGGAACGCGGAGTTCTACAACGCGCTGCAGTCGAAGGACGTCCACGACTTCCCGAACCTGCTGATGCAGTTCTCCGCGCTCGCGTTTGCCTTCATCATCCTCGCCGTGTACGGCCGCTACCTGCGGCAGATGCTCGGCTTCCGCTGGCGCCAGTGGCTCACCGACCGTTTTCTCGGCCAGTGGCTCGGCGATCGCGCGTTCTACCGGATCGAACGTGACCGTCTCGCCGACAACCCCGACCAGCGGATCACCGACGACCTTCAGTCGTTCTCGACGACCACGCTCGCGCTGTCGCTCGACCTGCTGTCGACGGTCGTCACGCTCGTGTCGTTCATCACGATCCTGTGGTCGCTCGCCGGCGCGCTGACGTTCTCGCTCGGCGCGACGCCGATCACGATCCCCGGCTACATGGTGTGGGCGGCGGCGCTGTACGCGGTGGTCGGCTCGCTGATCATCCAGAAGGTCGGCCACCCGCTCGTGTCGATCAACTACCAGCAGCAGCGCGTCGAGGCCGACTTCCGCTTCGGGCTGATCCGCGTGCGCGAGAACGCCGAGCAGATCGCGTTCTACGACGGCGAGAAGACCGAGACCGGCAACGCGCAAAACCTCTTCATGCGCATCCGCGACAACTGGTGGCGCGTGATGAAGTACACGAAGCGGCTCACGTTCGTGCTGAGCTTCTACGGGCAGATCGCGATCATCTTCCCGCTCGTCGTCGCCGCGCCGCGCTATTTCGCGGGCGCGTTCTCGTTCGGCGTGCTGATGCAGATCTCGTCCGCGTTCGGCACCGTCAGCGATTCGTTCTCGTGGTTCATCAACAGTTACTCGACCCTCGTCGAATGGCGCGCCACCGTCAACCGTCTGCGCGAATTCAAGCGCGTGATGGGCACGTCGCACCTGAAGGAAAGCCTGTCGCCCGCGACCGAGCACGGCGGCATCAACCTGCATTACGTCGACGGCGCGAAGCTGTCGACGTCGTCGCTCAAGCTCGCGCTGCCGAACGGCAACGCGCTCGCGAACATCGGCAGCGTCACGATCGAGCCCGGCTCGCGCTGGCTCGTGATCGGCAAGTCGGGTTCCGGCAAGAGCACGTTCATGCGCGCGCTCGCGGGGCTCTGGCCGTTCGGCGACGGCGCGATCGATGCGCCGGTCGGCGCGCGGATGATGTTCGTGCCGCAAACGAGCTATCTGCCGATCGGCAAGCTGAAGGCCGCGCTCACCTATCCGGCGACCGCCGACGCGTTCAGCGACGAAGCCTGCCGCGACGCGCTGCGCGCATGCCGCCTCGAGGATTATGCCGAGCGCCTCGACGAGACCGCGCACTGGACCCGCGTGCTGTCGCCGGGCGAACAGCAGCGCCTTGCCGGTGCGCGCGTGCTGCTGCACAAGCCCGACTTCCTGTTCCTCGACGAAGCGACGAGCGCGCTCGACGCCGACAACGAGGCGCGCCTGTACCACCTGTTCGCCGAACGGCTGCCGAAGGCCGCGATCGTCAGCATCGCGCACCGCGAGTCGCTGGCCGCGTTCCACGCCGGCACGATCAACGTCGAGCGCGTGAACGACAGCGACAAGGTCGCGGCGTGAAGCCACGCGCCGCGCACGTCGCCCGGATCGCGCTGATCACCGGCGCCGGTTCGGGGATCGGCGCGGCGCTCGCGCGGCGGCTCGCGGCGCCCGGCATCGCACTGGCGCTGCACGCACGCGGCGCGGACGAAGCGGCACGCGCGCGGCTCGCCGAAGTCGCCCACGCGTGCACGGCGGCCGGCGCGGAGTGCGTCACGCTCACCGGCGATCTCGGCGAGCCAGGCGTGGCCGCGTCGCTCGTCGATGCCGCCGCCACGCGCTTCGGCGGGCTCGATCATCTCGTCGCCAACGCCGGCTTCGCCGCGCGGCAATCCTTTTCCGGTCTTTCCACGGACGCGCTCGCGTCCGCTTTCGCGGCGATGCCCGGCGCGTTCTCCGCGCTCGCGGGCCGCGCGCGGCCGCTGCTCGAGGCGTCGGCCGCGCCGCGGATCGTCGCGGTCAGTTCGTTCGTCGCGCACCGCTACCGCGCCGACGCGCCGTTCGCGGCCACCGCTGCCGCGAAGGCCGCGCTCGAATCGCTCGTGCGCACCGCCGCCGCCGAATTCGCCGCGCGCGGCATCACCGTCAACGCAGTCGCGCCAGGCTTCACGCGCAAGGACCACGGGCCGAGCGCCGGCAACGCCGACGCGTGGGCGCAGGCCGAACAGGCGACACCGCTCGGCCGGATCGCCGAACCCGACGACGTCGCCGCGCTGATCGCGTTCCTGCTGTCGGATGCGGCGCGACAGATCACCGGGCAGATCGTCCACATCGACGGCGGCCTGACGCTCTGAATCGAGCGGCCGTACGTCGTGCGGACGCGCGGGACGTCGCTGCCACCGACGTTGGCGTGGCACGCGAGCGCGATCGGCGCTCGCACGTTCCCGGAACACCCGCCCCGTTCCACGCAGCCCTCCCACCCTCGCCGCCCGCCGCGCCATCGCGCGCTCCCGTCTTTTTGGCGCCCCGCTCCCCACCCGTAAAATAACCGCCACGCGGCAGCGCGAGACAGGACGAGACAACAGGGGGACGGCAAGCATGCAGGCATTCCAGTGGTTCGACGAGCTGTCGACACGCGAACGCAGGACGCTGTATGCCGGATTCGGCGGCTACGCGGTCGATGCGTTCGACTTCATGATCTATTCGTTCCTGATTCCGACGCTCATCGCAGCCTGGGGCATGACGAAGAGCGAGGCCGGGATGATCGCGACGAGCTCGCTGATCTCGTCGGCGCTCGGCGGCTGGGTCGCCGGCATCCTCGCCGACCGCTACGGCCGCGTGCGCGTGCTGCAGTGGACGATCGCGACGTTCGCGCTGTTCACGTGCCTGTCCGGCTTCACCCACTCGTTCTGGCAACTGCTCGCGACACGCACGCTGCAGGGCTTCGGCTTCGGCGGCGAATGGTCGGTCGTGACGATCATGATGGCCGAGACGATCCGCTCGCCCGAACACCGCGCGAAAGCCGTCGGCACCGTGCAGAGCAGCTGGTCGTTCGGCTGGGGCGCGGCCGCGATCCTCTACTGGGCGTTCTTCGCGCTGCTGCCCGAGCAGGTCGCATGGCGCGCATGCTTCTGGATCGGCATCGCGCCCGCGCTGTGGATCCTGTACATCCGCCGCAACGTCAGCGATCCGGACATCTACACGGCCACCCGCCGCGCGCGCGACGAAGGCCGCGTGTCGGGCCACTTCCTCGAGATCTTCTCGCCGCCGCACCTGCGCGCGACGCTGTTCGGCAGCGCGCTGTGCACCGGGATGCTGGGCGGCTACTACGCGATCACGACGTGGCTGCCCACCTACCTGAAAACCGTCCGCCACCTGTCGGTGTTCAATACGAGCGGCTATCTCGTCGTGCTGATCGTCGGCTCGTTCGTGGGCTACGTGGTCGGCGCGATCCTGTCCGACCGGCTCGGCCGCCGCGCGTCGTTCATCCTGTTCGCGATCGGCTCGTTCTCGCTCGGCATGGCGTACACGATGCTGCCGATCACCGACACCGCGATGCTGCTGCTCGGCTTCCCGCTCGGGATCGTCGTGCAAGGGATCTTCGCGGGCGTCGGCGCGTACCTGTCGGAGCTGTATCCCGGTGCGATCCGCGGCTCGGGCCAGGGTTTCTGCTACAACCTCGGGCGCGGGCTCGGCTCGTTCTTCCCGATCCTCGTCGGCTCGCTGTCGCAGTCGATGTCGCTCGTGAAGGCGATCGGCCTCGTCGCGGGCGGCGGCTACCTGCTCGTGATCGTCGCGGCGCTCGTCCTGCCGGAA
Organism: Burkholderia cepacia ATCC 25416; assembly: GCF_001411495.1. Taxonomy (NCBI): domain Bacteria; kingdom Pseudomonadati; phylum Pseudomonadota; class Betaproteobacteria; order Burkholderiales; family Burkholderiaceae; genus Burkholderia; species Burkholderia cepacia. The sequence continues at coordinate 1,241,337 of NZ_CP012981.1, read as the reverse complement.
ACGCGCGGCAAGTCGCTCGTCGACGATCCGGCCGTCGCGTCCTGAGCAACCGCCACGTTCCGGAAACCGCATGCACGTGATCGTTCTCGGCGCCGGCGTGATCGGCGTCACCACTGCCTGGCACCTGCGCGAAGCCGGTTGCGAGGTCACCGTGATCGAACGCGAGGCCGATGTCGCGCAGGCGACGAGCCTCGGCAACGCGGGCGTGATCGCGCCCGGCTACGTGACGCCGTGGGCCGCCCCCGGGATGCCCGGCAAGATCCTCAAGTACCTGTTCGAGCCCGCGTCGCCGCTGATCTTCCGGCCGACGCTCGAAGCCGCTCAGTGGCGCTGGATCGCGCGCTGGCTGCGCGAATGCGAATTCGAGCGGTTTCGTGTGAACAAGCAGCGGATGCAGCGCATCGCCTATTACAGCCGCGCATGCCTGCACGCGTTTCGCGACCGTCATCCGTTCGACTACGGCGCGAGCCGGGGCTACCTCCAGCTGCTGCGCGGCGCGTTCGACGTGCAGATGGTGCAGCCCGCGCTGAAGGTGCTGCGCGACGCCGGCATCGCGTTTCGCGAGCTCGATGCGGCCGGCTGCACGGCGATCGAGCCGGGACTGCGCTGGGCGCGGCAGGCGCCCGTCGGCGGCATCTACCTGCCCGACGACGAAGCGGGCGACTGCGCGCGCTTTACGCGTGAACTGCGGGCGCTGTGCGAAGCGAAAGGCGTGACGTTCCGCTTTCACACGGACGTGCAGGCGCTCGACGTTGAAGCGGGCCGGGTGCGCGGCGTGCGGATCGTCGGTAACGGCAACGAGGATGGCGATACGCCGGATCGCGCGCGAGCGCATCCGCACGCATCGAACGCCGGCGGCAAGCAACGCGACGCGCGGCTCGCCGCCGACGCGATCGTCGTCGCGCTCGGCGTCGACAGCGCCGCACTGCTGCGGCCGCACGGCATCGACGTGCCGCTCTATCCGGTGAAGGGTTACTCGGCGACGCTCTCCGTCGTCGACGACGAAAAAGCGCCGCACGCCGCGCTGATGGACGAATCGCTGAAGACGGCGATCACGCGCTTCGGCCCGACGTTGCGCGTCGCGGGTACCGCGGAACTCGGCAACCGGCACGCAGCGCTGCGCCGGCAGGCGCTCGATACGCTGATGAAGGTGCTCGACGACTGGTTCCCGCACGCGGCCGATCGCGCATCGGCGCGCTTCTGGGTCGGCCGCCGGCCGATGACGCCCGACGGGCCGCCGCTGCTCGGCGCGAGCGGGATCGACGGGCTCTGGCTCAACGTCGGCCACGGCTCGACGGGCTGGGCGATGTCGATGGGGTCGGGGAAGGTGGTGGCGGATCTCGTCACGGGGCGGGAACCGGAGATCGACTTGTCGGGCCTGACGCTCGCGCGCTACGGCCGGTAGGGCCGGTGGCGCGGTGGCGCGGCGGCGCGGTGGCCCGGTGGCCCGGTGGCCCGGTGGTGCGGTGACGCGGTGGCGCGGTGGCCCGGCTGGCCCGGCTGGCCCGGCTGGCCGGACGATATCGCCGACGCGATACACACTGCGTCCGGCAATCACACCGCGGCGCGCAAGCCGCTCACTGCGGCGCCGGACCGTCCGCCTCGCCGTCCGCCCACGCGATCGGCGCGGACGCGACCGGCCGATGCGACACGCCCTCGTGCGACAGCCGGCTTTCGAACAACGTCAGCGCTTCGACACGCACCGCGACCGCCCGCCCGGGCGCACCGCCGTGCGCAGGCTGGCCGACCGCATCGCGCGGCAGCCGCGCGAGCGTCACGTGCGGCCGGAACGGCCGCCGGTCGGCCGGCACGCCGAGTTCGCCCAGCAGCGCGACCAGCCCGGCATTCAGCGCCAGACAGGCAGGATCGGCCGCGAGCTCCGCGACGATCAGCCTCGCGCGCGGCAGGCTCGGCCACCACGCGATCCGCTCGACCGGCAGCAACGGCAGCGCATGGGCGGCCGCGAGCGCGGGCAGATGCGCGGCCAGCGCCTCGCATCGGTCCCGTTCGATCGCGCCGATGAACGCGAGCGTCATGTGCAGTTGCGCGGACTGCGTGCGCCGCGCTCCGCGGGTGACCGGCAACGCGTGCAGCGCGTCGCGCGAGGCCGCATCGGGCATCAGCGCGACGAACGCACGGAGCCGGTCGCCGTTCATGACTCGCTCACCGCGGCACGCGGGGCGCGTGCCGTTTGAGCCGAAGCGGGACGCTGCGGCAGCGGGCCGTGCTCGCCCCACACGTCGGCCGGCAGCACACGCGCGAGCTCGGGGATCGTGTTGCGCGTGAACACCGGATCGGCGATGCCCGCCGCGCGCTGGCGACGATAGTCGGCCCACGCGGCGTGCGCATGCTTGCCGAGCGCGAGGATCGCGATCAGGTTGATGATCGCCATCAGCCCCATGCTCGTATCGGCCATGGCCCAGACGAGCGGCAGTTGCCCGACGCTGCCGAACATCACCATGCCGAGCACCGCGACACGGAACAGCGGCAGCACGCCGCGCCGCTTCGTGATGAATTCGACGTTGCCCTCCGCATACGCGTAGTTGCCGATCACCGACGAAAACGCGAGGAAGAAGATCGCGACGGCCATGTAGATGCCGCCCCAGTCGCCGACGTGGCTCGAGATCGCGCGCTGCGTGAGCGCCGCGCCTTCCATCCCCGTGCCGAGCTCGTACTGGCCCGACAGCAGGATCACGAACGCGGTCGCGCTGCAGATCACGATCGTGTCGACGAACACGCCGAGCATCTGGATCAGCCCCTGCGTGACGGGGTGCCGCGTGCTCGCGGTCGCGGCCGCGTTCGGCGCGCTGCCCATCCCCGCTTCGTTCGAGAACAGCCCGCGCTTCACGCCGATCGCGATTGCCTGGCTGACCGCGTAGCCGGTCAGGCCGCCTGCCGCCTGCTCGAGACCGAATGCGCTCTTCACGATCAGCGCGATCACGTCCGGCACGAGCGCGATGTGCGTCGCGACCGCATAGACCGCGAGCGCGAGATAGCCGATCGCCATCAGCGGCACGATCACCTGCGCGACCGTCGCGATGCGGCGGATGCCGCCGAAGATGATCGGCGCGGACAACAGCACGAGGCCGAGGCCGACCGTCTCGCGGCTCCAGCCGAACGACGTATGGAATGCGTCGGCGATCGCGTTCGCCTGCACCGCGTTGAACACGAAACCGAACGCGAGGATCAGCGACAGCGAGAACAGCACGCCGAAGCCGCGCGAGCGCAGGCCCGTCTGGATGTAGTACGCGGGGCCGCCGCGATAACTGCCGTCCGGGTGCGACACCTTGAAGATCTGCGCGAGCGTCGCCTCGACGAACGCGGACGACATCCCGACCAGCGCCGTCATCCACATCCAGAAGATCGCGCCCGGCCCGCCGACCGTCAGCGCGACCGCGACGCCCGCGATGTTGCCGGTGCCGACACGGCTCGCGAGCCCGGTCGCGAACGCCTGGAACGACGAGATGCTGCCCGGCTCGCCCTTGCTGCCGACCAGTTTCATGCTGAGGAACAGCGCCTTCAGCTGGATCATCCGGAACCGCAACGTGAACCACGCACCGGCGCCGAGCAGCAGCGCGATCAGCACGTAGTTCCACAACACGCCGTTGACGGCGTCGATCAGCCCATGCAGGAGTGCTTCCATCCGGTTTCCTTGTAAATAGGGTCAGTCATGAGCGTCGACCGCGAACGCGGCCCGAGGGGCGACATGATATGACAGTTCGCAAGAAACATTACAAAATGAAAGAATTTGGTGTCGTGACGAATCATGGGGTGATCCTGACCAGATTCGTCGACACGCCCCCGCCACTTCAGTCAATCTCCCGTGACTGTTGGACACATTACTCCGCCAACAGGAGTGGAGTTGACCCTGTAATACCGGACACAGCCTCACACTAAGGTTGCTGAATCCATCGAGCGCCGGAACTCGCGAGGCGAGCGGTATTTCAGCGCGCTATGGGGATGCTTCTCGTTGTAATGCTCGAACGCGATGGCCAGATTGCGTGCAGCAGTCGCTGCGTCCGGCTTCGGCATGAAGGCGACGTAGTCGCGTTTCATCGTCTTCACGAAGCTCTCGGCCATCCCATTACTTTGCGGGCTGCATACCGGCGTGGTCAATGGCTTCAGGCCGATGGCCACTGCGAACCGACGCGTGTCGTCGGCTGTGTAGCCCGAACCGTTGTCGCTCAGCCACTCGATTTCGGACGGCGTATGCAGCTCGATGCCAAACCGATTTTCCACTGCAGCCAGCATCACGTCGCGCACGATGTCGCCGCTGTGGCCTGCCGTCGTAGCCGCCCAGCTCATCGCCTCACGGTCACAGCAATCCAGCGCGAACGTTACGCGCAGCGGCTCGCCGTTGTCGCAGCAGAATTCGAAGCCGTCCGAGCACCATCGCTGATTGCTGCGCTCGACGGCTACCTTGCCGTCGTGTCGACGTTGGGGCCGAGGTGGAATCGGTCGGCGCTGCATCAGCAGCCCATGTGTGCGCATGACGCGATAGATTCGCTTGGCATTAAACGGCGCCAGTCCGACCGCAACGCGCTCGTTGCGCAAGATGCCCCAAACCCGGCGATAGCCATAGCTGGGCAAATCGCCAATGACCCGGCGGATCTCCTCGACCGCGTCCGCGTCGTCGCTCTGCCTCGATTGACGGCCATCGCGCCACGTCGCCGGACGCGACAGTCGTGCCGATACGTTCGAGCGCGACACGCCGAGAACTTCACAAACCAGTTTCACTGGTCGTCCTCCGGCAGCGAGGGCGAGTGCGCTATCCATTTTTTTGCCCGGCCGTACTCGACTGCTTCGCGGAGAATCTCGTTCTCCATGGTCTTCTTGCCGAGCATCCGTTGCAACTCACGAATCTGCTTGAGTGCATCGGCCAGTTCCGAGGCCGGGACTACTTCCTCGCCGGCCTTGACCGCTGACAGGCTCCCATCCTGGTACAGCTTGCGCCAGTGGAACAGTTGGTTCGGATTCACGCCGTGCTGGCGCGCGACCATCGAAACCGATTTCCCCGGCTCAAAACTCTCGCGAACCATCGCCAGCTTCTGCTCCGCCGTCCAGCGCCGCCGACGCTCCGGGCCCGTCAACACTTCCATCACTTCCTGCCTAGTGTTAGTCAAAAACACAGTCCTATGCCTACCCGTTATTGTAAGTGGGTGACTGTGTCCGGCGTTTCAGGGGGCTGCTCCAAGGAGATAGCGTTTCCGCATTTAGACTTTTCTCTGCGCTTACCCGGACGATACGTAACGGTTGCTGGTCGGTCTACCAGCCACGCGCTCCCATCATCCCCGTGTCCAGAACCGGCGCCCGACCAATTTCGAGATAAGGGAGCGCGACCGCGTGCTCTCGCAAATCTCTTTCGATTTCGCTTCGTAGTGACGTCCCAGATGATTTCCCCATGATTGCGCGACTGACAAAATCCTTGCAGGCGGCAGAAAAAGATATGACCGTTCCACTCTCAGGTATGCGAATCAATCATTGAAATCACCACTACGCGAGATATGAAATGATGAAACGGAATCCTCTTAAAAATACAAACCACGCCTCCGAAGAAAAGCAACAGCCTTTGATGCGACGACGCCTTTTGGCTGCGTCAACTATGCTCCCATTTGGCACGCTACTGAAGCACGCGACGGCCATGGCTCAGAGTAACGTCCTCCCGCCCATCTTGATCACTGAGTCAAGGCCACCCGACTTTAATTTTGGTGATTTCACTATCAAGGCAAACGAAATTCCCGGCGCCAATGCTGGCGCAGGAATGCCGGCACCTTCTATTTGCTTCAATCAATATTGCACATCGAATTTCATGTTGCTTTTCGCAAACACGGGCAACATGATCCGCGCCACCGAGATGTTTCTCAAACACCTTGAGGTATTTGGCAAAAACGATACGGCGTTCTGGCGAAATCAACTAACACTGGTGGGCGGCTTCACCCCGTGGCTTGCCCTTGGTGGCTACAAGCATTTACCCGGCGCCAACCAATATGGATTTAGCTTCGAACCTGGGCAATATGCCAACATCACTGCATTATTCGGCATTTACGTTGGTCAGTCACACGGCATCCCTCCGACGCGCGGATTTGCATCGTATGGAAATCCATTGATGTTCGTTGAAGCAATTAATCACTGGATAAACGGAGACGGGACCCAACGAACCGTCAACATTGAATCTCTAAACTTAAAAATGAGTGTCGCCGATTTCAAAGAAATAACGAAGGCTATCGAGAATCCCGGATATGGTCCCGGCACCTACTCGTTCGACACGGCTTTCAGCACCAACATTTTCAATCACGGAACAAAGGACCTCTGGAGTGCCTCAACTTTTGGGCGAGTATCCGGCAGGATACGTGGCACACTTGTGATGCTTGAGGACGATACATATCGGTTTGACGGCTACTACTCACTCAATCCCGATAGATTCGATGCAGATCCCTCAAACCGCCCATTCCTGCAGGAAGCTGCAACGACATTTCTGGCCAAGCTCGGCGCCATCCTGGGCCGCAAGGACTATCAAATCAATTTTTTCGGCGAAAAAAGTCTTTCGTTCTCGGGCCAACGGCCGGTCAAGAATGCAGGCACACGCCCCCCTCAGGCAGTCCATAGACCGTCGCTCGGTGGACTGATGCGCCCACTTCGCTAGCATGCCGCCGGGCGGCTCCGGAAATGTGGCTGCCCGAATCCATCACACATGTTCTTTACGTCCCATCGGGCACGTCATGATTTCCAGAACCATGCGCGGAGTTCTCAGGCTAGTTCTTTGGCTAGCTGGCGCAGTAATCTGCGCCTATACGCTGCTGTTCATCGTCGTCGCGGCTTCCCGGTATGAGAGAACGGAAGGCAGTTGCCCCGACATGCCCCTCGATGCGCTACGGAAAAAAGTCCAGGCTCGTCTTCTCGAAGCGCATGGGATACCGCCGGACAGCATCCGGTTCGACGGCGCGCCGCAGTATCACGCATGGAAGCTGGGTGTGTGGGAACTCCCGCTGCGCGTTGACGAAACCCGATACACCGCGATGATCGACTGCAACGAGCAACTTGCAAGCTACGGGCGAACCATCGATCCGTTGGGCGCCCCAACCGGACAAGCCCGCGATCGCCCACAGCATCAGAAATAAAAAAACCGGGCGCCCTTTCGGACGCCCGGCTCTCATCGAAACCCGCTCGCGATATTCAGCTCAGCGCGGCAGGTTCGAATGCCCCATCAGGTACGCATCGACCGAGCGCGCGCACTGGCGGCCTTCGCGGATCGCCCACACCACGAGCGACTGGCCGCGACGCATGTCGCCCGCGGCGAACACCTTGTCGACCGACGTGTAGTACGAGCGATCGCCTTCGGTCGCCGCACGCGCGTTGCCGCGCGCGTCCTTCGCGACGCCGAACGCTTCGAGCACCGGCGCCGCCGGCTGCGTGAAGCCCATCGCGAGCAGGACGAGATCGGCCTTCAGTTCGAACTCCGAGCCCGGCACTTCCTGCATCTTGCCGTCCTTCCACTCGACGCGCGCGGCGATCAGCTTCTCGACCTTGCCGTTCTTGCCTTCGAGACGCTTCGTCGCGACCGCCCAGTCGCGCTCGCAGCCTTCCTCGTGCGACGACGACGTGCGCAGCTTGATCGGCCAGTACGGCCACACGAGCGGCTTGTTCTCCTCTTCCGGCGGCTGCGGCAGCAGCTCGAACTGCGTGACCTGCTTCGCGCCGTGACGGTTCGACGTGCCGACGCAGTCCGAACCCGTATCGCCGCCGCCGATCACGATCACGTGCTTGCCCTTCGCGAGCAGCTGGTCGGCGAGCTTGTCGCCCGCGTTCACGCGGTTCTGCTGCGGCAGGAAGTCCATCGCGTAATGCACGCCGGCGAGCTCGCGGCCCGGCACCGGCAGGTCGCGCGGCGTTTCCGAACCGCCCGCGATCACGACCGCGTCGAATTCTTCCTTCAGCGTGTCCGGAGAAATGGTTTCCTTCGCGAGGCTGCCGATCGACTCGGGCAGCGGATCCTTGCCGATGAACACGCTGGTGCGGAACGTCACGCCTTCCGCTTCCATCTGGCGCATGCGGCGGTCGATCAGCCACTTCTCGAGCTTGAAGTCGGGGATCCCGTAACGCAGCAGGCCGCCGACACGATCGTTCTTCTCGAACACCGTCACGTCGTGGCCCGCGCGCGCGAGCTGCTGCGCGGCGGCGAGGCCCGCGGGGCCCGAACCGACGACCGCAACCTTCTTGCCCGTCTTGTGCTCGGCCGGCAGCGGCTTCACCCAGCCTTCCGCCCAGGCCTTGTCGATGATCGCGTGCTCGATCGACTTGATGCCGACCGGATCGTTGTTGATCCCGAGCGTGCACGCCGCCTCGCACGGCGCCGGGCAGATGCGGCCCGTGAACTCCGGGAAGTTGTTGGTCGAGTGCAGGACTTCGATCGCCTGCTGCCAGTCCTGGCGGTAAACGAGATCGTTGAAATCCGGAATGATGTTGTTGACCGGGCAGCCGTTGTTGCAGAACGGGATGCCGCAATCCATGCAGCGCGCGCCCTGGACCTTCGCGTCCGCGTCGGTCAGTGCCGCGACGAATTCCTTGTAGTGCTTCACGCGCGTGAGCGGTGCTTCGTACGCCTCGTGGCGGCGTTCGAACTCCAGAAAACCGGTTGCCTTGCCCATAAGGTGCTCTTCTGTTCGGTGTATCGGGTGGGGGAGCCGCGCGCGGCCGTCAGGCGCGCGCGGCATTCGCTATGTCGTTCGTCGCTCAGGCGGCCAGTTCTTCCTTCGCCGCCTTCTTCGCACCGATCTCGCCCAGCGCGCGCTTGTATTCGTGCGGGAACACCTTCACGAACTGGCGGCGCGCCGCGTCCCAGTTTTCCAGCAGCGACTTCGCGCGCGGCGAACCCGTGAACTGGAAATGACGCTCGACGAGCCCCTTGAGCAGCGCTTCGTCCGTCGTGCCTGCGTGCCAGAGTGCGCGGTCGACCGTGCGCTCCTGCTCGGCCTGCTGCAGCACCGGCTCGAGCGCGACCATCGACTTGTTGCACTTCGCCGCGAACGTGCCTTCCGGATCGTAGATGTACGCGAGACCGCCCGACATGCCGGCCGCGAAGTTGCGCCCGGTCTCGCCGAGCACGACGACCGTACCGCCCGTCATGTATTCGCAGCCGTGGTCGCCCGTGCCTTCGACGACCGCCGTCGCGCCCGAGTTGCGCACGCAGAAGCGCTCGCCCGCGACGCCGCGGAAGAACGATTCGCCTTCGATCGCGCCGTACATCACCGTGTTGCCGCAGATGATGTTTTCCTCGGACTTGCCGCGGAAGTCGTTGGTCGGACGGATGATGATCCGGCCGCCCGACAGGCCCTTGCCGACGTAGTCGTTGCCGTCGCCGACGAGGTCGAGCGTCACGCCCTTCGCGAGGAACGCGCCGAAGCTCTGGCCGGCCGTACCCTTCAGCTGGATGTGCACCGCGTCGTCGGCCAGGCCTTCGTGGCCGTGCTTCTTCGCGATCACGCCCGACAGCATCGCGCCGACCGTGCGGTTCACGTTGCGCACCGGCTGGATGAACGACACGTGCTCGCCGTTCTCGATCGCCGCCTTCGCCTTCTCGATCAGCACGTGGTCGAGTGCGCGCTCGAGGCCGTGATCCTGCACGTCGACGTGACGCGGTGCGACGTCCTCGCACTCTTCCGGCTGGTAGAACACGCGCGAGAAGTCGAGGCCCTTCGCCTTCCAGTGCTCGATGCCCTTGCGGGTGTCGAGCAGATCGGCTCGGCCGATCAGGTCGTCGAACTTCGCGACGCCGAGCTGCGCCATGATCTCGCGCACTTCCTCGGCGACGAAGAAGAAGTAGTTCACGACGTGCTCGGGCTGGCCCTTGAACTTCGCACGCAGCACCGGATCCTGCGTCGCGACGCCGACCGGGCACGTGTTCAGGTGGCACTTGCGCATCATGATGCAGCCTTCGACGACGAGCGGTGCCGTCGCGAAGCCGAATTCGTCCGCGCCGAGCAGCGCGCCGATCACGACGTCGCGGCCCGTCTTCATCTGCCCGTCGGCCTGCACGCGGATCCGGCCGCGCAGGCGGTTCAGCACCAGCGTCTGCTGCGTTTCGGCCAGGCCGAGTTCCCACGGCGTGCCCGCGTGCTTCACCGACGACAGCGGCGACGCACCCGTGCCGCCGTCATGGCCGGCGATCACGACGTGATCGGCCTTCGCCTTCGCGACACCGGCCGCGACCGTGCCCACGCCCACTTCCGACACGAGCTTCACCGAGATGCTCGAGCTCGGGTTCACGTTCTTCAGGTCGTGGATCAGCTGCGCCAGATCCTCGATCGAGTAGATGTCGTGGTGCGGCGGCGGCGAGATCAGGCCGACACCCGGCACCGAGTAACGCAGCTTGCCGATGTACTCGGACACCTTGTGGCCCGGCAGCTGGCCGCCTTCGCCCGGCTTCGCGCCCTGCGCCATCTTGATCTGGATCTGGTCGGCCGATGCCAGGTACTCGGCGGTGACGCCGAAGCGGCCCGACGCGACCTGCTTGATCTTCGAGCGCAGCGAATCGCCGTCCTTCAGCGGAATGTCGCTGACGATCTCGTCGCCGATCACCGACTTCAGCGTCTCGCCCGACTTGATCGGAATGCCGCGCAGCTCGTTGCGGTAACGCTTCTCGTCCTCGCCGCCTTCGCCGGTGTTCGACTTGCCGCCGATCCGGTTCATCGCGATCGCGAGCGTCGCGTGCGCTTCGGTGCTGATCGAACCGAGCGACATCGCACCCGTCGCAAAACGCTTGACGATGTCCTTCGCCGGCTCGACGTCGTCGATCGGAATCGCCTTGGTCGGCTCGACCTTGAACTCGAACAGGCCGCGGAACGTCATGTGACGCTTGGTCTGGTCGTTGATCAGGTGCGCGTATTCCTTGTACGTCTGGTACGAGTTGCTGCGCGTCGCGTGCTGGAGCTTCGCGATCGAATCCGGCGTCCACATGTGGTCTTCGCCGCGCACGCGGTACGCGTACTCGCCGCCCGCGTCGAGCATGTCGCGCAGGACCGGGTTGTCGCCGAATGCGTCGCGGTGCAGGCGGATCGCTTCTTCCGCGACTTCGAACAGGCCGATGCCGCCGACCTTCGACGCCGTGCCCTTGAAGTACTTCTCGACGAGGTCGCTCGACAGGCCGAGCGCTTCGAAGATCTGCGCACCCGTGTACGACATGTACGTCGAGATGCCCATCTTCGACATCACCTTCTGCAGGCCCTTGCCGACCGCCTTCGTGAAGTTGTAGACGGCCTTCTCCGGCGACAGGTCGCCCGGCAGGCCTTCGGCCATCTTCGCGAGCGTTTCCATCGCGAGGTACGGGTGCACGGCTTCCGCGCCGTAGCCCGCGAGCAGCGCGAAGTGGTGCGTCTCACGTGCGGAGCCCGTCTCGACGACGAGGCCCGTGCTCGTGCGCAGCCCTTGCTGGACGAGGTGCGTGTGGATCGCCGACGTGGCGAGCAGCGCCGGGATCGCGACATGCTCGGCGTCCGTCTTGCGGTCGGACACGATCAGCATGTTGTAGCCCGACTTCACCGCGTCGACGGCTTCCGCGCACAGCGACGCGAGACGCGCCTCGATGCCTTCCTTGCCCCAGGCGACGGGATAGCAGATGTTCAGTTCGTATGCGCTGAACTTGCCGCCCGTGTACTGGTCGATCGCGCGGATCTTCGCGATGTCCTTGAAGTCGAGCACCGGCTGCGACACTTCGAGACGCATCGGCGGGTTGATGTTGTTCGTGTCGAGCAGGTTCGGCTTCGGGCCGATGAACGACACGAGCGACATGACCATGTTCTCGCGGATCGGGTCGATCGGCGGGTTCGTGACCTGCGCGAACAGCTGCTTGAAGTAGTGATAGAGCGTCTTGTTCTTGTTCGACATCACCGCGAGCGGCGAGTCGTTGCCCATCGAACCGACGGCCTCTTCGCCCTGCTGCGCCATCGGCGCCATCAGGAACTTCAGGTCTTCCTGCGTATAGCCGAACGCCTGCTGGCGGTCGAGCAGCGCGGCGCCCTGCGTACGGCCGGCCGCGACTTCCTCGGCCTTCGGCTCGATCTCGTCGAGCTTGATGCGCACCGCGTCGATCCAGCTCTTGTACGGCTTCGCGTTCGCGAGGTTGTCCTTGAGCTCCTTGTCGTCGATGATGCGGCCGTGTTCCATGTCGATCAGGAACATCTTGCCCGGCTGCAGGCGCCACTTCTTGACGATCTTCGATTCGGGGATCGGCAGCGTGCCGGCTTCCGACGCCATGATGACGAGGTCGTCGTCGGTCACGATGTAGCGCGCCGGACGCAGGCCGTTACGGTCGAGCGTCGCGCCGATCTGGCGGCCGTCGGTGAACGCGATCGCGGCCGGGCCGTCCCACGGCTCCATCATCGCGGCGTGGTATTCGTAGAACGCGCGGCGGTTCTCGTCCATCAGCGTGTGCTGTTCCCACGCTTCCGGGATCATCATCATCACCGCGTGCACGAGCGGGTAGCCGGCCATCACCAGCAGTTCGAGACAGTTGTCGAAAGACGCCGTATCGGACTGGCCCGGGTAGATCAGCGGCCACAGCTTCGGAAGATCGTCGGCGAGCACGTGCGACGCGATCGCGCCGGTACGCGCGTTCAGCCAGTTCACGTTGCCCTTCACGGTGTTGATCTCGCCGTTGTGCGCGATCATCCGGTACGGGTGAGCCAGCTCCCATGCCGGGAACGTGTTGGTCGAGAAGCGCTGGTGCACGAGCGCGAGCGCCGACACGACGCGCGCGTCCTGCAGGTCGCGGTAGTACACGCCGACCTGGCCCGCGAGCAGCAGCCCCTTGTAGACGATCGTGCGCGCCGACATCGACGGCACGAAGTATTCCTTGCCGTGCTTGAGCTTCAGCGCCTGGATACGGTGGCTGGCCGTCTTGCGGATCACGTACAGCTTCCGCTCGAGCGCGTCCGTCACCATGATGTCCTTGCCGCGGCCGATGAAGATCTGACGGATCAGCGGCTCGCTCGCCTTCACGGTCGGCGAAATCGGCATCGCGTGGTCGACCGGCACGTCGCGCCAGCCGAGCACGACCTGGCCTTCGGCCTTCACCGTGCGCTCGAGCTCCTGCTCGCACGCGAGACGCGATGCGTTTTCCTTCGGCAGGAAGATCATGCCGACCCCATATTCGCCGGCCGGCGGCAGGTTCACGCCCTGCTTCGCCATTTCCTCGCGATAGAACGCGTCCGGAATCTGGATCAGGATGCCCGCACCGTCGCCCATCAGCGGATCGGCACCGACCGCGCCACGGTGATCGAGGTTCTCGAGGATCTTCAGACCCTGCTGAATGATCTCGTGGCTCTTCTTGCCCTTGATGTGAGCGACGAAGCCGACGCCGCAGGCGTCGTGTTCGTTTTGCGGGTCATACAGACCTTGTGCGGCGGGCACCGCGGCGAGCGGCTGCTGGTGGTCGTTCATGGGGACACCGTCGTAAAGGGGGCCTGGAGGCCGTTGAACCATTTTCTTGTTGCCGTCGATCCCGCTCCCGACGGGAGACGGCGCGGCCGACAGTGGGTGGGCATGCTTCGCCCGGGCCACCGGAATTCGGAATATACGCGACGAATCAAGGGAATAGCAACAAAAACCGCTTGATCGAACCCCAATTAAACGGATGCTTCGATCTGGTGCCGTTTTATTGGGGCCGTATCATTTTGGTGCAAAAAGAAGCGGCGCCCGCAGCGCCGCTTCTGGCCCGCCTTTCCGGCGTTACTGCTGGATCGGCGGCGTGTTCTCGCGCACCTTTCTGGGGCGTCCGCGCGGCAGCGGCGACACGCGCCGGTTTGCCGTGCGCGCCGCCCACTCGCGATAGTTCTCGCCGCCGAGCACCCAGCCTTTCAGCGTCGCCTGCTGCAGCTGGTCGGCCTGCCGCTCGTCGAGCGGCTGCTCGCACAGCTCCTTGTACGCGCGCTGGCGGTCGAACGGCGTATTGCCGAGCGCCCAGTAGAGCGGATGGTCGGTGATCAGGCTGTCGACGGTGAGCCCGACGTGATGCCGGTAGCTCGACCAGCGATAGGCTTCGGGCGTCGCAACGAGTTGCGAGCGTACCGGGCTCATCTCGACCACGCGGCTCGCGAGCAGGAAATAGCGCTCGCCTTCGATCACGGTCGCGCGGTAGCGGCCTTCCCACAGGGTGCCGCGCCGCGAATAGCGCCGGTTGAAATGCGCGACGTAGCGACGGCCGACGGCCTGCATCGCCTTCGGCAGGCTCGCCTCGTCGCTCGGGGTCACGAGGAGTTGCACCTGGCGCGGCAGCAGCACATAGGCATGCACCGACAGGTGGTGATCGCGCGCGGCGGCCTTCAGGCAGTCGATGAAGAGTTCGTAGTCCTGGTCGTCGACGAACGCGGGTTGCTGATCCAGGCCGCGCAGTATCACGTGCTGCGGCTGGTCGGGAACGTAGAGTCGGGCTAACCGTGCCATGCTGAATGTCCGTTTGAACGCGTTAGGAAATACCCGGAGGTCCGAAAGTGCGCACCTGCGTAGAATGCCCGTCCTGTCGGTGCGCGGATACGTACGGTCGTACTAATCCTAGGGTGAAAACTCTAACTTACGAGCTTGTTTGGTTTTAAACGCAGTCGTCATAATGAGCACGCCTTAGATCGGAGGAGACACAATGAAACGAAAACTGGCCATTACGGGGGCCGCAGCGCTCGCATTCACGTTCGCGGGCGGTACGGCACATGCACAATCCGCAGGTGATTTCTACGTCAGCACCGGCTGGCTGCACCTGTCGCCGCAGGACAGCAGCGACCCGCTGTTCCTGTATCGCGTCGGCGGCACGCCCATCAACCAATCGATTCCCAACACGGGCGCCGGCATCAACGACGCCGATACGCTCGGGCTCGCCGCTGGCTACTTCGTCACCGACCACATCTCCACCGAGCTCGTGATGGGGATACCGCCGAAGTTCGACATTACCGGCAAGGGTCAGTTCGAAAAGTTCGGCGTACTCGGCCGTGCGTACCAGTGGAGCCCCGCCGTATTGCTTCGCTACCACTTCAACGACGCCAACGCGAAGTTCCGTCCGTATGTCGGCGTCGGCGCGACGTACGTCTGGTTCACCGGCGCAAAGATCACGAACAGCAGCTTCGAGAACGGCGTGCTCGGCGGTCCGACCAGCGCGACGACCAGCAACCAGTGGGCGCCCGTGTTCAACGCCGGCTTCACGTACAACTTCACGAAACACTGGTTCGCGGGCCTGTCGCTCTCGTACATCCCGGTCAGCGTGACCGCAACCTTCACGACGGCCCGCCGGACGCCGGTCGGCACCCTGACCGAAACGTCGAAAGCGAAGATCTCGCTCAACCCGATCGTCACGTACCTGAACGTCGGTTACCGCTTCTAAGCGTAGTCGAATATTTGGGGAATGGTTAATCCTGCTGCAATTTGTAGCGGAATTTTCGTGACGTAACGTCTCCACGATGTAAAACGCCCCGGCGAAATCCCGCCGGGGCGTCGTTTTTTTGTCTCAGGGTCTTCCCTTGCCCGCCATCGCGCGGGACCGGGCGCTACGCGATGTCGTCCAGCGCATCGGGACCAATCAGGTCGATGCGGTCCGTGCAGATCGCGTCGACACCCCAACGCGCGAGTTCGCGCGCCCGTTCGAGGTCGTTCACCGTGTACACCAGGATGCGCAGCCCGGCCGCCTTGATCGCGCGCACGAGCAGTTCGTCGAGCCGTTTGTGGTCTGCATGCAACGATACGCAGCCGAGCGCGCCGACGACCTGCGCATGCCAGTCGTCCGGCACGGACTCGTAGAGCATCCCGCGCGGCAGCGCCGGCACGGTCTCGCGCGCCTGTTGCAGCGCATCGAACGAGAACGACGACAGCAGCGGCGGGACCGCCGCATCGCGCCAGTACGCGGCCGCGTCGGCCGCCACGCGCTGCCCGGTCTCGCGCTCGCGCCCCGGGCACGGCTTGATCTCGACGTTGGCGGCCAGCCCGTGCGCGATGCAGCGTGCCGCCGCCGCCTCGAGCGTCGGCATCCGCTCGCCCGCGAAGCGCGCGTCGCGCCAAGCCCCCGCGTCGAGCTCGGCCAGCGCCGCATAGCGCATGCCCGCCGCCGCCCCCTGGCCGTTCGACGTCCGGTCGACCGTGTCGTCGTGCAGCAGGAACGTCACGTCGTCGGCCGACAGCTTCGCGTCGAACTCGACCATCCGGTAACCGCGTCGCGCGCCCTCGTCGAGCGCGGCGAGCGTGTTCTCCGGCGCGAGCGTGCCGCCGCCGCGATGGGCGACGACGCGCGGATAGGGCCAGTCGGTACGGGAAATCATCGTCGGTCTCTCTGCAAGGTCAGCCGGTTCAGCCGGCACGCTTGCCGGTCTCTGGGTCGAAGAAATGCAGCCGGTGCGCGGGCAGCGCGGCCGCCAGCGCCGTGCCGCGCGCGGGGCGGTCCGCGTGCGGCAGGCGCACCGCGACGTCGTGGTTGCCCCAGCGGCCGTGCGCGAGGTTGTCCGCGCCGAGCAGCTCGCACGAGTCGACCGGCAGCGTCGCCTGCGCGACGCCCGGCTGCGGTGTCATGTGTTCCGGACGCACGCCGAGCACCCAGTCGCGCCCGGTGGCGATCTCCGCGCCTATGCCGGGTGCGCCGGCGACCGGCAGCGCGGGGCCGCCGCCCGCGACCGTGAAGGTCGCGCCGTCGTCCGACAGCCGGCCGTGCATGAGGTTCATCGCGGGCGAGCCGATGAAGCCCGCGACAAACACCGTCGCCGGCTTCTCGTACACGTCGACCGGCGCGCCGATCTGCTCCGCGTAGCCGCGATTCATCACGATCACACGCTGCGCAAGCGTCATCGCCTCGATCTGGTCGTGCGTCACGTAGACGCTCGTCGTCGCGAGCCGCGCATGCAGCCGCTGGATCTCGAGCCGCATCTGCACGCGCAATTTCGCGTCGAGGTTCGACAACGGCTCGTCGAACAGGAACACCGACGGCTCGCGCACGATCGCGCGCCCCATCGCGACGCGCTGCCGCTGGCCGCCCGACAGCTCGCGCGGGCGCCGCGCGAGCAGCGGCTCGAGTTCGAGGATCTTCGCGGCCGCCGCCACCCGCGAGTCGATCGTCGCACGCTCGATCCCGCGGATCTTCAGCCCGTAGCCCATGTTCTGCGCGACCGTCATGTGCGGATACAGCGCATAGTTCTGGAACACCATCGCGATGTCGCGATCCTTCGGCTCCAGCGTGTTGACGACGCGCTCGCCGATCGCGATCTCGCCGTCCGTCACCGTCTCGAGCCCCGCGATCATCCGCAGCAACGTCGACTTGCCGCAGCCCGACGGGCCGACCAGCACGATGAATTCGCCGTCGGCGATCTCCACGTCGATGCCATGCAGCACGTGCTGCTTGCCGTCGTAGGATTTCCTGACGCCCTTCAAGCTCAGCGCAGCCATACCTGGTCCTTCTCCCGGTTACCGTCCGTGGTTCATTTCTCGGAATCGACGAGGCCGCGCACGAACCAGCGCTGCATCGCCAGCACGACGACGAGCGGCGGAATCATCGCCAGCAGCGTCGCCGCCATCACGTATTGCCATTCGGTCGCGGCGTCGCCGCTCGCGATCATCATCTTGATGCCCACCACCGCCGTCGACAGCGATGCTTCCGTCGTGATCAGGATCGGCCACAGGTACTGGCTCCAGCCATAGATGAACGTGATCACGAACAGCGCCGCGATGCTCGTCTTCGACAGCGGCAGCACGACGTCCCAGAAGAAGCGCATCGGCCCCGCGCCGTCGATGCGCGCGGCGTCCATCAGTTCGTCGGGCAGCGTCATGAAGAACTGCCGGAACAGGAACGTCGCGGTGGCCGACGCGATCAGCGGCAGCGTCAGCCCGGCGTAGGTGTTCGTCAGGTGCAGCGTCGACACGACCTGCACGGTCGGGAAGATCCGCACTTCCACCGGCAGCATCAACGTGACGAAGATCAGCCAGAACGCCGTGTTGCGGAACGGGAAGCGGAAATAGACGATCGCGTACGCGGACAGGATCGACACCGCGATCTTGCCGACCGAGATGCCGAGCGCCATCGCGAAGCTGTTGACGAGCAGGCGGCCGAACGGCGCCGTCGCGGCGCCGCTGCCGTGGCCCCAGATATAGGCGATGTTCTCGAACAGGTGCGTGCTCGGCACGAGCGACAGCGGCACCGTGAGCACTTCCTGCGCGCTCATCGTCGCCGCACAGAACGCGACGTAGACGGGGAACACGATCAGCACGACGCCCGCGATCAGCACCGCGTGGCAGAACAGGTCGAAACCCTTGCGATTTTCGATCATGCGTATTGCACCCTGCGTTCGACGAAACGGAACTGGATCACCGTGAGCCCGACGACGATGATCATCAGTACGACCGACTGCGCGCCGGAGCTGCCGATGTCGAGCCCCTGGAAGCCTTCCGCGTAGATCTTGTAGATCAGCGTCTTCGTGCTCTGCGCGGGGCCGCCGCCGGTGGCCGCGTCGATCACCGGGAACGTGTCGAAGAACGAATAGACGAGGTTGACGACCAGCAGGAAGAAACTGGTGGGCGACAGCAGCGGCAGCACGAGGTTGAAGAAGCGTCGCACCGGCCCCGCGCCGTCGATCGCCGCCGCCTCGATCAGCGAACGCGGAATCGCCTGCAGGCCCGCGTAGAAGAACAGGAAGTTGTAGCTCACCTGCTTCCACACCGACGCGAGCACGACGAGGAACATCGCCTGCCCGCCGTTCAGCGCGTGGTTCCACACGATGCCGCCCTTCGCGAGCGCATAGGTGATCAGGCCGATGCTCGGATTGAACAGGAACGCCCACAGCACGGCGGCGATCGTCGGCGCGACCGCGTACGGCCAGATCAACAACGTGCGATATGTGCGCGCGCCACGGGTCACGCGGTCCGCGCACGCGGCGAGCAGCAGCGACACGACGAGCCCGCTCACCGTGACGAGCGTGCTGAACACGAGCGTCGTGCGGAACGAATCGAGATACAGCGGATCGGCGAACAGGTGCGTGAAGTTCGCAAAACCGACGAATTCACTCGACGTGCCGAACGCGTCCTGCATCTGCGTCGACTGCCACAGCGCGACGCCGGCCGGCCACAGGAAGAACACGGCGGTGATCGCGAGTTGCGGCGCGATCAGCAGGTACGGCAGCAGGCTCGTGCCGAAACGGGAACGGGATTGCATCGCGGATATCCGGTCAGACGAAACGGAAAGGAAACCGCGCCGCCGGCCGGCCCGCACGCTTGCGCGGCGCGGCCGGCGGCACGAACGCGATGCGCGCTCAGCTGCCCGACTTCTCGAAGCGGCGCAGCAGCTCGTTGCCGCGCGAGGCCGCCGAATCGAGCGCGTCCTTCGGCGATTTCTTCTGCGCCCAGACCTGTTCGAACTCCTCGTCGACGACCGTGCGGATCTGCGGCATGTTGCCCAGGCGCAGCCCCTTCGTGTACGGCAGCGGCGGCTTGTTCAGCATCTGCTTGATCGCGGTTTCGGCGCTCGGGTTCTTCGCGTAGAAGCCCTGTTCGCGCGTCAGGTCGTACGCCGCCTTGGTGACCGGCAGGTAACCCGTGTCCTGGTGCCACTTCGCGGCGACGGCCGGCGATGCGAGAAACGCGAGGAATTTCGCGACGCCCTTGTAGGTCGCCGGATCCTTGCCCGCCAGCACCCACAGGCTCGCGCCGCCGATGATCGCGTTCTGCGGCGCGCCCTTCACGTTCGCGTCGTACGGCATCATGCCCGTGCCGAAGCTGAACTTCGCGAACTTCTGCAGGTTCGCGAGCGCGCCCGACGACGTCGTCATGATCCCGCAGTCGCCGCTGTAGAACTTCGCCGATGCTTCGTCCTTGCGGCCCGCGTACGTGAACGTGCCGTCCTTCGCCATCTGCTGCAGGAACGACACGTGCGCGATCTGCTGCGGCTTGTTGAATTCGAGCACGGCGTCCGTACCGTCGAAGCCGTTGTTGCGGCTCGCGAACGGCAGTGCATGCCACGCGCTGTAGTTTTCGAGCTGGATCCAGCCCTGCCAGCCGGTCGTGAAGCCGCACGCCATCCCCGACTTGCGCAGTTTCTCGGCATCGTCCTTCACGTCGGCCCACGTCTTCGGCGGCTGGTTCGGATCGAGCCCGGCCTTCTTGAACGCGTCCTTGTTGTAGTACAGCACCGGCGTCGAGCTGTTGAACGGCATCGACACGAGATGGCCCGTCTTCGCGTCGCTGTAGTAGCTCGCGATGGTCGGCACGAACGCCTTTTCGTCGAGCGGCACGCCGGCCTGCCTGAACACGTCGTAGACGGGCACGACGGCCTTCTTCGCCTGCATCATCGTGGCCGTGCCGACTTCATAGACCTGGAGGATCGCCGGCGCATTGCCGCTGCGGTAGGCCGCGATGCCGGCCGCGAGCGCCTGGTCGTAGGTGCCCTTGAAGACCGGCACGATCTTGTAGTCGCTCTGCGACGCGTTGAACTGGTCGGCGATCGCGTTGACCCGCTCGCCGAGCGCGGCTTCCATCGCATGCCAGAACTGGATTTCCGTCGCGGCGAGCGCCGCGTGCTGCACCCCGAACATCAGCGCGCCGCCGAGCGCGATCGAACGAACCAGTGTCCCCGCAGGCTTCTTCTTCATCGACCTCTCTCCTATGAAAACGTTACCAACAGCGTGTGCAACATTCCCATCGCCATTGAACCGGCGAAGTCTAGTGATCGTTTGTGACAGTCAGTTGTCGTTGATGACGAACAGGCGCTGATACTCCTTCAGCGCGAAGCGGTCGGTCATGCCGGCGATGTAGTGCGCGACGAGGCGCGGCTGCTGCGCGGCGTCGTCGGACTGGTACGGCGGCGGCAGCAGCCGCGGATCGTCGATGAACGCATCGAACAGCCCGGTGACGACGCGCTGCGCCTTGCTCGCCATGCGCATCACCTTGTAGTGGCGATAGAGGTTCTTGAAGAGGAAACGCTTGAGGGCGGCCGCCTGGGCGGCAACGGATTCGCTGTGCGACACGAGCGGCGGCGCCGCGCGCACGTCGTCGAGCGACGCCGGCGCGACGCGCGCGAGATTGCGCGTCGTTTCGTCGATCAGGTCGACGATCAGCGTGTTGATGATGCGGCGCACCGTCTCGTGCACGAGACGGCGGCCTTCGAGGTGCGGGAACTCGGCGAGCGCCGCCTCGTAGTGGCGCTGCCACAGCTCGACTTCCGCGAGCTGCTCGATCGTGATCAGGCCGGAACGCAGGCCGTCGTCGACGTCGTGGTTGTTGTACGCGATCTCGTCCGCGATGTTGGCAAGCTGCGCTTCGAGCGACGGCTGGCGGCCCTGCAGGAAGCGCTCGCCGAGCGCACCGAGCTTGCGCGCATTCTCGCGCGAGCAGTGCTTCAGGATGCCTTCGCGTGTCTCGAAGCACAGGTTCAGCCCGTTGAACGCGCCGTAGTGCTCCTCGAGCTCGTCGACGACCGCCAGGCTCTGCAGGTTGTGCTCGAAGCCGCCATGCTCGCGCATGCAGGCGTTCAGCGCGTCCTGCCCGGCATGGCCGAACGGCGTATGGCCGAGATCGTGCGCGAGCGAGATCGCCTCGACGAGATCCTCGTTCAGGCGCAGGTTGCGCGCGACCGAGCGGGCGATCTGCGCGACTTCGAGGCTGTGCGTGAGACGCGTGCGGAACAGATCGCCTTCATGATTGACGAAGACCTGTGTCTTGTATTCGAGCCGGCGAAACGCGGTCGAATGGACGATGCGGTCGCGGTCGCGCTGGAATTCGGTGCGCGCCGCCGGTGGTGTTTCCGGATGGCGGCGGCCGCGCGACTGCGACGCGTGTGCGGCATACGGAGCGAGATGGGCTTCCAGCGCCGCCAGTGTCGGCGGCTCGGCCACCGGCGCAGCGGATACGCGGCCGGCTTCGGGCAGTGTGCTGCTGGATGTCTCGCTCACGTCTCCTCCATGTCAGGGGCGCCGTTGCATCCGGGCCGCCCGTTAGCGCGTCGTCTGCGCCAGTGTAGCGAATACGGCTTCGTCCGGCGCCTGCGTGATCAGCGTATCGCCGAATCGCTTCAGCAGGATGAACTTGATCGCGCCGGCCTCCGCCTTCTTGTCGACGCGCATCAGGTCCATGTAGCGCGCGTCGCCGAGCGCGGGCCCGCGGGTCGGCAGGTGCGCCGCCGCGATCACCGCATCGAGGCGCTGCCGCGACGCTTCGTCGAGCAGGCCGAGCCGCACCGACAGGTCGCCCGCCATCACCATCCCGCAGCCGACCGCCTCGCCGTGCAGCCACTCGCCGTAGCCGAGCCCGGCCTCGATCGCATGACCGAACGTGTGGCCGAAGTTCAGGATCGCGCGCAGGCCGCCTTCGCGTTCGTCGGCCGCCACCACGCTCGCCTTGATCTCGCACGAGCGCTTCACCGCGTGCGCGAGCGCAGCCGGGTCGCGACGGTTCAGCGCGTCGACGTTGGCCTCGATCCAGTCGAAGAATGCCGCATCGGCGATCGCGCCGGTCTTGATGATCTCGGCGACACCGGCCGCCAGTTCACGGTCGGGCAACGTCGTCAGCGCGCCGATGTCCGCGATCACGGCCTGCGGCTGGTAGAACGCGCCGATCATGTTCTTGCCGAGCGGATGGTTGATGCCCGTCTTGCCACCGACCGACGAATCGACCTGCGACAGCAGCGTCGTCGGCACCTGGATGAACGGCACGCCGCGCATGTAGCATGCGGCCGCAAAGCCCGTCATGTCGCCGATCACGCCGCCGCCGAGCGCGACGAGCGTCGTCTTGCGGTCCGCGCGGTCGGTCAGCAGGCCGTCGAAGATCAGGTTCAGCGTCTCCCAGTTCTTGTACGCCTCGCCGTCCGGCAGCACGACCGTCGACACGCGCTTGCCGAGCGGCGCGAGCGCCGCGCGCAGCGCGTCGCCGTAGAGCGGATCGACCGTCGTGTTCGTGACGATCGTGACGGAAGAACCCTTGATGTGAGGTGCGAACAGCTCGGCGCGGCCGATCAGGCCGGCGCCAATGTGAATCGGGTAGGCGCGGTCGCCCAGGTCGACGTTGACAGTAATCATGCTTGTAGCGGCTTGGCGATGACGCCCGCCAGTTCGAGTTGCATCAGCACCATGTTGACGAGACCGTTGACCGACGGACGGCCGGTCTCGATGACGAAATCCGCGCATTCGCGGTACAGCGGGTCGCGCACTTCATACAGCGCTTCGAGGCGCCCCTTCGGGTCTTCGGTCTGCAGCAGCGGGCGGTTCTTGTCCTTGCGCGTGCGCAGCCACAGGTCGTGCGGGTTCGCGCGCAGGTAGACGACGATACCGTTGCTTTTCAGGCAGTCGCGATTTTCCGGGCGCAGCACCGCGCCGCCGCCCGTCGCGAGCACGATGTTCTCGCGCTGCGTGAGATCGGCGATGACCTGCGTTTCGCGATCGCGAAACCCGGCCTCGCCCTCCAGCTCGAAGATCACCGGAATGCGCGCGCCCGTGCGGGCCTCGATTTCGTGGTCGGAGTCGAAGAACGTCCTGTCGAGACGACGCGCGACCGCACGGCCCACGGTGGTCTTACCCGCTCCCATAAGGCCGACGAAAAATACGTTTGCATGTGGGTCCCGCGCTTGCAACGGCTTCCTCTGCTTCAATCTTGCTGGTGTGTGGCGCAGCTTACTGGCAAAGCGGCTGCCTTGTCGAGCCTGCGCCGGCGGCTTCCGGCCCCGTTTTATCGGCATCCGCGCTGCCCATGCCGCGTGCATCGCAGCGCGCATCGACGACCGTCGGCGTGATGAAGACGACCAGTTCGCTGCGCTGGTCGCGTTGCGCGCGGTGCCGGAAAAGCGCGCCCAGAAACGGTATTTTGCCCAAGAGCGGCACGCGCGTCACATCGTTCCGGTTCAGTTGCTCATAGATCCCGCCGATCGCGACCGTCCCGCCGTTCTCGACCTCGACGCGCGTCTGTACGTGCTTCGTATGAATCGCCGGGCCGGCCGCCGTCGGCTCGCCGACGCTGTCCTTCGTCACGTCCAGGTCGAGCACGACGCGCCCGTCCGGCGTGATCTGCGGCTCGACCTCGAGCTTGAGCGTCGCCCGGCGGAACTGCACGCCGCTCACGCCATTGCCCACCTTCGCCTGGTACGGCAGCTCCGAACCCTGTTCGACGATCGCCTTGACGCGATCGGCGGTCACCACGCGCGGGCTCGAAACGATCTGGCCCCGCCCCTGCGCCTCGAGCGCGCTCAGTTCGACGTCGAGCACACGGCTGAGCGGCGCGGCAAACAGCGTGAAGCCGGCGGTCGCCGCTTCGAAGCCGCCGAGCGGCCGCCCGGCAAGGTCGAGCGCGTTGCGCGCGCCGCTCGTGAACGAGGCGCTTTCGCTCGCACTCTCGCCCGACGGCGGCCGCGCCTGCGCCCTCAGCGCGACACGTGCGCCGAGATTGCGCGAAAAGCCTTGCTCGCCCTCGACGATGCGGGCCTCGATCCGGACCTGCCGCGACGGCCGGTCGATCGCATCGATCAGGCTCGCGATCTGGTCGAGACGCGGCGCGAGATCGGTGACGAACAGCAGGTTCGTCCGCGGATCCGCCGCCGCGGCGCCGCGCTTCGACAGCAGGCGCTGGCCGGTTGCGCCGGCCAGCAGCCGTTGCACGTCCTGCGCGCGCGGGTAGCGCAGCGCGAACGTCCGGCTCGCAAGCGGCTCCAGATCCGCGGCCCGCGCGTGCATTTCGAAGCGCTCGCGTTCGCGCGCCGCCAGCTCGGCCGCCGGCGTGACCCATATCACGTTACCCCGCCGCGACATCGCGAGCCCGTGCGTGTCGAGCAGCGTGTCGAAGGCATCGCGCCAGCGGACATTGTTCAGACGTAACGTGACGGTGCCGCGCACCTGCTCGCCGACGACGATATTGAGCCCGGTGAACCGCGCGAACGCGTCGAACGCGGCCGCAAGCCCCGCTCCCTGCAGATTCAGCGAAATCCGCCGTGCGTCGTCCGCATCGCCCGGGTGCCGCGCGGCGGCATCGCCCATCCGGGCCGGCGGCGCCAACGGGATCGGCGGCCCCTCCAGCCCGGGGGCCGGGGCGGCGGCCTCCGCCTGAAGCGTCGTGCGAGCCGCCTGGTCGAACGGCGGCGGGCCGGCCTCCGCAGATGCGGGGCCGTCCGCCCCGTCCACCGCGCCTTGGGGCAACGGCAGGCCCGGCACCGGCACCTCCATCGATGCCGCGGGCCAGACGGCCGGCAGCGGCGGCAACGAGGCGCTTGCACCGGCCGCCGTCAATCCGGCCCAGACGGCGAGCGCCCGACATCCGTGCTTCATCATGGGTGCCTCCCGTCGTCCAGGGCGACTCGGTACGCGCCATCCGCCGTCGCGAGCGTCACGGTGACGGGATCGACTCGCACCACCCGCGCGGCCCCGAGGGCTTCGCCGGGCACCAGGGCAGCGAATGCGCCGCCACCGTCGTCGAACAACGCGAGACCGGCACGCCTGTCGCGAATCGTGCCGGCCAGGCGGGCAGCCGCCCCCTCCGTTTCAGACGAGCCGGCCTCGCCGAACGGATCGGCGCCGGGCGCGTCGGCCAGAACCGGCGTCTCCCCGCCCTTGGACGTCATCGCCGGCAACTCCGGAAACACGTCGACCGCCATTTCCACACGCGCGGCCTCCTTTCCTCGTTCGACACGCAGCGTGGTCGGCACCGCCAGCACCGGAAAACGCGCCAGCCATCCGACCATCTGCAGCAACGCGCGAAACCCGCCATCCGCGACGATGCGCACCGAGCGCTGCCCTTCCGGCACTGCCCCCTCGGCGCGCAGCGGTTCGATCGATACGCCGCGCAGCCCGCTCGACGCGGCGCGATCGGCCAGCTCCAGCATCAACGCGGCCCATTCCGGCGCACGCGACGAGCGATCGCCGTCGGCCGCCGCCGGATGCGCGTCGTGTTGCCGTGCAGCGGCTGCGAGAACACGCTGCGCGTCGGCCTCTCGCTTCTGCGCCGCCGCCAGCAACGCGCGGCTGTGCGCGAGCCCGCTCCAGTCCGCGGCATTCGCCAGATGAATGCCGCCCGTCAGCACGGCCGCGAACGCGAGCACGCAGCCTGCGATATGCGCAGTCGCCGGCGACACGCGCCGCACGCCGTTCCGCCATCCTCCGCGATACGGTGCGGGCCGATGCGCGAGCGCCGTCATGCGCCACCTCCCGATGCTTTCCGGGACGGCATCGCGTCGTGCCAGCGCAACTGGACCGAGAACCGGAACGGCATCCCGCCGGCAGCGACCGGTGCATCCGGGGCTGGCTTCAACGCATCGATATCGATCCGCCAGCCACGCTGCTCGCGCGCCATCCCCGCAAGCCATCGCGCAGCCGCCCGGTAGCTCACGGCGCGGACATCGAGCACGGCACCGGCCGACGTCGTACGCAGCGCATCGAGCCGAACCGTGCCGTCGTGCACCTGCGCCAGGGTCGCCAGCAGCCCCGCGACGTGCCGATAAGGTGCGGCGCGCGCGGCCGCCTGCGCGTCACGCTGCGCGACGACGGCCGCCGCATTGGCGGCGCGTGTCGCAGCGCCCATCTGCGGCTGCAATTGCCGCAGCCGCGCCTCCACGATTGCGCGCTCCGCATCCACACGCCACCGCGCCCCGCTGGCGACACCCGTCCACAGGCCGGCGCCGAGTATGCCGAGCAGAACCGCCGTACCGCACTGCGCGGCCCGACGACGTCGCAACGCCCGCGCCAGCCGCTCCCGGTACGGCAACAGGTTGAAGCCGCCCGGCTCCGCATGGAGGGCCGTCATTCCCACACCCCGCGCAATGCCAGCCCGAATGCAACAGCCAATGCCGGGCCGCCCGGCGTGCCGGTGGACAGGCACGATTGCGCGCCCCAGCCCGCGCAGTCGAACGGCACCGCAACCGCGCCGACCACGTCGCCGATCTCGGCGACGGACGTTTCGAAGCGGGCGATACACCGCTCGTCCCCGGCCACGAGGACACAGCGCACGGCCCCGAGCGCGCGCCGGCGCAATGCATCGGAAAACGCCCCCGGCACCACGCCGGACAGCGTCAGCACCGGTACGGCCGACGGACCGTCGATTCGCCAGCCCTGCACGCCCGAGTCATGGAACCAGAGCGCCGCGCAGGGGCCCGCCTGCGCGTCGAGTTCGCATTGCGCCGCATAGCGCAACGCACGCAGCGCGGCGGCCGATTCGCCGTCGACCACCGTCAGATCGACACCGGCCTGCGCGGCCACATCGACCCGCCGTTCGATCAGCGCCAGCGAGGCCAC
Source organism: Burkholderia cepacia ATCC 25416 (assembly GCF_001411495.1). Taxonomy (NCBI): domain Bacteria; kingdom Pseudomonadati; phylum Pseudomonadota; class Betaproteobacteria; order Burkholderiales; family Burkholderiaceae; genus Burkholderia; species Burkholderia cepacia. The sequence continues at coordinate 1,214,131 of NZ_CP012981.1, read as the reverse complement.
GGCAACCTCGATCTCCCCCGCACCGCCATCCTGCCGCCAGTCGAACGCGAGACTGTCCGGCGCGAGCCCCGAAATGCGTTCGGCCGCCTGCCGCGCGGCGTCCTCGATGTCGTCCCGCCCGGCCAGGTCCAGCATCGCGGTGCGCATCTCGTCATCGGGCAACGCCATCACGCCGCGCGCGCCGCACCGCACGTCGGCCGCCGACAGTCTCGACACGGCCGCGGCCAGCGCCCGAGCGACCGCCGCCCAACGCGCATCCTCCGGGCCACCCGCCAACCCGACCGGCTCCCGCTCCAGCCCCTCGACGCACACCTCGGCGCCCCGGCCGCGCCGGCTCAGCACGACCACCCTCACCTCGTCCGCACCGACGTCGATTCCCGTCGACCGGTGCCCGCCCTGCGCAAACCGCGCTCGCCATCTTCCCGCCATCCCAGCCTCCCGAGATCGTCGCGGCCCACGCCGCGTTTCCGGGACTGATTCTGCAAAACGGCGCGTCGGGCCGACAGTCGGCCTAACGGCCAGCATCCGCTCGCGACGGCCGCGCGCGGGCTATGCTGGAAGCACGCCGGCCCGCGGCTTCGGGGCGGGCGGCCCCCGCGTCAGGACCGGTCTTACCGGGCAGCTATAATCGCGGGACTGTTTTCCGGTATGCCTATGCAATCCACGACTCCTACGTCCCCGCCTCCCGCCCCGGAGCCAAAGAAGCGGCCCTGGTGGCAAAAAGTCCTGCTCGGATTCGCCACGATGTGCGTGGCGCTCGTCGTGGCCGGCGGCCTCGTGCTTGGCTACGCGCTCGTCGTCGCGTGGCCGAACATGCCGTCGCTCGATGCGCTGACCGACTATCGCCCGAAGGTGCCGCTGCGCATCTATACGTCCGATCACGTGCTGATCGGCGAATTCGGCGAAGAGCGCCGCGACGTCGTCCATTTCAAGGACGTGCCCGACTCGCTGAAGAAGGCGATCCTCGCGATCGAGGACGCGCGGTTCTACGATCACGGCGGTGTCGACCTCACCGGCATCGTGCGCGCCGGCTTCGTCGCGCTGACGAACGGCCATGCGTCGCAGGGGGCGAGCACGATCACGATGCAGGTCGCGCGCAACTTCTTCCTGTCGAGCGAGAAGACCTACACGCGCAAGATCTACGAGATGCTGCTCGCGTACCGGATCGAGCGTGCGCTGACGAAGGATCAGATTCTCGAGGTCTACATGAATCAGATCTATCTCGGCCAGCGCGCATACGGCTTCGCGAGCGCCGCGCGGGTCTACTTCGGCAAGGACCTGAAGGACATCACGCTCGCCGAAGCGGCGATGCTCGCGGGGCTGCCGAAGGCGCCGTCCGCGTACAACCCGGTTGTGAACCCGAAGCGCGCGAAGGTGCGCCAGGAATACATCCTGCAACGGATGCTCGAGCTGAACTTCATCTCGCGCGAGCAGTACGACGAGGCCGTCGCACAGCCGCTCGTCGTCAAGGGTCCGGGCCGCGATTTCAGCGTGCACGCCGAGTACGTCGCGGAAATGGTCCGACAAATGATGTACGCGCAATACCACGAGGAAACCTACACGCGCGGCTTCAACGTCGTCACGACGATCGACTCCGCGGATCAGCAGGTCGCCTATACCGCGCTGCGCAAGGGGATCATGGATTACGAACGCCGGCACGGCTATCGGGGGCCGGAAGGCTTCATCGAGCTGCCGGCCGGCGCCGACGACCGCGAACAGGCGATCGACGATGCGCTGCTCGAACACCCCGACAACGGCGAACTGATTGCAGCGGTCGTCACGGCCGCGAACCCGCGCCAGATCACGGTCGCGTTCATCGACGGCAGCAATGCGACGATCGAAGGCGACAACCTGCGCTTCGCGTCGGGCGCGCTGTCGACCAATGCGCAGCCGAATCGCCGCATCCGTCCGGGTGCGATCGTCCGCGTCGTGAAGAACGACGCCGGCAAATGGTCGATCACGCAGTTGCCGCAGGTCGAGGGGGCGTTCCTGTCGATCGTCCCGCAGGACGGCGCGATCCGCTCGCTCGTCGGCGGCTTCGACTACAACAAGAACAAGTTCAACCACGTCACGCAGGCGTGGCGGCAGCCGGGTTCGTCGTTCAAGCCGTTCATCTATTCGGCGTCGCTCGACAAGGGCCTCGGGCCGGCAACGGTGATCAACGACGGTCCGCTGTATTTCAGCGCGGCCGAAACGGGCGGCCAGCCGTGGGAGCCGAAGAACTACGGCGGCGGCTTCGAAGGCCCGATGTCGATGCGCACCGCGCTGCAGCGTTCGCGCAACCTCGTGTCGATCCGGATCCTGAACCACATCGGCACGAAGTACGCGCAGCAGTACATCACGCGCTTCGGCTTCGACGCGGAACGCCATCCGGCGTACCTGCCGATGGCACTCGGCGCGGGCCAGGTCACGCCGCTGCAGATGGCGGGCGCGTATTCGGTATTCGCGAACGGCGGCTACCGCGTCAATCCGTACCTGATCGCCGAAGTCACCGATCCGAACGGCGCGATCGTCGTGCGCGCGCAGCCGCTCGTCGCCGAACAGAATGCGCCGCGCGCCATCGACGCGCGTAACGCGTACGTGATGAACAGCCTGCTGCAGAGCGTCGCGCAACGCGGCACGGGCGCACGGACCAACGTGCTGAAGCGCACCGACCTCGCGGGCAAGACCGGCACGACGAACGACTCGCACGACGCGTGGTTCGCCGGCTACCAGCACACGCTCGCCGCGATCGCGTGGATCGGCTACGACAATCCGCGCAGCCTCGGCGATCGCGAAACGGGCGGCGGCCTCTCGCTGCCCGTCTGGATCGACTACATGGGTGCCGCGCTGAAGGGTGTGCCCGAGTTCAAGCCGACGATGCCGGACGGCGTCGAATCGCTCGGCGGCGAGCTGTACTTCACCGAGTTCGCGCCGGGTCACGGCTTCGTGTCGACGGTCGGCGTGCCGCAAGCGCCAGCCGCGCAGAACGTCGATGCGACCGTGCCGCACGTCGACGAGCAGGAAAAGCAGGACATCATGAACCTGTTCCAGGCGCACTGACTCTCGGCCCGGACATGAAAAAAGCGCCCCGCGGGGCGCTTTTTCGTTGGGTCACGCGTCGGGGCGGGGCCCCGATCGTCATGCGCTGAACGTGATCGGCAGGCCGGCCTGCTGAGTCGCGTATTCGGTGAGCGCCGAGAAGAACTCGGTGCCCGTGCGCGTATCGCGCCATGCGCCGTCGATGAACCGGTAATGGAAACCGCCGGCCTTCGCGGCGATCCACACTTCCTTCATCGGCGGCTGCAGGTTGACGATGATCTTCGAGCCGTTCTCGAACGTCAGCGTCAGGACGCTGCCGTTGCGCTCCAGATCGATGTCGTGATCGCCGTCGTTGGCGTCGTCGACGGTACGCTCGACGGCCGCCAGCACGGCCTCGGCACGGGTCAGGTATTCGGTATCGGACATGCTAAACTCTATCGGTTCAATTGTTCAGGGACGATCATGCGAGTCGTTTTCCGGATGAGCGCGATTGTAGCGGCTTTGGCGATTCTTGCCGGCTGCGGTCAAAGCGGCGCGCTCTATCTGCCCACCGTGCCTCCGCTGCCCAAGCCACTCCAGCAGCAGGACACACCGCCGTCGGACGTGAAGCCGACCGATGAAAACGCGTCGTCCGACAGTGTGCCCGATTCGTCCGGCACGCCGCTCATGCTGTCGCCCGAATTGTCGAGCGGGGCATCCGCCACGGCTGCACCGGCATCGAGCCCGGCCGTCGCGAAGTAACGACGCGCCGCCCGCGCAGGCTCGCGAAACGAGGCGATGACTTCCCGGTCATCGCCTTTTGTTTTTCTGCGCCGTCACGCGCGCACGCGCCGCCATCCCCATGCAGCCAGCCGCCAGCCGAGCAGCGCGACAACGATCGCCGCATACAGCTTCGGCTGCGCGAGATTGTGCTTGCCGGCCCTCATCGACCAGAAGTGCAGCACACCGAACAGCGCAATCGCGTAGATCGCGCTGTGCAGCGTCGCCCAGTGGCGGCCGAGCCGGCGCACCATCGCGCGCGGCGACGTTGCCGCGAGCGGAATCAGCAGCACGAACGCGGCGAAACCGACCGTGATGAACGGGCGCTTGCCGACGTCCTTCAGGATCGCGACGACATCGAACCACTTGTCGAACCACAGGTAAGTCGTGAAGTGCAGCGTCGCGTAGAAGAACGCGAACAGCCCGATCATGCGGCGAAAGCGCAGCAGCGCGGCGACCCCCGTCATGCGCCGAAGCGGCGTGACGGCGAGCGTGACGCACAGCATCACGAGCGTCCAGAGGCCCGTCGAGCGCGTGATGAACTCGATCGGATTCGCGCCGAGCCGGTCGGTCAGCCCGAACAGCACGAGACGCGTGAGCGGATAAAGGCCTGCCGCGAATACCAGCACCTTGGCCGGCGCGAGCCAGCGCGGCGCGGCGGGGCGAGTCGCGCCGGCCCGCACGGCACGTGCAGCCGGGCCGGCGCCCGCTGCACGCGCGGGCGTCAGCGTCGAAGGAGGCATGTCGTTTCTCACCTTCGCCCTCAGAAATTCTTCTTCAGGTCCATGCCCTGATACATCGACGCGACCAGGTCGCCGTAGCCGTTGAACATCAGCGTCTTGCGCTTCGGCGTGAAAAAGCCGTCCTCGCCGATGCGCCGCTCGGTCGCCTGGCTCCAGCGCGGATGATCGACGTTCGGGTTCACGTTCGAATAAAAGCCGTACTCGTTCGACGCATACGTGTTCCAGCTCGTCTTCGGCTGCTTGTCGACGAAGCGAATCTTCACGAGCGACTTCGCGCTCTTGAAGCCGTACTTCCACGGCACGACGATACGCACCGGCGCGCCGTTCTGGTTCGGCAGCACCTGCCCGTAGACGCCCATCGTCAGCAGCGTCAGCGGATTCATCGCCTCGTCCATCCGCAGCCCTTCCGAGTACGGCCAGTCGAGCACGGGTGTCGACAGGCCGGGCATCTGCGACGGGTCGGCCAGCGTGATGAACTGTACGTATTTCGCATTGCCGGTCGGCTGCACCCGCTTGATCAGCTCGGACAGCGGCACGCCGATCCACGGGATCACCATCGACCATCCCTCGACGCAGCGCAACCGGTACACGCGCTCTTCGAGCGGCGCGAGCTTCAGCAGCTCGTCGAGATCGAACACCTTCGGATGCAGCACCTCGCCCTCGACGCTCACGCGCCACGGGCGCGGCCGCAGCGTGCCCGCATTCTGCGCGGGGTCGCTCTTGTCGGTGCCGAATTCGTAGAAGTTGTTGTAGGACGTGATGTCCTTGAACGGCGTCACCTTGTCGGCCGCGACGAACTTCGGGTTCGTTTTCGCCGCGAGCTTCGCTGCCCGCGCGTCGGGCGACGCATAGGCGGCAAATGCCGCGCCGCTACCGCCGAGCAGCCCGCCCGCCGCCGCGAGGCCGGCCGCCTGCAATACGCGCCGCCGGTTCTCGAAGACCGCACGCGGCGTGATTTCGCCGGGCGCGATATCGCCACCGGTCAGTACGTTCAGCAAAGGGCGTTTGATCCACATCGTGCTGCTCCTCCTGCCTGCGCCGCGCGCAGCTTCATGGGCGTTCGACCGGCCTCATCTTGCGCCGTTCGCCGGCCGGACCGCCCGTCCGTTACAAAAGAAAACCGCCGGGCACGCAGTGCACCGGCGGTCTCATAGTCGGACGAGCAGCGGGAATCTTACAGCTTGCCGTAGCTGTGCAGCCCGGACAGGAACATGTTGACGCCGAGGAACGCGAAGGTCGTCACGAGCAGGCCCGTCAGCGCCCACCACGCGGCCACCGTACCGCGCAGGCCCTTCATCAGGCGCATGTGCAGCCACGCCGCATAGTTGAGCCACACGATCAGCGCCCAGGTTTCCTTCGGGTCCCAGCTCCAGTAGCCGCCCCATGCCTCGGCCGCCCACAGCGCGCCGAGGATCGTCGCGATCGTGAAGAACGCGAAACCGACCGCGATCGACTTGTACATCACGTCGTCGAGCACGTCGAGCGTCGGCAGGCGATCCGCGAGCACGCCGCGCTCCTTCATCAGGTACGCGACCGACACCATCGCCGACAATGCGAAGCTGCCGTAGCCGATGAAGTTCGCCGGCACGTGGATCTTCATCCACCAGCTCTGCAGCGCCGGCACGAGCGGCTGGATCTGCTGCGCATCGCGTGCGACCGAGTACCACATCAGGAAGCCGACCGCCGCGCTGATCACCAGCAGCACGAACGCGCCGAGCGAACGCGTCCCGTAGTGGCCTTCGTAATAGAGATAGAGCAGCGCGGTGATCAGGCTGAACAGCACGAACACTTCATAGAGGTTCGACACCGGAATGTGCCCGACATCCGCACCGATCAGGTAGGACTCGTACCAGCGCACCATCAGGCCGGTGAAGCCCATCAGCACGGCGACCCACGTGAGCTTCTGGCCGATCGCGGAGCCCGATTCCGAGCGCGCGAGCAGGCCGATCCAGTAGAAGATCGTCGCGAGCACGAACAGCGCGCTCATCCACAGGATTGCCGACTGGCTCGACAGGAAGTACTTGAGGAGGAACGCCGAATCGGCGCGCGCGAGATCGCCCTGGTAGATCTGGATCGACAGCAGCGCCAGCACGGCGATCGACGCCATCATCAGCCGCGCGGGCTTCCAGCGCCAGCCGAGCGCGACGAGCGCCGGCACGGTGCCGATCATCACCGCCTTGTCGTAGTAATCCATGTGCGCGTTGTAGTGCACGAGCGCATAGCCCGCGCCCACCACGAGCGCCAGTGCGAACAGCCAGTCGAGCAACGACAGGCGCGCGAGGAACGGACGATCGTCGAACAGCGGTGCCGTGACCGGCGCCTGGGCCGACGCCCGATGGGAAGAGGAAACTTGCGTGAGATCCATGATGTTACCGGGTGGAATTCTCGGAATCGGAACCGCCGCCGGCAGGCGAACGGGCCGTCGATGCCGCACCGGCCGGTGCGGCATCGCGAGGTGCGGCGTGCAAGGCGGCACCGGCCGCGTCGCGCGTCTGCACGTATTCTTTCTCGAAATCGAAGGTCTTGCGGGCCGTGGACATTGCCATCACCACATCGACGCCCGAACCGGCGTCCTTCAGCCAGAACCAGAGGCGCCGCTCGCGCACGTAGAACATCGAGAAGATGCCGGCGACCAGCAGCAGGCTGCCAAGATACACCAGATTCTTGCCGGGTGCGCGCGTCAACTGAAATACCGAAGCTTGCACCTGCTTGAATGAGTCAAGCTGCAAATAGACCGGCGATCCATACAAAAAGCTGTCGGATAGCGCGTTGATCGCGTTCTGTACGAAACGGATCGTGTCGGTGCCCTGCTGCGCCGCCGGCTCCCCCGCACGCTCGCGCGCGATCTGCCAGACCTCCCACATCGAGCCTTCGAGCATCCGCAGCAGCAGGCTCGCGGCCTTCTCCTGCTCGGCCTTGGGCACCGAGCGGTCGATGAACGTCGCCACGGCCTGGAAGCCGCCGATCGGCTGGCCGTCGGCGCCGCGACCGACGCTGTCATCGTTCGCCGCAAACAGGGTCAGCACCTTCAGCGCGCTGTCCTGCAGGCGGCCGCGCAACGATGCGTCGGTGCCCGGCAGCGAACGCTGCGCGAAGCGCGCGGCGGCTTCGGCGCGCACGGAAGGATCCTCGAGCGCGGCGCGCAGGTGCATCCATTCGCCGATCGAATCCTGGCTGTCGGCCGGAATCCGCATGTAGCGGAACGGGTCGTTCGGGCTCGTGCGCACGCCGGCGAGGAACACGCGCTCGCCGTTCATGTCGACGGGCAGCATGTAGTTGTTGAATTCGCGCGCCTGGCCGTCCTTGCCGCGGATCTTGTACTGCACGGACGGGCCGATGTTGTGGAGCTGCGTCGGCTTCGACGTCTTCGCGCCGGAGCCGAGCCGTTCGTCGAATACTTCCTTCAGCGAGCTCGTCGTCGCCACACCACGCACGTCCGGCTTGCCGTTCGCGTCGGCCATGTTCTCGACGTTGATCGCGCGGAAATCGGCGAACTCGATCGTGTCGCCGTCGGCGCCCGGCATCTGCAGCGGCGCCGAACTGCCGATCGTGCCCTGCACGGGGAAGGTCTTCGCGTTGCCGCCCGTCATCGGATAGGCCGTCATCTGCATCTGCGAGCCGCCGTCCTGGAAGCTCGACTGGTAGATCGACACGCCCTTGTACGTGAACGGCTTGTTGACCTCGACGCGCGCCGGAATTTTCCGGCCGGTCTCGCGATCGATCACGACGATGTCGCTCGCGAACAGTTTCGGCATGCCCGTCGTGTAGTAGTCGACGATGAACTTGTTGAGCTGGATCGAGAACGGCAGGTCCTGGATCAGCGAGCCGCTCGGCTGGTTCAGGATCGCGGTCGACACGAACTGGCCCTCGGGCACCCACGCGTAGCCGCGGAACGTCGGGTTCGACGCGGACAGGCGATGGTCGGGCGAGATCTCGCTGATCGTCGCGCTCGTGTTGACCGGGCTCTTGCCGAACATCCACATCTGGAATTTGATCGGCAGGTTGCTGTCGAGCAGGCCGCCGATACAGATCACGACGATCGCGAGGTGCGCGGAGATATAGCCCCACTTGGTCATCGCGCCGCGCTTCGCGGAGATCAGCGTCGCGCCGTCGTTTTCACGCACGACGTGCTTGTAGCCGGCCTTGGTGACGAAAGTGGCGAGCGTTGCCGTGACGGTCGCGCGCGTGCCGGAAGCCGTGTACTCGGCCTTGTGGTGGAAAGCCCGCAGGCTGCCTTCGCGAACCTTGTCCTTCCAGCTCTTTGCATCGGCGAGCATCTTCGGCGCGTTGCGGATCACGCACAGCGAGATCGACACGACGAGGAAGATCAGGATCAGCATGAACCACCACGCGCTGTAGACGTTGTACAGGCCGAGCGAGCGGAAGATGTCCGCCCAGAACGGCCCGAACTGGTTCACGTAATTCGGATACGGATCGTCCTGGGTCAGGACCGTGCCAATGATGCTCGCGATCGACAGCACCACCAGCAACGCAATCGCGAAGCGCATCGAGCTCAGCAGCTCGACCGCGCGCTTCGACGCACCCTGACTCGACTTCGACTGCAACCCCGACGTGGTAACGCTCATTCAAACTCCGACTGACAACAAAAAAGGGCAAGGCGGCCGCGACTGCGCGGCGCCCCACCCTTTTCTTGTTCTGACTCCGGCCGCCCTTCGGGCGTCCGGTCATTTCATTCGCGGCTGACCGCTCAACGCAGGCCCGCGATGTAATCCGCGACGGCCTTGATCTCGTTGTCCGACAGCCGCGTCGCGATCTGATGCATCGCCTCGTTGTTGTTGCGTGCGCCGGCACCCTGCTGGAACGCGGTCAACTGCGCGACCGTGTAATCGGCCCACTGTCCAGACAGACGCGGGTACTGGACCGGGAGACCCTGCCCTGTCGGCCCGTGGCAGCTCGCGCAGGCGGGTACGCCCTTCTCCGCGATGCCGCCGCGATAGATCTTCTGGCCGATCGGCACGGTCGCCGCATCGCGTGCGGTGCCGAGCTTCGTCGTCTGCGACCCGTAGTACGCGGCGACGTTGCGCATGTCGTCCGCGCTCAGCGCGCTCGCGAATCCGACCATCACTGCGTTGGTCCGCACCGGCCCCTTCGCGCCCGGCTGCGTCTTGAAGTCGTTCAACTGCTTGACCAGATATTCGGGATGCTGGCCGGCAAGCTTCGGGAAACTGCCCGACGCGCTATTGCCATCGGCACCGTGACACGATGCGCACACCTGCCCGGCAATCGCCTTGCCGCGGTCGAGATCCGGCTTTGCTGCCTCCGCCGCGTTTGCCTCTGCTACGAAACCTACGAACCCTGCTGCAACCTGAAGCACCATCAGAGACTTGCACAGTCGATTCATTCGCACACCCTGTTTCGTCTTGTGGGAATTTGAGGTTCTGCAAAAAACGACGGCGTTCAGTCTACCGCAGAAGCCACATAAAAGCGCGAGGCAGGCGCCCGGTGGCCTTCGGTAAAACCGCCGTATTGTACAATATCGCGTTGAAAGCTCCCGCGCCTATCGGGGCTACCCCGCCTCCACCAAGCGGCTCGCGCCGCCCGTCCTTCCGGTTCCCATGGCCTTTCTGCTCCATCAAGCCCGCTTCTACACGACCGTCAACCATCTGCGCGACCTGCCGCCGACGGTCCAGCCGGAAATCGCGTTCGCGGGCCGCTCGAATGCCGGCAAGTCGACGGCGATCAACGTGCTGTGCAACCAGAAGCGGCTGGCCTTCGCGTCGAAGACCCCTGGCCGCACGCAGCATATCAACTACTTCTCCGTCGGCCCGGCCGCCGAGCCCGTCGCGAATCTCGTCGACCTGCCCGGCTACGGCTACGCGGAAGTGCCCGGCGCCGCCAAGGCCCACTGGGAAATGCTGCTGTCGTCCTACCTGGCAACCCGCTCGCAGCTTTGCGGCCTGATTCTGATGATGGATTCGCGCCGCCCGCTGACCGACCTCGATCGCCGCATGATCGAGTGGTTCGTACCGACGGGCAAGCCGATCCACACGCTGCTGACGAAGTGCGACAAATTGACGCGGCAAGAAAGCATCAATGCGCTGCGGACCACGCAAAAGGGGCTCGATGCGTATCGTGACCAGGGCGTCCAGGGCAAGCTGACGGTCCAGCTGTTTTCCGCGATGAAGCGCACGGGCCTCGACGAGGCGCACGAACTGATCGAGAGCTGGGTGCGGCCGTCCGCCGCCGACGAAAAAAGCGAGCCTGTAGCACAATGATCGGGCAACGCGCGGCCGGGATCGGCGGCGCGCACCTGACGGCGCCTGCGGATTCGGCCGGCTCATAAAAAAACCCGCCGTTGAACGGCGGGTCAAACAGCCTAATCGAAAAACGACAGGCACCCGCTCAGGGAGGAGAAGCGGGGAGCTGCACGCGACGCGTGCCGCTCGATCGCTATCATATACCAACGCTCCCGAAAATGACCGAAGGGTTCCGTAAGGTCCTTCTTGCCCTGATTTCTACCCAATCGCCATGAGCTTTCATCCGCTTCATCGTCCGCGCCGGATGCGCCGCGACGACTTCTCCCGGCGCCTGATGCGCGAAAACCGCCTGACCACCGACGACCTGATCTATCCGGTATTCGTCGTCGAAGGCACCAACGAACGGCAGCCGGTGCCGTCGATGCCCGGCGTCGAACGCGTGTCCGTCGATCTGCTGATGCATGTCGCCGAGCAATGCGTCGAACTCGGCGTGCCTGTGCTGTCGCTGTTCCCGGCCATCGAACCCTCGGTGAAAACGCCTGACGGCCGCGAGGCAGCCAACCCGGAAGGCCTGATCCCGCGCGCGGTGCGCGAGCTGAAGAAGCGCTTTCCCGAACTCGGCGTGCTGACCGACGTCGCACTCGATCCGTACACGAGCCACGGCCAGGACGGCGTGCTCGACGAGAACGGCTACGTGATCAACGACGACACGATCGAGATCCTGATCGATCAGGCGCGCGCACAGGCGGAAGCCGGTGTCGACATCGTCGCGCCGTCGGACATGATGGACGGCCGCATCGGCGCAATCCGCGAGATGCTGGAAAGCGACGGCCATATCCATACGCGCATCATGGCCTATTCGGCCAAGTTCGCATCAGCGTTCTATGGCCCGTTCCGCGACGCGGTCGGCTCGGCGTCCAACCTGGGCAAGGGCAACAAGATGACCTACCAGATGGACCCGGCGAACAGCGACGAAGCGTTGCGCGAAGTGCGCCTCGACATCGACGAAGGCGCCGACATGGTGATGGTCAAGCCCGGCATGCCGTACCTCGACATCGTGCGCCGGTTGAAGGACGAGTTCCGCTTCCCGACCTACGTGTACCAGGTGAGCGGCGAATACGCGATGCTGAAGGCCGCCGCAATGAACGGCTGGCTCGACCACGACAAGGTCGTGCTCGAATCGCTGCTCGCGTTCAAGCGTGCGGGCGCCGACGGCGTGCTCACGTACTTCGCACTCGACGCCGCGCGCCTCCTGAAAGCGCAGCGCTGAGCCACGCGCCGGCAGCGCCACGAAAAACGGCGGGACACTTCGGTGTCCCGCCGTTTTCATTTGCAATCGGTGTACAAGCCACCGACAAGCGTGCGCTACACCGTTGGTACCGCCGCGCGATCGAGACTGCGCAGAAACGTCTCGGCTGCCTGATAGCCGACCACACGGCCGATTTCGTTGCCATTGCGATCGAAGAAGATGATGCCGGGCGGCCCGAACAGGTTGAAGCGCTTGAGCAGCGCCTGATCGTCCGGGTTGTTCGCGGTGACGTCCGCACGTACCAGGTGAAGCTGCGCGAGCCGCGCCTGCACGCGTGAATCAGTGAACGTCAGATGCTCCATCTCCTTGCAGCTCACGCACCAGTCGGCGTAGAAGTCGAGCATTACGGGCTGGCCCGACGTCTTCAGCAGCGCGTCGAGTTCGCCGCTGGAGCGCACCGAAGCGAACGCCGGCTGCCCGGCAGCCGGACCGGCTGCCGACACATCGCCCGACGCGACCGTGCGCGCAGCAAGGACAGCCAGCGGTTTCACGGGGTCGTTGGAGCCCGCCGCAAGACCGACGAGCAGCGTCGCCGCCCAGATCGCGAGCGCGGCGCCGAGGCCACGGCCGAGGCGGCGCCAGATCGACGCGGCGCCGGCATGCGGCGTGAACAGGCCGAGCGCCGCGGCAGCGATGAGTAGCCACAACGCAGCGAGCACCATCTTCAGGCCGCCGGCAAGCACCGGCCACACGATCCACAGCGCGGCCGCGAGCAGCACGATGCCGAAGAACACCTTCACGCCGTCCATCCATGCACCTGCGCGGGGCAGCACCGTACCGGCACCGACGCCGACCACGAGCAACGGCACGCCGAGCCCCAGCCCCATCGCGAACAGAGCGGCACCGCCGAGCAGCGCATTGCCCGTGTGTGCGATGAAAGCGAGCACCGCGAACAGCGGCGCCGTCATGCATGCGCCGACCACCAGCGCCGACAACGCGCCCATCGCGGCAACCGCAACGAAGTGACCGCCCTGTCGCGCACTCGACACTTCGGCTGCACCGTTCTGCCAGCGCGCGGGCAGCGCGATGTCCTTGCCCGAAATCAGCGAAACCGCGAACGCGGTGAGCAGCACGCCGAACGCGCCGAGCACCCACGGGTTCTGCAGCCACGCGCCGAGGCTCTGGCCGACCAGCGCCGCGGCGATGCCCAGCACCGTATAGACGAGCGCCATGCCGACCACGTACGTCAGCGACAGCGCAAAGCCGCGCGCATGCGTCGCGCGCGTGCCCTGGCCGATGATGATCGCCGACACGATCGGGATCATCGGGTACGAACACGGCAGGAGGCTCAGCACGACGCCCGCGACGAAATACAGCGCGACGATCGTGAAGAAGCCATGCCCCTCGAGCAGCGACTGCGCGAAATCGGCGCTCGTGACCTTGTCGAACCAACTGCCCTCGGCTGCCGCATCGCCGGAAGACGAGGCCGCACCCAGTGCGGCGCCGTCGACCTTCACGACGTGCTCGGCGGGCGGATAGCAGATCCCTTCGTCGGCGCAGCCCTGCGACGTCACCGCGAGCTCGAACGGCCCCGACGCCTGCTTGACGGGCACGTGAACGACGACTTCGTCACGGTAGGTCTCGACGTTCTTCTGGAACGTCTGGTCGAACTTCACATGGCCGGCGGGGAACTGCGGCTCGCCGAGCGTCGCCTGCCCGCTCTTCACCGCGAACGCGAACCGCTCGCGGTACAGGTAATAGCCGTTGGCGACCTTGAAGCGGACGTCCACCTGCCCCGGCGATTCGCTCGCGCTGAACTTGAACGCCACCGACGGATCGAGGAAATCGTCGGCCGCACGCGCGACCGACAGGCCGCCGCCCAGCACGAGCATGAACGACAACAGGACTGCGAGGAACCGCAGCGCGCGCACGCGCACGGAAAGCGCCATACCGTTAAACATGAAATAGACGTTGAGTTTCGCTGGTCACCCACTGGCCGTAAGCGGCCGAGGCCGTCGCCTGCCACGAGACGATTTCAGGTGTCTCGTATGGATGATGCGCGAGAATAAATCGCTCCAGTTCGAGCGCCCGCACGGGACTCGTCTTGAACAGCAACTGGATCTCGTCGGCCGTTTCGACCTTGCCCTGCCAGTGATAGCGCGACCTGATCGCACCGAGCTCCGACACACACGCGGCAAGCCGCGCATCGAGCGCACCGGCGGAAAGCGCCTCGGCGGTCGCGGCATCGGGCACCGTCGTCAGCATCAGCACCACTATCATCCGCGCCCTCCTGGCTGGTCTATCGACTCCTGGCTCCTGCCGGCGCGCGTTGCCCACCCGGGAGCGCACCGGCTGCCCCGTATCGTAGCGCAGCCCGCGCAACACTGCCGGCACCACCCTGCGACAATCGATCGCAGCCACCGCCTCAAAAACAAAAAGGGCCAAGCAATTGCTCGGCCCCTTTCAGATACTGCTGCGTACCGGAAGCTTATTCAGCTTCTTGCACGGTTTCCGTTTCGTCGACTTCCGGACGATCGAGCAGCTCGACCAGTGCCATCGGTGCGTTGTCGCCCACGCGGAAGCCGAACTTCAGCACGCGCAGGTAGCCGCCCGGACGGTTCGCGAAACGCGGACCGAGCACGTCGAACAGCTTCGCCACCGAGTCACGATCGCGCAGGCGGTTGAACGCCAGGCGACGGTTCGCCAGCGACGGCTTCTTGCCGAGCGTGATCAGCGGCTCGACGACTTTACGGAGTTCCTTCGCCTTCGGCAGCGTCGTCTTGATGACTTCGTGCTCGATCAGCGAGTTGGACATGTTACGGAGCATAGCCAGACGGTGGCTGCTCGTGCGGTTCAGTTTCCGCAGACCATGACGATGGCGCATTTCAGTTTCCTTGATTCAAAGTTTTGATCCAGCTCTTCTATCGCACCTCGATGGGTGCACGGGCCGGTAACGAAAAAAGCAAGATGCGGATTTTAAAGGAAAATCCGCATCTTTGCCAACTACAGCAACAGCAGCGCTACAAGCGAGCTTACTTGTCGAGACCAGCCGGCGGCCAGTTTTCGAGCTTCATGCCCAGCGTGAGACCGCGCGAAGCGAGCACTTCCTTGATCTCGTTGAGCGACTTGCGACCGAGGTTCGGCGTCTTCAGCAGCTCGTTTTCCGTGCGCTGGATGAGATCGCCGATGTAGTAGATGTTCTCGGCCTTCAGGCAGTTCGCCGAACGAACCGTCAGCTCGAGATCGTCCACCGGACGCAGCAGGATCGGATCGATCTGCGGTGCACGCGACGGCGCTTCGGCTGCCGTTTCCGTGCCTTCCAGCGCCGCGAACACGGACAGCTGGTCGACCAGGATGCGGGCCGATTGACGGATCGCTTCTTCCGGCGTGATCACACCGCTCGTTTCGATGTTCATCACGAGCTTGTCGAGGTCGGTACGCTGCTCGACACGTGCGCTTTCGACCGCATAGCTCACGCGGCGAACCGGCGAGAACGATGCGTCGAGGACGATGCGGCCGATGATCTTGGCCGTGTCTTCGCCGTAGCGACGGACGTTGCCGGGCACATAGCCACGACCCTTTTCGATCTTGATCTGAACGTCGAGCTTGCCACCCTTCGACAGGTGCGCAATCACGTGATTCGGGTTGATGACTTCGCAGTCGTGAGCCAGCTCGATATCGCCGGCCGTGACAACGCCTTCACCTTCCTTGCGCAGCGTAACCGTCACTTCGTCACGGTTATGCAGCTTGAACACCACGCCCTTCAGGTTCAGCAGCAGGTTGACGACGTCTTCCTGCACGCCATCCAGCGTCGAGTACTCGTGCACCACGCCCGCGATCGTCACTTCGGTCGGCGCGTAGCCAACCATCGACGACAGCAGCACGCGGCGAAGCGCATTGCCCAAGGTATGGCCGTAACCGCGTTCGAACGGTTCCATGACCACCCTCGCGTGGTTCTCGCCCAGCGATTCCACGGCGATGATCTTGGGTTTCAGCAAACTGGTTTGCATGGGCTTTCCTTTTCAATACCCTCGGCTCGTTACACCGATAAGGCTGACCGGTAACAACCAGAAAATAAACAGCCGAGGCCCCTCCTTGCGCAACGCAATCGGGGTACCTCGGCCGTCAATCGGATTAACGCGAATACAATTCGACGATCAGGCTTTCGTTGATGTCGCCTGCGATTTCAGCGCGTTCCGGCATTTGCTTGAACGTGCCTTCGAACTTCTTCGCATCGACTGCAACCCAGCTCGGCATGCCGCCTTGCTCGGCCAGCGACAGCGCTTCGACGATACGCGCTTGCTTCTTTGCCTTTTCGCGGATCGCGACGATGTCACCCGCCTTCACTTGCTGCGACGGGACGTTTGCGACGACGCCGTTCACGGTGATCGACTTGTGGCTCACCAGCTGACGCGCTTCAGCGCGGGTCGAGCCGAAGCCCATGCGATACACGACGTTGTCGAGGCGCGACTCGAGCAGTTGCAGCAGGTTTTCACCCGTGTTGCCCTTGCGGCGGTCGGCTTCAGCGAAGTAGCGACGGAACTGACGCTCCAGCACGCCGTAGATGCGCTTGACCTTCTGCTTTTCACGCAGCTGCGTACCGTAGTCGGACGTACGTGCGCCCGAGGTACGGCCGTGCTGGCCCGGCTTGCTGTCGAGCTTGCACTTGTCGGCGAGCGAGCGGCGTGCGCTCTTCAGGAACAGGTCGGTGCCTTCACGGCGGGACAGCTTGGCCTTAGGGCCGATATAACGTGCCACTTTGCATTCCTTTTTCAATCAGTCACGCGGATCGAAATCCGCGCTAGTTCGCTCCCTTTGGGGCGAACGGTGGGCTTAGTCAATCAAAAAAGCAACGCCCGTCGACGCTACGCGGCGACAGGCAATGTGCCAGCACGAATGTGCCAGCACACCTTTAGATACGACGACGCTTCGGCGGACGGCAGCCGTTGTGCGGAATCGGGGTGACATCCGAAATCGCGGTGATCTTGATGCCGAGGCCGTGCAGTGCGCGCACTGCCGACTCACGACCCGGGCCCGGGCCCTTGATCCGCACTTCCAGATTCTTCACGCCGTATTCCATCGCGACGCGGCCAGCCGACTCGGCTGCGACCTGGGCAGCGAACGGCGTCGATTTGCGCGAGCCCTTGAAGCCCTGACCGCCCGACGTCGCCCATGCCAGTGCGTTGCCTTGGCGATCGGTGATCGTGATGATCGTGTTGTTGAACGACGCGTGAACGTGAACCACGCCTTCAGCGACGTTCTTCTTAACCTTCTTGCGAACGCGTTGCGCCGCGGTGTTCGAAGCCTTAGCCATTACGTTTTCCTGTAACTGTCAGTTCCGCTTACTTCTTCAGCGCTTGCGCTGCACGACGCGGACCCTTGCGAGTACGTGCGTTCGTACGCGTACGCTGACCGCGCATCGGCAGGCCCTTGCGATGACGAACACCACGGTAGCAACCGAGGTCCATCAGGCGCTTGATGTTCATCGTCACTTCACGGCGCAGATCGCCTTCGACGACAAACTTGCCCACTTCTTCACGCAGCTTTTCCAAGTCTGCGTCGGTCAAGTCCTTGACCTTCTTCGAAAAATCGACGCCAGCTGCCACGCAGATGCTGCGCGAACGGGTGCGGCCGATACCGAAGATAGCCGTCAGGCCGATCTCGGTATGCTGGTGATTCGGGATGTTAACCCCTGCGATACGAGCCATTGTTTTTCCTCAAACAAAAAGCGCAAACAAACGCGCGGTCAGCCTTGGCGCTGCTTGTGGCGCGGATCCGAGCTGCAGATCACGCGAACGACGCCTTTGCGCTTGATGATCTTGCAATTGCGGCAAATGCGCTTAACCGATGCCATCACTTTCATGATAATACCCTTTTTTCAAATCACTTCGCCCGGAACACGATCCGCGCACGAGACAGATCGTAAGGCGTCAATTCAACCGTCACCTTGTCGCCCGGGAGAATGCGGATGTAGTGCATCCGCATCTTTCCGGAGATATGCCCCAACACGACATGGCCGTTTTCCAGCTTCACGCGGAAGGTAGCATTCGGGAGGTTTTCGATCACCTCGCCTTGCATCTGGATTACATCGTCTTTGGCCATAGTCCTTATTAACGCATTGGGATGTTGCCGCCCTTGAAGTTAGCCTTCTTGAGCAGTGACTCATACTGTTGCGACATAACGTACGACTGCACCTGCGCCATAAAGTCCATCGTGACGACGACAATGATCAGCAGCGACGTTCCACCAAAATAAAACGGCACGTTCCAGCGCAGTACCAGGAATTCCGGCAGCAGACACACGAAGACGATGTAGATCGCACCGGCCAGCGTCAGACGCGTGAGGATGCGGTCGATATATCGTGCGGTCTGATCGCCCGGACGGATACCCGGAACAAACGCGCCGCTCTTCTTCAGGTTGTCTGCGGTTTCCCTGCTGTTGAACACCAATGCGGTGTAGAAGAAGCAGAAAAACACGATCGCCAGCGTGTACAGCAACACATAGACCGGCTGGCCCGGCTTCAGCGCTTCCGCAACGTTATGCAACGTGTTGGAAATCCAGCTTCCCGTCGGCTGACCGGTACTGAACCAGCCGAGAATCGTTGCCGGGAACAGAATGATCGACGACGCGAAGATCGGCGGAATCACACCCGACATGTTCAGCTTCAGCGGCAGATGCGACGACTGCCCACCGTAGATCTTGTTGCCGACCTGGCGCTTCGCGTAGTTCACGAGGATCTTGCGCTGCCCGCGTTCGATGAACACGACCAGGTAAGTCACCGCGGCAATCAGGACGACGATGATGATCGCCGAAATGATGCTCATCGAACCCGTACGCACCAGCTCGAACAACCCACCGACGGCATTCGGGAACCCTGCTGCGATCCCGCCGAAGATGATGATCGAGATACCGTTGCCCAGACCACGCTCGGTAATCTGCTCGCCGAGCCACATCAGGAACATCGTGCCGGTAACCAGCGTCACGACCGTCGTCAGACGGAACAGCATGCCGGGATCGGTGACGAGGCCCGGCTGGTTTTCCAGCGCAGCCGCGATACCGAACGCCTGGAAGGTCGCGAGCACGACGGTGAAATACCGTGTGTACTGCGTGATCTTCCGTTGCCCTGCCTGCCCTTCCTTCTTCAGCGCCTCGAGCTGCGGCGATACGATCGCCAGCAACTGCATGATGATCGACGCCGAAATGTACGGCATGATCCCCAGCGCAAAGATCGTGAAGCGGGAAAGCGCGCCACCCGAGAACATGTTGAACATGCCCAGGATGCCGCCCGCCTGGCTCTGGAACAGCTTAGCCAGTTGATCCGGATCGATGCCCGGCACGGGAATGTGCGCGCCGATGCGATAGACGATCAGCGCCAGGAGCAGGAACATCGCTCGCCGGCGCAGATCGCCGAATTTCGCCGTGCTTCGACCGGGTTTTGCAAGACTCGGGCTGTTAGCCAAGTACCTTCTCCGATGAATGCAAATGACGACGCGCTACGCGTGTCACTCGGCGAACGAACCGCCAGCCGCTTCGATCGCAGCACGCGCACCCTTGGTGGCACCGAGACCCTTCACGACGATCTTGCGCTTCAGCTCGCCCGTCGCGATGATCTTTGCGCTCTTCGTCAGCTCGCCGACCAGGCCGGCTTGCTTCAGTGCGAGCAGATCGATCTCATCGACCGGCAGCTTCTCGAGGTCGCCCAGGCGCACTTCACCGACGAATTCCTTCGTCAGCGACGTGAAGCCGCGCTTCGGCAGACGACGTTGCAGCGGCATCTGACCGCCTTCGAAACCGACTTTGTGGAAGCCGCCCGAACGCGATTTCTGACCCTTGTGACCACGGCCAGCCGTCTTGCCGAGGCCCGAACCGATGCCACGGCCGACGCGACGCTTGGCGTGCTTGGCGCCAGCTGCCGGCTTCAGGTTATTCAATTCCATATCAACTCCTTGATCCGTAGGGCCGCTTACGCGATGACCTTAACGAGGTACGAGACCTTGTTGATCATGCCGCGGACCGCCGGCGTGTCCTGAAGCTCGCTGACCGAGTTGAGTCGGCGCAGGCCCAGGCCACGCACGGTCGCGCGGTGCGATTCGCGGGTCCCGATCAGGCTCTTAACGAGCTGAACCTTGACAGTTTTTTCAGACATGGTGACCACCCGGGCTTAGCCCAAAATTTCTTCGACGGACTTGCCGCGCTTCGCCGCGATGTCTGCCGGGGTGGACTGCTTGCGCAGACCGTCCAGCGTGGCGCGAACGAGGTTGTACGGGTTCGTCGAACCGTGGCTCTTTGCCACGACGTTCTGAACGCCCATCACGTCGAACACTGCGCGCATCGGGCCGCCGGCGATCACGCCCGTACCTGCCTTCGCCGGAGCGAGGAGGACAGCCGATGCGCCATGCTTGCCGTGCACTTCGTGTTGCAGCGTGCCGTTCTTGAGCGGCACCTTGAACATGTTGCGGCGAGCTTGTTCCATTGCCTTCTGGACAGCGACCGGCACTTCCTTCGCCTTGCCCTTGCCCATACCGATGCGGCCATCGCCGTCGCCAACCACGGTCAGTGCGGCGAAGCCGAGAATACGGCCACCCTTCACGACCTTGGTCACGCGGTTGACCGAAATCATCTTTTCACGAAGGCCGTCGTCGCGCTCGTCAGCCTGAACTTTCGCTTGCATCTTTGCCATGACGAATTCCTTCCTTAGAACTTGAGCCCAGCTTCGCGAGCTGCCTCAGCCAGCGCCTTGACGCGGCCGTGGTAGCGGAAGCCCGAGCGGTCGAAGGCGACGGATTCGATGCCGGCAGCCTTTGCCTTCTCGGCAATACGCTTGCCGATCAGCGTCGCGGCATTAACGTTGCCGCCCTTGCCCGACTTGTCGGCCAGTTCAGCGCGCACTTCTGCTTCGAGCGTCGACGCGCTGGCGAGCACCTTGGTGCCGCAGGGCGAGAACACTTGAGCGTAGATGTGCGTGTTCGTGCGATGCACGGCGAGACGCGCGACCTGCAGCTCAGCGATCTTGATACGCGTCTGGCGAGCGCGGCGCAGGCGAGATTGAGTCTTATCCATGATTGCGCACCCTTACTTCTTCTTCGTTTCTTTGAGGATCACAACCTCGTCGGAATAGCGCACGCCCTTGCCCTTGTAGGGCTCCGGCGGACGGTAACCGCGAACTTCCGCAGCTACTTGACCGACTTGTTGCTTGTTGATCCCCTTGATCACGATTTCGGTTTGCGTCGGGGTTTCTGCCTTGACGCCTTCCGGCATCTGGTGCACCACCGGGTGCGAGAAACCCAGCGACAGATTCAGCTTGTCGCCTTGCGCTTGCGCACGATAACCGACGCCAACCAGCGTCAGCTTGCGCTCGAAACCCTTGGTCACGCCGTGCACGGCATTCGCGATGATCGCGCGCATCGTGCCCGACAGTGCATTTGCTTCGCGGCTTTCGTCCACCGGCGACAGGTTCAGCGTGCCGTCGTTGTTCGCCACGTTCACGAGCGGATTGATCGCTTGCGTGATGGTGCCCAGCGGGCCCTTGACGGTGATCGCACCGTCGGCCAGCTTGACTTCCGCGCCTTGCAGCGCGATCGGGCTCTTACCTACTCGAGACATGTTTCTCTCTCCTCGGCTTTAAGCGACGTAGCAGATGACTTCGCCGCCGACGCCGGTAGCGCGCGCCTTGCGGTCGGTCATCACGCCCTTCGGCGTCGACACGATTGCCACGCCCAGGCCGTTCATGACCTGCGGAATGTCGTTACGGCCGCGGTACACGCGCAGACCAGGCTTCGACACGCGCTCGAGGCGTTCGATGACCGGGCGACCTGCGTAGTACTTCAGCGCGATATTCAGTTCGGACTTCGCACCTTCCGCCTTGACGGCGAAATCGTCGATGTAACCTTCGTCCTTCAGGACTTGCGCGATTGCAACCTTGACCTTCGACGAGGGCATCGCAACCGATACCTTCTCGACCATCTGCGCGTTGCGGATGCGAGTCAGCATATCGGCGATAGGATCACTCATGCTCATTTACGTTTCTCCTATTACCAGCTCGCCTTGGTCAGGCCAGGAATCTCGCCACGGAATGCGATTTCACGAATCTTGTTACGCGCGAGGCCGAATTTACGGAACGTGCCACGCGGACGGCCCGTGATCGCGCAGCGGTTACGCTGGCGGGTCGGGTTTGCGTTGCGGGGCAGTTGCTGCAACTCAAGGCGTGCTTCGTAGCGCTCTTCTTCCGACTTGCTTTGGTCTTCGACGATCGCCTTCAGCGCATCGCGCTTTGCTGCGAACTTCGCGACCAGGCGGGCGCGCTTCTTTTCACGTTCGATCAGTGCCAGTTTAGCCACGGTAACCTCAGTTTCTGAACGGGAACTTGAAGCTGGCGAGCAGAGCCTTTGCTTCGTCGTCGGTCTTCGCAGTCGTCGTGATGCTGATGTTCAGCCCACGCAGTGCGTCGATCTTGTCGTAGTCGATTTCGGGGAAAATGATCTGCTCTTTCACACCGATGTTGTAGTTGCCACGGCCATCGAAAGCACGACCCGACACGCCGCGGAAGTCACGCACGCGGGGCAGGGCAACCGTCACGAAACGGTCGAGGAATTCGTACATTGCACGGCCACGCAGCGTCACCATCGCGCCGATCGGGTAACCCTGGCGGATCTTGAAGCCTGCGATTGCCTTGCGTGCCTTCGTCACGACCGGCTTCTGACCAGCGATCTTCGTGAGGTCGCCGACGGCGTTCTCGATGATCTTCTTGTCAGCGATCGCTTCGCCAAGACCCATGTTCAGCGTGATCTTGGTGATGCGCGGCACTTCCATGACCGACTTGTAACCGAACTTCTCGATCAGGCCGGGCACAACCTTTTCTTTGTAAAACTCTTGAAAACGAGCCATTTTTTACTCCGCTGCGTCAGGCGCTCAGTACGGCACCGGTCGTCTTCAGGAAGCGAACCTTCTTGCCTTCCTCGACCTTGATGCCAACACGCGACGCCTTGCCATTCGCGTCGACCAGTGCGACGTTCGAAATATGCAGGGGCATCGTCTTCGCTTCCACGCCACCCGTCGTACCCTTCATCGGGTTCGGCTTCACATGCTTCTTGACGAGGTTGATACCTTCAACCGTCACATGCTCTGCACCGACAGCCAGCACGACGCCGCGCTTGCCCTTGTCCTTGCCAGTGACGACGATGACTTCGTCACCTTTGCGAATCTTGTTCATCGCGACTCCTTACAGCACTTCCGGCGCCAGCGAAACGATCTTCATGAATCGTTCGCTACGCAGCTCACGCGTCACCGGCCCGAAGATACGGGTGCCGATCGGCTCGAGCTTGTTATTCAAAAGCACAGCGGCGTTGCCGTCGAACTTGATCAGCGAGCCGTCTTGACGGCGCACGCCCTTGGCGGTGCGGACCACCACGGCGTTGTAAATTTCGCCTTTCTTCACGCGCCCGCGCGGCGTTGCCTCTTTGACGCTCACCTTGATGATGTCGCCAATGCCGGCATAACGACGCTTCGAGCCGCCGAGCACCTTGATGCACAGGACTTCACGTGCACCCGTGTTGTCGGCTACTTCGAGCCGAGATTCGGTCTGGATCATGGTTTGTCTTTCCCAACTTAATCCGGATGCACCACCATGATGCATTCGGTCAGTCTTGGTCCCGTCAGCCAATCGGCTGCTTGGGTTGGAACAGCAGCGACGGCAAACGAAACCCGCCATCGCAATTCGGTGAATCTTTCGGACAGGCAGGCGCCAGTCCGCTTCCCCCACCAACTTCGCCCGCGACGGGGCTCCCATAAAGAGGGAAGACCGGGATTATAACAAATAATCCCGGTCACGCAAGCAAAAACTTTGCGATTTCAAGCACTTCGTGGAGAAGTGCCTGTTACTGCCTACTGCGCTGCCCGCTTAGATGACGCGAGCTGCTTCGACGAGGCGCGACACCGTCCAGGCCTTCGTCTTCGAAACAGGACGAGTTTCCTGGATTTCGACGAGATCGCCTTCGTTGTAGGTGTTCGCTTCATCATGCGCGTGGTACTTCTTCGAGCGCACGACATACTTGCCGTAGATCGGATGCTTGACGCGGTGCTCGATCAGCACGGTGACGGTCTTGTCCATCTTGTTGCTGACGACCCGACCGACCAGCGTCCGCTTCAGCGAGGTTTTCACGCTATCGTTCATTTCTGGTTCGCCTTCTGAGTCATGACGGTCCGCACACGTGCGATGTCGCGACGAACCTTCTTCAGCTGGCTCGTGTTCGTGAGCTGCTGGGTCGCGAGTTGCATGCGCAGGCCGAATTGCGCCTTCAGCAGGTCCGCCAGCTCCTTGTTGAGCGCGGCCTGGTCTTTCTGGAGAAGTTCGGAAGCCTTCATGTTTTCTCCTTAGGCGCCGAGCTGACGCACGATGAATGCCGTCTTGAGCGGCAGCTTGGCTGCAGCCAGACGGAACGCTTCGCGTGCCAGTTCTTCGGTTACGCCGTCCATTTCATAGAGCATCTTGCCCGGCTGAATCTCGGCGACGTAGTACTCCGGGTTACCCTTACCGTTACCCATACGCACTTCGGCCGGCTTCTGCGAAATCGGCTTGTCCGGGAAGATCCGGATCCAGATGCGGCCGCCACGCTTGATGTGACGCGTCATTGCACGACGCGCCGCTTCAATCTGACGTGCGGTCAAACGACCGCGACCGATCGCCTTCAGGCCGAATTCACCGAACGACACTGCGTTGCCGCGCGTCGCCTTGCCGGTGTTACGACCCTTCTGCTCTTTACGATACTTTCTGCGTTTCGGTTGCAGCATCGTTATTCTCCAGTCTTGCCGTCTTCGGGCTTGCCGGCGCCGCGGCGCGGTGCGCCACGACGAGCACCCGGAGCGCCGCCTTCGCCGTCACGGCGCGGACGACGGTCGCCCGGACGCGCATTGCGACGCGGACGCTTGTCTTCGGCTACTTCTTCCACCACCGGTGCGTCGTTGCGGCCGAGCGTGTCGCCCTTGTAAACCCACACCTTGACGCCGATGATCCCGTAAGTCGTCTTCGCTTCCGAAGTCGCGTAGTCGATATCAGCACGCAGCGTGTGAAGGGGCACGCGACCTTCGCGATACCACTCCGTACGAGCGATTTCGATACCGTTCAGACGGCCTGCGCTCATGATCTTGATGCCTTGGGCACCCAGACGCATCGCGTTCTGCATCGCACGCTTCATCGCGCGACGGAACATGATCCGGCGCTCGAGCTGTTGCGTGATCGAGTCAGCGATCAACTGAGCATCGGTTTCCGGCTTGCGGATTTCTTCGATGTTGACGTGAACCGGCACGCCCATGCGGCGTTGCAGTTCCGTCTTCAGCTGTTCGATATCCTCGCCCTTCTTGCCGATGACCACGCCCGGACGCGAGCTGTAAATCGTGATGCGCGCGTTCTTCGCCGGACGCTCGATGACGACCCGACCGACCGAAGCGTTCTTCAGCTTCTTCTTCAGGTATTCACGAACACCGATGTCTTCCTGCAGCATCGCCGCGAAATTGTTGTTGTTCGCGTACCAACGCGAAGCCCAATTGCGGCTGACAGCCAGGCGGAAGCCAGTCGGATGAATTTTCTGTCCCATCGTATGGCTCCTTAATTCCCGACCGTCACAGTGATGTGACAGGATTGCTTCTCGATGCGGTTACCGCGGCCCTTGGCGCGCGCGGTGAAACGCTTGAGCGATGCAGCCTTGTCGACGTAGATGCTCTTGATCTTGAGCTCGTCGATATCGGCGCCTTCGTTGTGCTCCGCATTCGCGATTGCCGACAGCACAACCTTCTTCACGATGCCAGCCGCTTTCTTCGGCGAGAACGTCAGAACGTTCAGCGCCTTGTCGACCGGCAAACCGCGGATCTGGTCAGCCACAAGGCGCGTTTTTTGCGCCGAGATGCGGGCACCGCGATGAATTGCTTTCACTTCCATCTTGATTGCCCCTTATTTCTTGGCCTTCTTGTCGGCCGCGTGACCCTTGAACGTACGGGTCAGTGCGAACTCGCCAAGCTTGTGGCCGACCATGTTTTCCGAGATGTACACCGGAACGTGTTGACGGCCGTTGTGAACAGCGATCGTCAGGCCGATGAAATCCGGCAGAATCGTCGAGCGACGCGACCAGGTCTTGATCGGCTTTTTGTCGCGCGAAGCTGCAGCCGCCTCAACTTTCTTCAGCAAATGGGCGTCGCAGAACGGACCTTTTTTTACAGAACGTGCCATTGCCTACTCCTTAACGCTTGTGACGGCGCTGGACGATCATCGTCGTCGTGCGCTTGTTGCTACGGGTGCGATAACCCTTAGCCGGCGTACCCCACGGGCTAACCGGATCGCGACCTGCAGCCGTCTTGCCCTCACCACCACCGTGCGGGTGATCAACCGGGTTCATCGCAACGCCACGCACCGTCGGGCGGATACCGCGCCAGCGGTTCGCGCCAGCCTTGCCGATCTGGCGCAGGCTATGCTCTTCGTTGCCGACTTCACCGATCGTTGCACGGCACTCGATGTGCACGCGGCGGATTTCGCCCGAACGCAGACGAACCTGCGCGTAGACGCCTTCACGTGCGAGCAGCATGGCCGACGTACCAGCCGAACGCGCCATTTGCGCGCCCTTGCCCGGCAGCATCTCGATGCAGTGGATCGTCGTACCGACCGGAATGTTGCGGATCGGCAGCGTGTTGCCTGCGCGGATCGGCGCTTCCGAACCCGACATCAGCTGTTGGCCGACGGTCAGGCCCTTCGGGGCGATGATGTAGCGACGTTCGCCGTCTGCGTAGAGCACCAGCGCGATGTTCGCGCTACGGTTCGGGTCGTACTCGAGACGTTCGACCTTTGCCGGGATGCCATCCTTCGTGCGACGGAAATCGACGATACGATAGTGTTGCTTGTGACCACCACCCTTGTGACGCGTGGTGATACGGCCATTGTTGTTACGGCCGGCGGTCGAGCTCTGCGAGTCGAGCAGTGCC
Source organism: Burkholderia cepacia ATCC 25416 (assembly GCF_001411495.1). Taxonomy (NCBI): domain Bacteria; kingdom Pseudomonadati; phylum Pseudomonadota; class Betaproteobacteria; order Burkholderiales; family Burkholderiaceae; genus Burkholderia; species Burkholderia cepacia. Next base: position 1,187,177 of record NZ_CP012981.1, on the reverse strand, counting down.
GCGAACGGCTTGCCCTGGTGCAGGTTCTTGTTGACCACCTTGACCATCGCGCGGCGACCCGGCGATGTCGGCTTAACTTTAACGATTGCCATGATTACTTGGCCTCCGCTTCAAAGTTGATTTCCTGGCCGGGCTTCAGGCAAACGTACGCCTTCTTCACGTCCTTGCGGCGGCCCATCGAACGGCCAAAGCGCTTTTGCTTGCCCTTCTGAACCAGCACGTTGACGGAATCAACTTCAACCTTGAACAGCAGCTCGACAGCCGCCTTCACTTCCTGCTTCGTGGCATCCGGTGCGACTTCGAACACGACTTGCTCGTTCTTGTCGGCAACCAGCGTCGCCTTTTCCGAGATCACCGGTGCGAGCAGGACCTGCATCAAACGATGATCGTTCTTGCGAATCTCGCTCATGACAGCAACTCCTCGATCTGGGCGACCGCAGCCTTCGTGACCAGCACTTTCTTGAAGTAGATCAGCGACAGCGGGTCAGCGTAGCGCGGCTCGACAATTGCCACGTGCGGCAGGTTGCGCGATGCCAGGTACAGGTTTTCGTCAACCGTGTCGGTGATGATCAGCACGGAGTCGAGACCCATGGTCTTGAATTTGTCAGCCAGCAGCTTGGTCTTCGGCGCTTCGAGGATGATGTCCTCGACGACCGACAGGCGGCCTTCACGGGCCAGCTGCGAGAAGATCGAGCAGAGACCTGCGCGATGCATCTTCTTGTTGACCTTGTGCGAGAAGTTTTCTTCCGGCGAATTCGGGAAGATACGACCACCGCCACGCCACAGCGGGCTCGACGACATACCGGCACGAGCACGGCCCGTACCCTTCTGGCGCCACGGCTTCTTGGTCGTGTGCTTGACTTGCTCACGGTCCTTCTGTGCGCGGTTACCCTGGCGAGCATTCGCCTGGTAAGCGACGACGACCTGGTGGATCAGCGCTTCGTTGTAGTCACGACCGAACACGACGTCCGACGCGTTGACCACTGCACCTTCCTGACCATTTTCGTTCAGGAGCTTGAGTTCCATTATTTCGCCCCCTTGGTCTTGACGGCCGGCGTCACGAAGACCTTGCCGCCCTTCGCGCCCGGAATCGCACCCTTCACGAGCAGCAGCTTGCGCTCTGCGTCGATACGAGCGATTTCGAGGTTCTGCACCGTCACCGTCACGTCACCCATGTGACCCGTCATGCGTTTACCCGGGAAAACACGACCCGGATCCTGCGCCATACCGATCGAGCCCGGCACGTTGTGCGAGCGCGAGTTACCGTGCGTCGCACGGCCGGAGGAGAAGTTGTAACGCTTGATCGTACCGGCGTAGCCCTTACCGATCGACACGCCTTGCACGTCGACCTTCTGGCCCACTTCGAAAAGATCAGCACCGACCACGGCGCCATTCGACAGCTCAGCTGCCTTGGCCGCGTCAATGCGGAATTCCTTGAGGATTTCACCGGCTTCGACACCGGCTTTGGCGAGATGACCTGCCAGCGGCTTCGTCACGCGCGATGCACGACGGGAGCCGAATGCAACCTGCACGGCCGTATAGCCGTCGGTTTCAACAGTCTTGATCTGCGTCACGCGGTTGTCCGACACGTCCAGCACGGTGACGGGAATCGAATCCCCTTCAGCCGTGAAGATACGGGTCATGCCAACCTTGCGACCTACGAGTCCAAGGCTCATCATTTTCTCCATTCCCGACTGCGATTGGTCGGGGCTGATTTACAAAATGCCGGGCACGCAAGGCCCAACTTTTTTACGCGAATACGCGAAAAGCCAAGCAGTATAGCCCGACTCCTCGATTTCCGCAAGCAATACAAAGACTTAGCGCCACCCGGCAAGCCAGTTGGCGCCGAAAGCCTTACTGCAGCTTGATTTCCACGTCGACGCCAGCCGGCAGGTCGAGCTTCATCAGCGCGTCAACCGTCTTGTCGGTCGGATCGACGATGTCCATCAGGCGCTGGTGGGTACGGATTTCGAGCTGATCGCGCGACGTCTTGTTGACGTGCGGCGAACGCAGGATGTCAAAACGCTGAATGCGCGTCGGCAGCGGCACCGGGCCACGGACGATTGCGCCAGTCCGCTTCGCGGTATCGACGATTTCGGCAGCCGATTGATCGATCAGACGATAGTCGAAAGCCTTCAGGCGAATGCGGATTTTCTGTTGCTGCATGACGATTCCTTGAAAAGAGCGAGGCGATGTTGCACCGCCGGACACCAAAAGAACGCGAAACCTGCTGCCTGCGGGGAGCGAAGCGACAGGTTCCGAACGGTACTTCCACTGCTAAGCCCGCGATTCTACACGAAAAATCGGAGAGGTGGTGCGGGTTTGTCAATGTGCGTGACGGCACGCCATAAAGAAAAACCGGGTGCCAGCGCAAGCTGAACACCCGGTTTCGACGATACAACTGCATACCGTGGGATCGCGGATCCCGGAAGGATCCGCGGATCGTCGATCTTAGTCGAGGATCTTGGCGACGACGCCGGCGCCGACCGTACGGCCACCTTCGCGGATTGCGAAGCGCAGACCTTCTTCCATCGCGATCGGTGCAATCAGCTTCACCGTGATCGACACGTTGTCGCCCGGCATCACCATTTCCTTGTCCTTCGGCAGCTCGATCGAGCCCGTCACGTCCGTCGTACGGAAGTAGAACTGCGGACGGTAGTTGTTGAAGAACGGCGTGTGACGGCCGCCTTCGTCCTTGCTCAGCACGTACACTTCAGCCGTGAAGTGCGTGTGCGGCGTGATCGAACCCGGCTTCGCCAGAACCTGGCCACGCTCCACGTCTTCACGCTTCGTGCCGCGCAGCAGGATACCAACGTTGTCGCCTGCCTGACCTTGGTCCAGCAGCTTGCGGAACATTTCAACGCCCGTGCAGGTCGTCTTCACCGTCGGCTTGATACCGACGATTTCGATTTCTTCGCCGACCTTCACGATGCCGCGCTCGACACGACCCGTCACCACCGTACCACGGCCCGAGATCGAGAACACGTCTTCCACCGGCATCAGGAACGCGCCGTCAACTGCACGCTCCGGCGTCGGGATGTACGTGTCCAGCGCGTCTGCCAGGCTCATGATCGCCACTTCGCCCAGCTCGCCCGTGTCGCCTTCCAGCGCCAGCTTTGCCGAACCCTTCACGATCGGCGTGTCGTCGCCCGGGAAGTCGTACTTCGACAGGAGTTCGCGAACTTCCATCTCGACCAGCTCGAGCAGTTCAGCGTCGTCCACCATGTCGCACTTGTTCAGGAACACGATGATGTACGGAACGCCAACCTGACGCGCCAGCAGGATGTGCTCACGCGTTTGCGGCATCGGGCCGTCTGCTGCCGAGCAAACCAGGATCGCGCCGTCCATCTGCGCTGCGCCCGTGATCATGTTCTTCACATAGTCAGCGTGGCCCGGGCAGTCGACGTGTGCGTAGTGGCGGTTAGCCGTTTCGTACTCGACGTGCGCCGTGTTGATCGTGATGCCGCGCGCCTTTTCTTCCGGTGCCGCGTCGATCTGGTCGTACGCCTTCGCTTCGCCGCCGAACTTCTTCGTCAGAACCGTCGTGATCGCTGCCGTCAGCGTCGTCTTGCCGTGGTCAACGTGACCAATCGTACCAACGTTCACGTGCGGCTTGGTCCGCTCGAATTTACCTTTTGCCATGATTCTCTTCTTTCAAAAATTATCGATTGAGATAGCGAATTACTTCGACTTCGCGCTGATGATCGCATCAGCAACGTTGCGCGGAGCTTCAGCGTAGTGCTTGAACTCCATCGTGTACGTTGCACGACCTTGCGTCAGCGAGCGCAGCGACGTCGAATAGCCGAACATTTCCGACAGCGGCACTTCGGCGCGCACGATCTTGCCGCCGCCAACCATGTCTTCCATGCCCTGGACGATACCGCGACGGCCCGACAGGTCGCCCATCACGTTGCCCATGTAGTCTTCCGGCGTCTCGACTTCGACAGCCATCATCGGCTCGAGGACGACCGGGTTCGCCTTGCGCATTGCTTCCTTGAACGCCATCGAACCGGCCATGCGGAACGCGTTTTCGTTCGAGTCAACGTCGTGGTACGAACCGAACGTCAGGTGAACCTTCACGTCGACGACCGGGAAGCCAGCCAGCACGCCCGACTTCAGCGTGTCCTGGATACCCTTGTCGACCGCCGGGATGTATTCACGCGGAATCACACCACCCTTGATCTCGTCGAAGAACTCGTAGCCCTTGCCTTGTTCGTTCGGCTCGAGCGTGATGACCGCGTGACCGTACTGGCCGCGACCACCCGACTGCTTGACGAACTTGCCGTCGACGTCCTTCGCCGTCGAACGGATCGTTTCGCGGTATGCAACCTGCGGCTTGCCGACGGTTGCTTCCACGCCGAATTCACGCTTCATCCGGTCGACCAGAATTTCGAGGTGGAGCTCGCCCATGCCCGAAATGATGGTCTGGCCCGACTCTTCGTCGGTCTGCACGCGGAACGACGGATCTTCCTGTGCCAGACGGTTCAGCGCCAGGCCCATCTTTTCCTGGTCAGCCTTGGTCTTCGGCTCGACAGCCTGCGAAATCACCGGCTCCGGGAACACCATGCGCTCGAGCACGATCGGGTTTGCCGGATCGCACAGCGTGTCGCCGGTGGTCGCTTCCTTCAGGCCGACCGCAGCAGCGATGTCGCCTGCACGGACTTCCTTGATTTCTTCACGCTGGTTCGCGTGCATCTGCAGAATACGGCCGAGGCGTTCCTTCTTGCCCTTGGTCGAGTTCAGCAGCGTGTCGCCCGAGTTGACGACGCCCGAGTACACACGGAAGAAGATCAGCTGGCCGACGAACGGGTCGGTCATGATCTTGAACGCGAGCGACGAGAACTTCTCGTCGTCCGACGCCTTGCGCTCCGCTTCTTCACCGTTTTCGAGCTCGCCCTTGACCGGCGGGATGTCGACCGGCGACGGCAGGAAGTCGATCACGGCGTCGAGCATACGCTGCACGCCCTTGTTCTTGAACGCGGTACCGCACAGCATCGGCTGGATTTCGCACGCGATCGTACGATCACGCAGCGCCTTGACGATGTCGGCTTCCGGCAGATCGCCTTCTTCCAGGTACTTGTTCATCAGGTCTTCGCTGGCTTCAGCAGCCACTTCGACCATCTTTTCGCGCCATTCCTTGCAGGTCTCTGCGAGCTCGGCCGGGATGTCGACGTAGTCGAACTTCGTGCCTTGCGACGCTTCGTCCCAAATGATCGCCTTCATCTTGATCAGGTCGACGACGCCCTTGAAGTTTTCTTCCGCGCCGATCGGCACCACGACCGGAACCGGGTTCGCCTTCAGGCGCAGACGGAGCTGGTCGTAGACCTTGAAGAAGTTCGCGCCGGTACGGTCCATCTTGTTGACGAACGCGAGACGCGGCACCTTGTACTTGTTAGCCTGGCGCCACACCGTTTCCGACTGCGGCTGCACGCCGCCCACTGCGCAGTACACCATGCACGCGCCGTCGAGCACGCGCATCGAACGCTCCACTTCGATCGTGAAGTCGACGTGACCCGGGGTGTCGATGATGTTGATGCGGTGTTCCGGATAGTTGCCGCCCATGCCCTTCCAGAAGGCCGTGGTAGCAGCGGACGTGATCGTGATGCCACGCTCCTGTTCCTGCTCCATCCAGTCCATCGTGGCTGCGCCGTCGTGGACTTCACCGATCTTGTGGTTCACACCGGTGTAAAACAGAATGCGCTCGGTCGTCGTCGTTTTGCCGGCGTCGATGTGAGCGCTAATACCGATATTGCGGTAGCGCTCGATAGGAGTCTTGCGAGCCACTTTGATCCTCTACTGGGATGACACGATGCAGCCCTGCTGCATCATGCTTCAACACAAACGGGCGAGGCGCCTGAAAAGCGCACCCGCCCGGAATTTATTTCCGCAAACAGCCCAGCCAGGCGCTTAGAAACGGAAATGCGAGAACGCGCGGTTGGCTTCTGCCATGCGGTGAACTTCATCGCGCTTCTTCATCGCGCCGCCACGACCTTCGGCCGCTTCGGAGAGTTCACCTGCCAGGCGCAGAGCCATCGACTTCTCGCTGCGCTTCTTCGCAGCCTCACGCAGCCAGCGCATCGCCAATGCCATACGACGCGACGGGCGCACTTCGACCGGAACTTGATAGTTGGCACCACCAACGCGACGGCTCTTCACTTCGACCACCGGCTTGACGTTGTTGAGCGCAACCGTGAACACTTCCAGCGGGTCCTTGCCACCCTTGGTCTGGATCTGTTCGAATGCGCCATAAACGATGCGCTCTGCGACCGACTTCTTGCCGGACAGCATCAGCATGTTCATGAACTTGGCTACATCAACGTTACCGAACTTCGGATCCGGCAACACTTCCCGCTTGGGGACTTCGCGACGACGCGGCATGATTCTTCCTTTACTTGTTCAGTTGGAGCTGGTTCCAGCTCCGCGGCCACCAACAAACCCGATCACATCTTCACGACTAACCAGCTTGGCCGGGTGACCACTTACTCGACAGCACCGGCAATCCGGCACTCCCGCCTTGACCGCCCTGCGGCGATCCCTGATCAAAAACTGCTTACTTGGCAGCCTTTGCACGCTTCGCGCCGTACTTCGAGCGCGCTTGCTTACGGTCCTTGACGCCCTGGGTATCCAGCGAGCCGCGAACCATGTGGTAACGCACACCCGGCAAGTCCTTCACACGGCCGCCGCGGATCAGCACAACCGAGTGTTCCTGCAGGTTGTGGCCTTCACCGCCGATGTACGAAATCACTTCGAAGCCGTTCGTCAGACGAACCTTGGCGACCTTACGGAGTGCCGAGTTCGGCTTCTTCGGCGTCGTCGTGTACACACGGGTGCACACGCCGCGACGCTGGGGGCAGTCCTGCAGGGCCGGGCTCTTGCTCTTCGTCGTTTCCGACTGACGGCCTTTGCGAACCAGTTGGTTGATGGTTGGCATTGTTTATTCCTGAAATTGAACAAAATCTGCACATCGATTTCGGGCAAAGCGAGAATCGGCGCACAGTTGACTTCCGAACCGGCGAAACGGGTGCGAGCTTTCGAACGCAACTCGGCCCACCGAATACCGGAACCCAGCATCATATTCCGGAAATACCAACTAAGTCAACGGCTTGCGTGATTCGCCGGCCGGACGCGTGGTTTACCGGAAGGGTCGGAACGCCTGTGTCAGGCAGACTCGACGACGTCGATGATCTCGTCGCCGAAGCGCTCCAGCTTGCGCACCCCCATGCCGGGGATATGGCGCAGGTCGTCGATCGTCTCCGGCGCGTTGCGTGCGATCTCGGCGAGCGTCGCGTCGTGGAAGATCACGTAGGCCGGCACGCCGTCCGTCTTCGCCGTTTCCGCGCGCCACGCGCGCAGCGCATCCCACCTTGCGCGCTCGCGCGTGCCCATGCCGGCCGTCGGGTCGACGCGCGTGCCGCTGCGGCCCGACGACTGGCGCGTGCGCTGCGGCTTCACGTAGCGGCGCAGCGTGACCTTCTCCTCGTTCTTCAACACCGGCTTCGCGGCCTCGGTCAGCACGAGTGCACCGAAGCCGCCGTGATCGACGGCCAGGTAGCCGTACGCGACGAGCTGCCGAAATATCGCGCGCCACTCGGGCTCCGACAGCGACGCGCCGATCCCGAACGTCGTCAGCTGGTCGTGGCCCCGCTGCAACACCTTCTCGGTGCGCCCGCCGCGCAGGATCTCGATCAGGTGGCTCGAGCCGAAATTGAAGCCGCTCGCGCGCTGCGCGCGGAACACGCACGACAGCGCCATCTGCGCCTCACGCGTCGCGTCCCACGAAGCGGGCGGCTCGAGGCACGTATCGCAGTTGCCGCACGGCTTGCTCTCCTCGCCGAAGTAGTTCAGCAGCCGCACGCGGCGGCACGAGATCGTCTCGCACAGCCCGAGCAGCGCGTCGAGCTTCGACGTCTGGACGCGCTTGTGTGCGTCGTCGGCATCCGATTCGTCGATCATCTTGCGCTGCTGGACGACGTCGCCGAGCCCGTACGCCATCCACGCATTCGCGGGCATCCCGTCGCGGCCGGCACGGCCCGTTTCCTGGTAGTAGCCTTCGACGCTCTTCGGCAGATCCAGGTGCGCGACGAAGCGCACGTCCGGCTTGTCGATGCCCATGCCGAACGCGATCGTCGCGCACATCACGATGCCTTCCTCGCGCTGGAACATTTCCTGGTGCTTCTGCCGCACCTCGAACTCCATCCCCGCGTGATACGGCAGCGCACGCACGCCTTGCGCCTTCAGCCATTCGGCCGTTTCCTCGACCTTGCGACGCGACAGGCAATAGACGACACCCGCATCCGTCGTGCCGTCGGCATTCGTGTGTTCGGCGCGGATGAAATCGAGCAGCTGCGATCGCGCGTTGTCCTTTTCGACGATCCGGTAGCGGATGTTCGGGCGGTCGAAGCTCGACACGAACACGCGTGCGTCGTCGAGCGCGAGACGGTGGATGATCTCGTCGCGCGTGATCGCATCGGCCGTCGCGGTCAATGCGATGCGCGGCACCGACGGAAATCGCTCGTGCAGCACCGACAGCTGGATGTATTCCGGGCGGAAATCGTGCCCCCATTGCGACACGCAGTGCGCTTCGTCGATCGCGAACAGGCCGATCTTCGCGCGCTCGAGCAGGTCGAGGAAGCGCCCCGTCATCAGCCGTTCGGGCGCGACATACAGCAGGTCGATTTCGCCTTCGCGCAGCGCCCGCTCGGTCGCCGCGGCCTCGGCGCCCGACAGTGTCGAGTTCAGGTACGCCGCGCGCACGCCCACTTCGCTCAGTGCGGCGACCTGGTCCTGCATCAGCGCGATCAGCGGCGACACGACGATACCGGCACCCTGCCCGGCCTCGCGACGCAGCAGCGCCGGAATCTGGTAGCACAGCGACTTGCCGCCACCGGTCGGCATCAGCACGAGACAATCGCCGCCGCCGGCGACGTGTTCGACGATTTCGCCCTGCTGGCCGCGAAAAGCGGGATAACCAAATACTTCGTCGAGGATTTCGAGGGCGCGGGACATGAAAGAGGACGGGGACGGCTGGACGATGACCGCAATTTTAACAACCCGCTCGCGGGACGCGGGGCGAATCGTGCGGTTTTGGCCGATCGGCCAGGGTTCGTTCGCGTGCATGACGAGCCTGCCACGACCGCGCCGCAAGTGATTGCAACGGCTTCGGCGGCGCTTGCAGTCGGGCCGCACTTCCGTCGCGAGCAAGCGAGGCCGGCACAGCACAGGCGCGTCATGCACGCGAACGACAGATGAAAAAAAACCGCCCGGCAAAACCGGGCGGTCTCGGTGACAGCGTGGTGAGGCAAGGCGGCTCGCGCCGCCCGCGCTTACTCGGCTGCCGGGTGCTGTTGCGGCTCTTCCGCAGCAGGCGTGCTCGGCGTGCCGAAATCGAACGCTTCTTCCGCTGCGATCTGGTCGAAACGCTCGCGATCCGACGATTCCTTCGCCTTGCGTGCCTTGTGGAACGCGAGACCCGTACCGGCCGGAATCAGACGGCCGACGATCACGTTTTCCTTCAGGCCGCGCAGATCGTCGCGCTTGCCCATGATCGCCGCTTCGGTCAGCACGCGGGTCGTTTCCTGGAACGATGCCGCGGAGATGAACGAGTCGGTCGACAGCGATGCCTTCGTGATACCGAGGAGCACGTTGTCGTACGAAGCCGGACGCTTGTCCTCGGCGATCATGCGATCGTTCTCGTCCAGCATGTCGGAACGCTCGACCTGTTCGCCCGGGATGAAGCGCGTATCGCCGTTGTCGGTGATCTGCACACGACGCAGCATCTGGCGAACGATCACCTCGATGTGCTTGTCGTTGATCTTCACGCCCTGCAGACGATACACGTCCTGCACTTCGTCGACGATGTAGCGCGACAGCGCCTCGATACCCTGCAGACGCAGGATGTCGTGCGGATCGGCCGGACCGTCCACGATCATTTCGCCCTTGTTGACGACCTGGGCATCGTGAACCAGAACCTGCTTTTCCTTCGCGATCAGGAACTCGTGCTGGTTGCCCTCGAGATCCGTGATGACGAGACGCTGCTTGCCCTTCGTGTCCTTACCGAACGACGTCGTACCGGTGACTTCCGCGAGAATGCCGGCATCCTTCGGCGAACGCGCTTCGAACAGTTCCGCCACCCGCGGCAGACCGCCGGTAATGTCACGTGTCTTCTGCGCTTCCGTCGGGATACGTGCGAGCACTTCACCGACCTGCACTTGCTGACCATCCTTCACGGTGATCAGTGCGCCGACCTGGAAGCCGATCTGCACCGCGTGCTCCGTGCCCGGAATCTTCACTTCGTCGCCGTTCGCGTCGAGCAGCTTGACCTGCGGACGCACGCTCTTCGAAGCCTGCGAACCACGGCGCTTCACGTCGATCACGACCAGCGTCGACAGGCCGGTCACGTCGTCGATCTGCTTCGCGACGGTCACGCCTTCCTCGACGTTCTCGAACTTCACCGTACCACCGTACTCGGTGATGATCGGACGCGTCAGCGGATCCCACGTGGCGAGCTGCGTGCCTGCCTTGATCGTCGCGCCGTCGAGCTGCAGCAGCGTCGCGCCGTACGGCACTTTGTGACGCTCGCGCTCGCGACCGAAATCGTCGGTGATCATCGCTTCGCCCGAACGGGAAATGACGATCTGCTCGCCCTTCGCGTTCGTGACGTAACGCATCGTCGCCGTGAAGCGGACGATACCGTTGCTCTTCGCTTCGACCGACGAAGCCACTGCCGCACGCGATGCCGCACCACCGATGTGGAACGTACGCATCGTCAGCTGCGTGCCCGGTTCACCGATCGACTGTGCAGCGATCACACCGACTGCTTCGCCGACGTTCACGAGCGAGCCGCGGCCGAGGTCACGGCCGTAGCACGACGCACACAGACCGTAGCGCGTTTCGCAGGTCAGCGGCGTGCGCACGCGCACTTCGTCGATGCCGAGGCGTTCGATTTCCTCGACCGCCGTTTCATCGAGCAGCGTGCCCGATTCGTACACCGTTTCCTGCGTTTCCGGGTTCACGACGTCCGCAACCGCAACGCGGCCGAGGATACGGTCGCGCAGCGCCTCGACGACTTCACCGCCTTCGACGAGTGCCTTCATCGCCACGCCGTTCGACGTGCCGCAATCGTCTTCCACGACGACCAGATCCTGCGTGACGTCGACGAGACGACGCGTCAGGTAACCCGAGTTCGCGGTCTTCAGTGCCGTATCAGCCAGACCCTTACGTGCACCGTGGGTCGAGATGAAGTACTGCAACACGTTCAGACCTTCGCGGAAGTTCGCGGTAATCGGCGTCTCGATAATCGAGCCGTCCGGCTTCGCCATCAGGCCACGCATACCGGCCAGCTGACGAATCTGAACCGCCGAACCCCGGGCGCCCGAGTCGGCCATCATGTAGATCGAGTTGAACGACTCCTGGCGCGTCTCGTTGCCGTCGCGGTCCGTCACCGGCTCCGTCGACAGCTGCTCCATCATCGCCTTGCCGACCGCTTCCGACGTTGCCGACCAGATGTCGACCACGTTGTTGTAGCGTTCCTGCGCGGTGACGAGACCCGACATGTACTGGCGGTCGTACTCCTTCACCTTCTTCGCGGCGTCGCCGACGATCGTTTCCTTCTGCGGCGGCACGAGCATGTCGTCCACGCAGATCGAAATACCGGCGCGCGTCGCGAGACGGAAACCCGACTGCATCAGCTGGTCGGCAAACACCACCGTCGCGCGCAGACCGCACTTGCGGAACGCCGTGTTGATCAGGCGCGAGATTTCCTTCTTCTTCAGCGGCTTGTTCAGCACCGAGAACGGCAGGCCGTGCGGCAGGATCTCCGACAGGATCGCGCGGCCGACGGTCGTCGCGTACAGCGAAATCTTCGGCACGAACGGCGGCGCGCCTTCCGACGTGTCCTCGTTGTGGACCATTTCGGTGATCCGCACGTTGACGCGCGATGCGAGCTCGACTTCCTTGTTCTCGTACGCGCGGATCACTTCCGACACGCCCGTGAACGACAGGCCTTCGCCCTTGCCGTTGACCGCTTCGCGGGTCGCGTAGTACAGACCCAGCACGATATCCTGCGACGGCACGATCGACGGATCGCCGTTGGCCGGGAACAGCACGTTGTTCGACGCCAGCATCAGCGTACGCGCTTCCATCTGCGCTTCGAGCGACAGCGGCACGTGAACGGCCATCTGGTCACCGTCGAAGTCGGCGTTGAACGCCGCGCAGACGAGCGGGTGCAGCTGAATTGCCTTGCCTTCGATCAGCACCGGCTCGAACGCCTGGATACCGAGACGGTGCAGCGTCGGCGCACGGTTCAGCATCACCGGGTGCTCACGGATCACCTCTTCGAGGATGTCCCACACCACCGGCGTCTGGTTCTCGACTTCCTTCTTCGCAGCCTTGATGGTCGTCGCGACGCCCATCACTTCCAGCTTGTTGAAGATGAACGGCTTGAACAGCTCGAGCGCCATCAGCTTCGGCAGACCGCACTGGTGCAGCTTCAGCGTCGGGCCGACCACGATGACCGAACGGCCCGAGTAGTCGACGCGCTTGCCCAGCAGGTTCTGACGGAAACGACCGCCCTTACCCTTGATCATGTCGGCGAGCGACTTCAGCGGACGCTTGTTCGCACCCGTCATCGCCTTGCCGCGACGGCCGTTGTCGAGCAGCGAGTCGACGGCTTCCTGCAGCATCCGCTTTTCGTTGCGGACGATGATTTCAGGTGCCTTCAGCTCGAGCAGGCGCTTCAACCGGTTGTTACGGTTGATCACGCGGCGGTACAGGTCGTTCAGGTCCGACGTCGCGAAACGGCCGCCGTCCAGCGGCACGAGCGGACGCAGTTCCGGCGGCAGCACCGGCAGCACTTCGAGGATCATCCACTCGGGCTTGATGCCCGAGCGCTGGAATGCCTCGAGGACCTTCAGGCGCTTCGCGTACTTCTTGATCTTCGCTTCCGAGCCAGTGTTCTTCAGCTCGGTGCGCAGCGTCTCGACCTGCTCGTCGATGTTGATCGCGCGCAGCAGTTCACGCACGCCTTCCGCGCCCATTTCGGCACGGAATTCGTCGCCGTATTCCTCGACCTTGTTGTAGTAATCCTCTTCGGTCATGATCTGCCGCGCCTTCAGCGGCGTCATGCCCGGTTCGATCACCACGTACGCTTCGAAGTACAGCACGCGTTCGATGTCGCGCAGCGTCATGTCGAGCACCATGCCCAGACGCGACGGCAGCGACTTCAGGAACCAGATGTGCGCGACCGGCGAGGCCAGTTCGATGTGGCCCATCCGTTCGCGACGCACCTTCGCCAGCGTCACTTCGACGCCGCACTTCTCGCAGATCACGCCGCGGTGCTTCAGACGCTTGTACTTGCCGCACAGGCACTCGTAGTCCTTGATCGGCCCGAAGATCTTCGCGCAGAAGAGACCATCGCGTTCCGGCTTGAACGTACGGTAGTTGATGGTCTCCGGCTTCTTCACTTCGCCGAACGACCACGAACGGATCTTGTCAGGCGAAGCCAGACCGATCTTGATCGCGTCGAAAACTTCTTCCTGTTGGACTTGCTTGAATAGATCGAGCAGAGCTTTCATTGCTTTCTCTCCGTAGTCCGATTAATTGCGGTCGAGATCGATATCGATACCGAGCGAGCGGATTTCCTTCACGAGCACGTTGAAGGATTCCGGCATGCCTGCATCGATCACGTGGTCGCCCTTGACGAGGTTTTCGTACACTTTCGTCCGGCCGGTCACGTCGTCCGACTTCACCGTCAGCATTTCCTGCAGCACGTAGGACGCGCCGTACGCTTCGAGTGCCCACACTTCCATTTCACCGAAACGCTGGCCACCGAACTGCGCCTTACCACCCAGCGGCTGCTGCGTGACGAGCGAGTACGGGCCGGTCGAACGCGCGTGCATCTTGTCGTCGACCAAGTGGTGCAGCTTCAGGTAGTGCATGTAGCCCAGCGTCACGCGACGTTCGAACATTTCACCCGTGCGGCCGTCGTACAGACGGACCTGGTTCTTCGACGGGTTCATGCCGAGTTGTTCAGCGATGTCGTCCGGGAACGCGAGGTCGAGCATCTTGCCCATTTCTTCCTCGGTCGCACCGTCGAACACCGGCGTCGCGAACGGCACGCCTTCGCGCAGGTTCTTCGCGAGTTCGAGGATCTCGTCGTCGGTGAAGCTTTCCAGGTCTTCCTGGCGGCCCGACTCGTTGTAGATCTTCGTCAGGAACACGCGCAGTTCCTCGATCTTCGCCTGACGCTGCAGCATTTCGCCGATACGCCAGCCGAGGCCCTTCGCAGCCCAGCCGAGGTGCACTTCCAGAACCTGACCCACGTTCATCCGCGACGGAACGCCCAGCGGGTTCAGCACGACGTCTGCCGGACGGCCGTCGGCCATGTACGGCATGTCTTCGATCGGAACGATCTTCGACACGACACCCTTGTTACCGTGACGGCCTGCCATCTTGTCGCCAGGCTGCAGACGGCGCTTCACCGCGAGGTACACCTTGACCATCTTCAGCACGCCCGGCGGCAGTTCGTCGCCTTGCGTGAGCTTCTTGCGCTTCTCTTCGAACGCGAGGTCGAACTGGTGACGCTTCTCTTCGATCGAGTTCTTGATCGCTTCGAGCGATGCCGCTGCTTCGTCGTCCGCGAGGCGGATGTCGAACCAGTGGTAGTGGTCGAGGTCTTCCAGGTAAGCCTGGTCGATCTTCGTGCCCTTCGCGAGCTTCTTCGGACCGCCGTTCGCGACCTTGCCCACCAGCATGCGTGCGAGACGCTGGAACGCGTCGCCTTCCACGATGCGCAGCTGGTCGTTCAGGTCGAGACGGTAGCGCTTCAGTTCGTCGTCGATGATCTGTTGCGCACGCTTGTCGCGCTGGATGCCTTCACGCGTGAACACCTGGACGTCGATCACGGTGCCGCTCATGCCCGACGGCACGCGCAGCGACGTGTCCTTCACGTCCGAAGCCTTCTCGCCGAAGATCGCGCGCAGCAGCTTCTCTTCCGGCGTCAGCTGGGTCTCGCCCTTCGGCGTGACCTTGCCGACCAGCACGTCGCCTGCTTCGACTTCAGCACCGATGTACACGATGCCCGATTCGTCGAGACGGCCGAGCTGGACTTCCGCCAGGTTCGAGATGTCGCGCGTGATTTCTTCCGGCCCGAGCTTCGTGTCGCGTGCAACGACGTTCAGCTCTTCGATGTGGATCGACGTGTAGCGATCGTCCGCAACCACCTTCTCCGAGATCAGGATCGAGTCTTCGAAGTTGTAGCCGTTCCACGGCATGAACGCGATCAGCATGTTCTGGCCGAGCGCGAGCTCGCCCAGGTCCGTCGAGGCGCCGTCGGCCAGCACGTCGCCGCGCGAGACCTTGTCGCCCATCTTCACGATCGGACGCTGGTTGATGTTCGTGTTCTGGTTCGAACGCGTGTACTTGATCAGGTTGTAGATGTCGACACCGACTTCACCTGCGACCGCTTCGTCGTCGTTCACGCGAATCACGATACGGCCTGCGTCGACATAGTCGACGACGCCGCCGCGGAACGCCTGAACCGTCGTACCCGAGTCGACCGCGCAGGTGCGCTCGATACCCGTCCCGACGACCGGCTTTTCCGGACGCAGACACGGCACGGCCTGACGCTGCATGTTCGAACCCATCAGTGCACGGTTCGCATCGTCGTGCTCGAGGAACGGAATCAGCGAGGCTGCAACCGACACGATCTGCGACGGCGCGACGTCCATGTACTGGATACGGTCCGGCGTGACCATCATCGTTTCGCCGGCTTCACGCGACGACACGAGTTCGTCGATCAGCGTGCCGTTCTCGTCGATCGCGGCGTTCGCCTGAGCGATCATGTAGCGGCCTTCCTCGATCGCCGACAGGTAGTCGATCTGGTCGGTCACCTTGCTGTCCACGACCTTGCGGTACGGCGTCTCGAGGAAGCCGTACTCGTTCAGGTGCGCGTACAGTGCGAGCGAGTTGATCAGACCGATGTTCGGACCTTCCGGCGTTTCGATCGGGCACACGCGGCCATAGTGGGTCGGGTGCACGTCACGAACTTCGAAGCCTGCCCGTTCGCGCGTCAGACCGCCCGGGCCCAGTGCGGAAACACGGCGCTTGTGCGTGATTTCCGACAGCGGGTTGGTCTGGTCCATGAACTGCGACAGCTGCGACGAACCGAAGAACTCGCGGATCGCCGACGAAATCGGCTTCGAGTTGATCAGGTCGTGCGGCATCAGGTTTTCGCTTTCGGCCTGGCCGAGGCGTTCCTTGACCGCGCGCTCGACACGCACGAGACCGGCGCGGAACTGGTTTTCCGCCAGTTCGCCGACGCAACGCACGCGACGGTTGCCGAGGTGGTCGATGTCGTCCACTTCGCCCTTGCCGTTGCGCAGCTCGACGAGGATCTTGATCGTCGCGAGGATGTCGTCGTCCTGCAGCGTCATCGGGCCGGTGATCTCGTCACGGCTGACGCGGCGGTT
The DNA here is from genome assembly GCF_001411495.1 of Burkholderia cepacia ATCC 25416. Classification (NCBI taxonomy): domain Bacteria; kingdom Pseudomonadati; phylum Pseudomonadota; class Betaproteobacteria; order Burkholderiales; family Burkholderiaceae; genus Burkholderia; species Burkholderia cepacia. Next base: position 1,170,711 of record NZ_CP012981.1, on the reverse strand, counting down.
GAACTTCATGCGACCGACCTTCGACAGGTCATACGCTTCTTCGCTGTAGAACAGACGATTGAACAGGGCCTCGACCGCTTCTTCGGTCGGCGGCTCGCCCGGACGCATCATGCGGTAGATCGCGATGCGCGCGGCCGTCTTGTCGGTCGTTTCGTCGACACGCAGCGTCGACGAGATGTACGGGCCCTGGTCCAGGTCGTTCGTGTAGAGCGTCTGGATGTCCTTGATGCCCGCTTCGCGCAGCTTCTCGAGCACGCTTTCCGTGACTTCGTCGTTCGCGCTCGCGATCACTTCGCCGGTGTCGCCGTCGACGACGTTCTTCGCCAGCACGCGGCCGAGCAGATAGTCTTCCGGCACCGAGATGAACTTGGTCTTCGCGGCTTCGAGATCGCGAATGTGCTTCGCGTTGATCCGCTTGTCCTTCTGGACGATGACCTTGCCATCACGATCCGTGATGTCGAAACGCGCGACTTCACCACGCAGGCGCTCGGGCACGAACTCGAGTTGTGCGCCTTCGTCCATCAGCGTGAAGTTGTCGAACACGAAGAAGTTCGCGAGGATCTGTTCCGGCGTCAGGCCGATGGCCTTCAGCAGGATCGTGACCGGCATCTTGCGGCGACGGTCGACGCGGAAGTACAGGATGTCCTTCGGATCGAATTCGAAGTCGAGCCACGAACCGCGGTACGGAATGATCCGTGCCGAGAACAGCAGCTTGCCCGAGCTGTGCGTCTTGCCCTTGTCGTGTTCGAAGAACACGCCCGGCGAACGGTGCAGCTGCGAGACGATGACACGCTCGGTGCCGTTGATGACGAACGAGCCCGTCGGCGTCATGAGCGGAATTTCGCCCATGTACACTTCCTGCTCTTTCACTTCCTTGACGACCGGCTTGTTCGGCGATTCCTTGTCGAGGATGACAAGGCGGACCTTCGCGCGCAGCGCGGAGCAGTACGTCAGGCCGCGCTGCTGGCATTCCTTGATGTTGAATGCCGGCGCGGACAACGCGTAGCTCACGAACTCGAGGCGCGCGAAGCCGTTGTGCGAAACAATGGGAAATACCGATGTGAACGCGGCCTGCAAACCTTCAGGCTTGCGTTGCGTGGCCGGCACATCGGCTTGCAGAAACGTGCTGAATGATTCAAGCTGGGTAGCCAGCAAGAAAGGAACTTGGTGAACGATGGGGCGCTTCGCGAAACTCTTGCGAATGCGCTTCTTCTCGGTGAAGGAATATTGCATACGATCTCCGAATCACGGCGGGTGCTATCGAGGCGGAATACCTGGACGTTTCAAACCCGAGTGTTCACCGACTGAGACCCGATGGCCGTCCGACGGCTTGAACGAGCCGAGAAGCTTGGTGGTTGGCCGCTACCAACCGCTGGCTGACGGCAGCGGATGCCTGTGTTGCCCGCTACCCGACCAAACTTGCCTTCTGCAGTCGCTTCAGAAGACAAAGAGAACCGCCATTCGTGACCAATCACAACGATCAGGCGGTTTTCTTTGGCTTCTGGGGCCGATTATTCGGGCTCCCGAATGAGTGCCAGAATAACGTCCCCACAAAGCACAAAAAGGCCGGCGGTGAAAATACCGCCAGCCTTCGCACAGCGCGCCGAAACTTACTTGACTTCGACCTTCGCGCCAGCTTCTTCCAGCTTCTTCTTGGCTTCTTCAGCAGCAGCCTTGTCGACGCCTTCCTTGACAGCCTTCGGTGCGCCGTCAACGACGTCCTTCGCTTCCTTCAGGCCCAGGCCCGTCAGTTCGCGAACTGCCTTGATGACTGCAACCTTGTTGCTGCCTGCTTCAGCCAGAACGACCGTGAATTCGGTCTTCTCTTCAGCAGCAGCAGCAGCGCCGCCGCCTGCCGGGCCAGCGACTGCCACTGCAGCTGCCGACACGCCAAACTTCTCTTCGAACGCCTTGACCAGTTCGTTCAGTTCCAGAACGGTCATCCCTTCGACTGCTGCCAGGATGTCTTCTTTTGCGATTGCCATTTGAAATACTCCTAAATTGAATTCGGATACAGCCAGCGATCAATGACGCTGATGCACGTTCGATTACGCAGCTTCCGCTTGCTTCTTCTCTGCCAGCGCGGCCAGGGCACGCGCGAAGCCCGAAACAGGCGATTGCATAACGAACAGCAGCTTCGAGAGCAGTTCTTCGCGGCTCGGGATGCTTGCCAGCGCTTGCACGCCAGCCTTGTCCATCACCTTGCCATCGAACGAACCAGCCTTGATGACCAACTTGTCATTGCTCTTGCTGAAGTCGTTGACGACCTTAGCAGCAGCAATTGCATCTTCCGAGATGCCGTAGATCAACGGGCCAGTCATCTGCTCTGCCAGCGGAGCAAACGGCGTACCTTCAACGGCGCGGCGCGCCAGCGTGTTCTTCAACACGCGCAGGTAAACCTGTTGCTCACGCGCTTGCGCGCGCAGCTTGGTCAGATCGCCAACCGCAATTCCACGATACTCAGCCAGCACAACGGTCTGGGCCTTCGCGACTTGCGCGGAAACCTCAGCGACGACGGCTTGCTTGTCTTCTCTATTAAGCGGCACGGTTAGCCTCCAGAAACGATACGTTCGGCACGAAACCTCACGTACCTCGTTCAACAACGGCGTCCGACCTCGTTAGGAGTATTTCCACCTCATGCCGCGAATCGCTTCACGGCCTGCGGCTTCACCACTGCAAAACTTTTTCGGGTTCGCCATCTGCGTTGGCTTGAATTAAGGGATCACCTGACTGCTGCGCCCCACCAACGGTCTTTGATAACCGGTTGCCCGCCCTGCTGCACGAACAACCGCCCAAAGCCCATGTAGGCCGCTTCGCGAACGAAGCGGCCCGAAATCTTGCTTACTGTGCTGCCAGCGTAGCCTGGTCGACACGCACGCCGACGCCCATCGTGCTCGACAGTGCGATCTTGCGCAGGTAGACGCCCTTGCTCGTTGCCGGCTTTGCCTTCTGCAGCGCTTCGATCAGCGCCGACAGGTTCGAACGCAGTGCGGTCGGCTCGAACGATGCACGGCCGATGGTCGCGTGGATGATACCGGCCTTGTCGACACGGAATTGCACCTGACCAGCCTTCGCGTTCTTGACGGCGGTTGCGACGTCCGGCGTGACCGTACCGACCTTCGGGTTCGGCATCAGGCCGCGCGGGCCGAGGATCTGACCCAGCGTACCGACGATACGCATCGTGTCCGGCGAAGCGATCACGATGTCGAAGTCCATCTGGCCAGCCTTGATCTGCTCAGCCAGGTCTTCCATACCGACGATTTCCGCGCCTGCTGCACGAGCTTGCTCAGCCTTCTCGCCTTGCGCGAACACTGCAACGCGAACCGACTTGCCCGTACCTGCCGGCAGAACGACCGAACCGCGAACGACCTGGTCCGACTTCTTCGCATCGATGCCGAGTTGGACTGCTACGTCGATCGACTCGTCGAACTTCGCGCTCGCGCATTCCTTCACGAGGCTCAGTGCGTCTTCGATCGCGTACAGCTTCTGACGATCAACCTTGGCGGCAAATGCCTGACGGCGCTTGGAGATCTTAGCCATTTACACGCCCTCCACAGTGATGCCCATCGAGCGTGCGCTACCAGCGATGGTGCGAACGGCTGCGTCCAGATCAGCTGCCGTAAGGTCCGGCATCTTGGTCTTCGCGATTTCTTCGGCTTGAGCGCGCGTGATCGAACCGACCTTGTCGGTGTGCGGCTTGCTCGAGCCCTTGTCCACCTTCGCCGCCTTCTTGATCAGGACGGTCGCCGGCGGCGTCTTCATCACGAACGTGAAGCTCTTGTCAGCGAATGCCGTGATGACCACCGGCACCGGCAGACCCGGCTCCATGCCTTGAGTCTGCGCGTTGAACGCCTTGCAGAACTCCATGATGTTCAGGCCGCGCTGGCCCAGTGCCGGACCGACCGGCGGCGACGGGTTGGCTTTACCTGCAGGGATCTGCAGCTTGATAAAGCCGATAATCTTCTTTGCCATTTGTGAACCTCATTGGAACGCCGGAAGGGCGTTCGGTGAGTGATAACGCGCTTTCGCCTCTGGCTACTGACGCTCCTCAACGGCCATGACGCGGGCCGTAAGCGCGAAGGTGGGCAGCCGAGGCTGCCCACCGAATCGGGATCAAACTTTTTCGACCTGGCCGAACTCGAGTTCGACCGGGGTGGATCGACCAAAGATGGTGACCGACACACGCACGCGCGATTTTTCGTAGTTGACTTCTTCGACGGTGCCGTTGAAGTCCGTGAACGGGCCTTCCTTCACACGCACCATCTCGCCGACTTCGAACAGGGTCTTCGGGCGCGGCTTCTCGACGCCTTCCTGCATCTGCGACATGATCTTCTCGACTTCCTTCGGGGAAATCGGGGTCGGGCGGTTACGTGCACCGCCGACGAAACCGGTAACCTTCGCGGTGTTCTTCACGAGGTGCCACGTTTCGTCCGTCATTTCCATCTCCACCAGCACGTAGCCGGGGAAGAATCGACGCTCGGTTACTGCCTTGTGGCCGCCTTTGACTTCGACCACTTCTTCGGTCGGAACCAGGATCTGACCGAATTTGTCCTGCATGCCAGCACGTTCGATGCGCTCCTGAAGCGCACGTTGCACGCTCTTCTCCATACCGGAGTAGGCGTGCACGACGTACCAACGTTTTCCGCTCGGGGATGCCGGAGTATCGCTCATATCATTTCCAACCCAGAATCGCCGAGAAAATCACCCATTCGATCGATTTGTCACTCAACCAGAGGAAAATCGCCATCACGAGCACGAAACCGAACACGACGAGTGTGGTTTGCGTTGCTTCTTTGCGGGTGGGCCAAACGACCTTCCGGACTTCCTTGTACGAATCCTTGGCAAAGGCGATGAGGCTCTTACCAGGGGCGGACATCAGCCCGACGGCCACGCCGGCGATGATCCCTACCGCCAACGCGGCACCGCGGACATACCACTGCTGATTGGCCAGCCAGAAGAAGCCCACGAATCCGGCCAAGACCAACAATACGCCCAGGGCCAGCATCAGCTTATCGCCGGAGGTATTTACAGTTTCGACGGATGGATTCGCCATAACACCTTAAAACAAATGCCACGTAGAACACGTGGCTATTTTTTGGCAGGGGCAGAGGGAATCGAACCCCCAACCTTCGGTTTTGGAGACCGACGCTCTGCCAGTTGAGCTATACCCCTAAACCATACTGGGGCTGGCTGTTGCCAGCCCCAAAACTGTCGATCAACGAATAACTGGCTTACTCGATGATCTTGGCGACGACGCCGGCGCCGACCGTACGGCCACCTTCGCGGATTGCGAAGCGCAGACCTTCTTCCATCGCGATCGGTGCAATCAGCTTCACCGTGATCGACACGTTGTCGCCCGGCATCACCATTTCCTTGTCCTTCGGCAGCTCGATCGAGCCCGTCACGTCCGTCGTACGGAAGTAGAACTGCGGACGGTAGTTGTTGAAGAACGGCGTGTGACGGCCGCCTTCGTCCTTGCTCAGCACGTACACTTCAGCCGTGAAGTGCGTGTGCGGCGTGATCGAACCCGGCTTCGCCAGAACCTGGCCACGCTCCACGTCTTCACGCTTCGTGCCGCGCAGCAGGATACCAACGTTGTCGCCTGCCTGACCTTGGTCCAGCAGCTTGCGGAACATTTCAACGCCCGTGCAGGTCGTCTTCACCGTCGGCTTGATACCGACGATTTCGATTTCTTCGCCGACCTTCACGATGCCGCGCTCGACACGACCCGTCACCACCGTACCACGGCCCGAGATCGAAAACACGTCTTCCACCGGCATCAGGAACGCGCCATCAACTGCACGCTCCGGCGTCGGGATGTACGTGTCCAGCGCGTCTGCCAGGCTCATGATCGCCACTTCGCCCAGCTCGCCCGTGTCGCCTTCCAGCGCCAGCTTTGCCGAACCCTTCACGATCGGCGTGTCGTCGCCCGGGAAGTCGTACTTCGACAGGAGTTCGCGAACTTCCATCTCGACCAGCTCGAGCAGTTCAGCGTCGTCCACCATGTCGCACTTGTTCAGGAACACGATGATGTACGGAACGCCAACCTGACGCGCCAGCAGGATGTGCTCACGCGTTTGCGGCATCGGGCCGTCTGCTGCCGAGCAAACCAGGATCGCGCCGTCCATCTGCGCTGCGCCCGTGATCATGTTCTTCACATAGTCAGCGTGGCCCGGGCAGTCGACGTGTGCGTAGTGGCGGTTAGCCGTTTCGTACTCGACGTGCGCCGTGTTGATCGTGATGCCGCGCGCCTTTTCTTCCGGTGCCGCGTCGATCTGGTCGTACGCCTTCGCTTCGCCGCCGAACTTCTTCGTCAGAACCGTCGTGATCGCTGCCGTCAGCGTCGTCTTGCCGTGGTCAACGTGACCAATCGTACCAACGTTCACGTGCGGCTTGGTCCGCTCAAACTTTTCCTTGGCCATTTTCAACTCCCAAAAGGAATTTCACAGGTTGCGCCGCGCGCAAACAACAAGACACTGACTTTTTACTGCTGGTGCCCATGGGCAGGATCGAACTGCCGACCTCTCCCTTACCAAGGGAGTGCTCTACCACTGAGCCACATGGGCGCTTTACGCTTCAACTTCGCGGTCTGGAGCGGGTGAAGGGAATCGAACCCTCGTCGTAAGCTTGGAAGGCTTCTGCTCTACCATTGAGCTACACCCGCACGGGCCACAAACGATTCCTTACCGCTCACTGCGCTGATATCTTGGTGGAGGAGGTTGGATTCGAACCAACGTAGGCGTAAGCCAACAGATTTACAGTCTGCCCCCTTTAGCCACTCGGGCACCCCTCCGTAGAGAACTGACGATTATGGGGGTACATCGCGCCCCTGTCAAGCACATCCGGAAGATTATTTTCACTCTCTTCCCGATGCCTGCCTGACCACCGATCTCCCGCCCTTGCCCGGCTAAGGCAAGCATGGGTGCTACCGATCAGTGCCATATCTTCGTCAGACTCCGCTTTCAGCGTCGATCTTCATCTGCGCTGAAAACGAAAGACCGCCATCATACGATCTCTTGAGCACTCTGCCAAGCGGGTAGATGCAAAATTTCCGCAAATTTCGTGCCGGGCGGATGCCATGATCTGTTTTAGATACCCCCTGGGAGTCCATAGCTGGTTTCTCGGGTTGCCTGGCCCGACCCGCCAGCGATTGACGTGACACGACTTTCGAACGCTTTCCAGCAATCGCATCATGAGTTTGGGCAACGCTTCCAACCAGAAATCGTGATGGCGACACTGGACTTTGCCAACGTCAGCGACAGGAACAATACCGTCCCGGGCCACCTGCCCGCCCTGGTTCGGAACTTCATGCGTCTGCTTGCTCTTTTTCCGGCCTTCATGATTTTGACCGCACACGCCGCTGGACCGGCAGACGCCCGTGTCGCCCGAGCACGATCACCCGGATCCGTTAGGAGGCTAGCTGATAGCCACGCCCCGGGATGCCCTGGCAGCCGCCGCATCGCTCGTCGCATATGACAGGTTGAAGTCCTCGCGCAATGCCGGGGGCCTAAGTTCGGTATACATCGGGTAGGCCGGGGACCCTCGTGGAGTCAGGATGCGGTCACCCATGCATGGCTGATCAACGATGCACCATGGACGCCATGACCGCCGGCGCCGGTGATAACGCGTCGGCAGACGAATCCTGCAGCCCAGCCTGCATCGACACATTGCAGCCATTTCTTGGCGATGACACACGGCCGTGCCTGGAGCTGCCGCGCAGGTTTGTCCCTGCAATCTCTGCGAACGGTCTGCAGTGCACGGCCCACTGCACTTCGCCGCCGTGCGAACCGACCAACGTCGGCATCTGGCCGACCTATCGCGGCAAATACACGAGCTCCCCCATGCACGTACGATGTTCGCCTCGTGCAGCTGAACACCGATACCTGGGCAGGATTCGGCGCCTGCGCGTTTTCCGCATCGCATTCATCCGAAGACGCGGGAAAGCAGGCCCACGACCTCCACACTTCCACGACCGCTGCGAGCTGCCCGGCATTTCTCGCATCGACCGGGGATCAAGGCCTGAATACGACGCGCCGGTTTACGCCGGGCAATGGCTCCGCACCGATCCGGATACCGCATGCTGGGCGCGATCGACTGACGTCGATGCGGGGGCACGCCCTTCACGTCGATAGGTGAAAGGCGGGACTGCTTTGGCGGCGCCGCCCATTCGCTCATCGAAGAAGTCTACGTGTTTCGGGACGGGCAGCCAGCGCTCACCAAAAGAACCGGCGCGAATTTCTGATGGCATCTGGTTGAGGAATTTGCGTATGTCCGGTTCGCGCTATGCGTCAACGACTTCCGTGTGGCACGCCGGAAGCGTCAATTTTTTTGAACGGGTCGATTTGAGAGAAGATGCGACGAGTTGAGAAACAAACAATCCAAGATCACTACGAGATGTCATCTTGGGCAAAATCCGACTTTGTGCGCTCGATTGGCAGCAGTCACCTGGAGCTTTCGGCAAAAGGACGCCAAACGGCGGATTTGCGCCACTCGTTGCCCAGGTCATCCTGATGGCTCATGTCGGGAACCGCCAGGCGCGACCCTCTGATACGAAATGGCAACAACGATTGTGGGCGGAGAAGTGCTCAATACGCCGAGGAACCGCGCACGATAACCGGCATTCGCGCAGCGGGCCATGCCACTCCAGGTCGTAACCAGCAACGCACGAATCTGCGGCGAGAAGTGGTCAGAAATGCGGCAGAGTCGCGACTCGATCCGATCCCCTCTCCGTGAACAGCAAGTGGATGGATGTTTGGATGGTAGGTCTTGGCCGGCGCCAGCTAGCGGTGCAAGGCCAACCCGATCGGTCGGTCTGATCGCCTTTTGCGTCAGTCTCGCAGAGGCAATCCTGGAGAATCGGCACCCCGGCCCCAGCTCGAGCAGCGTCCTGGCCACCGATCCCGATCACTCGCGCATTTCCATCGCCGGAATGCAAAAACCCCCGCCTTTCGGGCGGGGGTTCTTGGCTTAGGGAGCCTGACGATTACCTACTTTCACACGGGAATCCGCACTATCATCGGCGTAGAGTCGTTTCACGGTCCTGTTCGGGATGGGAAGGGGTGGGACCGACTCGCTATGGTCATCAGGCAAAGAGGGTTGTCCTGCTGGCGTGGCCAACAGAACCAATCTGGGAAGAAGCAGTAATTAGGTTGTGTGTATCACACACGAGAATCCAACATGTCGCTCTGGATCTTGCGGCCGGTGCTTTCACACGGCGCCGATCTACAAGGCAGACTTGTTATAGGATCAAGCCTTACGGGCAATTAGTATCAGTTAGCTGAACGCATTACTGCGCTTACACACCTGACCTATCAACGTCCTGGTCTCGAACGACCCTTCAAGGGGATCTAGTCCCCAGGGATATCTCATCTTAAGGCGAGTTTCCCGCTTAGATGCTTTCAGCGGTTATCTCTTCCGAACATAGCTACCCGGCGATGCCACTGGCGTGACAACCGGTACACCAGAGGTTCGTCCACTCCGGTCCTCTCGTACTAGGAGCAGCCCCCTTCAAATATCCAACGCCCACGGCAGATAGGGACCAAACTGTCTCACGACGTTTTAAACCCAGCTCACGTACCTCTTTAAATGGCGAACAGCCATACCCTTGGGACCGGCTACAGCCCCAGGATGAGATGAGCCGACATCGAGGTGCCAAACACCGCCGTCGATATGAACTCTTGGGCGGTATCAGCCTGTTATCCCCAGAGTACCTTTTATCCGTTGAGCGATGGCCCTTCCATACAGAACCACCGGATCACTATGACCTGCTTTCGCACCTGCTCGACTTGTCGGTCTCGCAGTTAAGCACGCTTATGCCATTGCACTATCAGCACGATTTCCGACCGTACCTAGCGTACCTTCGTACTCCTCCGTTACGCTTTGGGAGGAGACCGCCCCAGTCAAACTGCCTACCATGCACTGTCCCCGACCCGGATCACGGGCCAAGGTTAGAACCTCAAACAAACCAGGGTGGTATTTCAAGGACGGCTCCACCGAAACTAGCGTTCCGGTTTCATAGCCTCCCACCTATCCTACACAGATCGGTTCAAAGTCCAATGCAAAGCTACAGTAAAGGTTCATGGGGTCTTTCCGTCTAGCCGCGGGTAGATTGCATCATCACAAACACTTCAACTTCGCTGAGTCTCGGGAGGAGACAGTGTGGCCATCGTTACGCCATTCGTGCAGGTCGGAACTTACCCGACAAGGAATTTCGCTACCTTAGGACCGTTATAGTTACGGCCGCCGTTTACCGGGACTTCAATCAAGAGCTTGCACCCCATCATTTAATCTTCCGGCACCGGGCAGGCGTCACACCCTATACGTCCACTTTCGTGTTTGCAGAGTGCTGTGTTTTTATTAAACAGTCGCAGCCACCAGTTTATTGCAACCCCTTCACCCTCCTGGCGCAGGCCAGTCAAGCTACAAGGGCGTACCTTATCCCGAAGTTACGGTACCAATTTGCCGAGTTCCTTCTCCCGAGTTCTCTCAAGCGCCTTAGAATACTCATCTCGCCCACCTGTGTCGGTTTGCGGTACGGTCATCGTTAGACTGAAGCTTAGAGGCTTTTCTTGGAACCACTTCCAATTGCTTCGCTCCCGAAGGAGCTCGCGCCACACCCTTGAATTACGCACCCGGATTTGCCTAAGTGCCTTCTCCAATGCAGCGACCGGGACTTCCAACACCCGGACAACCTTCCGCGATCCGTCCCCCCATCGCATCTAACAATGGTGCAGGAATATTGACCTGCTTCCCATCAGCTACGCATTTCTGCCTCGCCTTAGGGGCCGACTCACCCTACGCCGATGAACGTTGCGTAGGAAACCTTGGGCTTACGGCGAGGGGGCCTTTCACCCCCTTTATCGCTACTCATGTCAGCATTCGCACTTCCGATACCTCCAGCACCCTTTACAAGGCACCTTCGCAGGCTTACGGAACGCTCTCCTACCATGCGAGCAAGCTCGCATCCGCAGCTTCGGTATATAGCTTAGCCCCGTTACATCTTCCGCGCAGGACGACTCGATCAGTGAGCTATTACGCTTTCTTTAAAGGGTGGCTGCTTCTAAGCCAACCTCCTGACTGTTTTAGCCTTCCCACTTCGTTTCCCACTTAGCTATATTTGGGGACCTTAGCTGGCGGTCTGGGTTGTTTCCCTCTTGACACCGGACGTTAGCACCCGATGTCTGTCTCCCGTGATTGCACTCTTCGGTATTCGGAGTTTGCTATGGCGGGGTAATCTGCAATAGACCCCCCAACCATGACAGTGCTCTACCCCCGAAGGTGAGACACGAGGCACTACCTAAATAGTTTTCGGAGAGAACCAGCTATTTCCAGGTTTGTTTAGCCTTTCACCCCTATCCACAGCTCATCCCCTAACTTTTCAACGTTAGTGGGTTCGGACCTCCAGTACGTGTTACCGCACCTTCATCCTGGCCATGGATAGATCACCTGGTTTCGGGTCTACGCCCAGCAACTGAACGCCCTATTCGGACTCGCTTTCGCTACGCCTGCCCTATACGGTTAAGCTTGCTACTGAACGTAAGTCGCTGACCCATTATACAAAAGGTACGCCGTCACCCCTTACGAGGCTCCGACTGTTTGTATGCATGCGGTTTCAGGATCTATTTCACTCCCCTCCCGGGGTTCTTTTCGCCTTTCCCTCACGGTACTGGTTCACTATCGGTCGATCACGAGTATTTAGCCTTGGAGGATGGTCCCCCCATCTTCAGACAGGATTTCACGTGTCCCGCCCTACTTGTCGCACACCTAGTTCTTTCATACTGTTTTCGCCTACAGGGCTATCACCTGCTATGGCCGCACTTTCCAGAGCGTTCGGCTAACAATACAAATAAAGAGTGCAAGGCTCATCCCATTTCGCTCGCCACTACTTTGGGAATCTCGGTTGATTTCTTTTCCTGCGGTTACTTAGATGTTTCAGTTCACCGCGTTCGCTTCACATGGCCTATGTATTCAGCCATGGATACTCCAAAAGGAGTGGGTTTCCCCATTCGGACATCTACGGATCAAAGCTTGTTTGCCAGCTCCCCGTAGCTTTTCGCAGGCTACCGCGTCCTTCATCGCCTGTGATCGCCAAGGCATCCACCACATGCACTTGTTCGCTTGACCCTATAACGAGTCTGTCTCATCGACAGTCGCTACAGGTTGAGTTCTCGCGTTGTGCCGTATTCCAATTGAGTCAAACTTAGAGTTCGAATCATCTTGAGATACATCGATACAATCACAACCCGGATAGTTTTCACGTCCATCTCAAGACGCTTCCGCTATCCAAATTACTTACTTCTTCCAGATTGTTAAAGAACGACAGCCGATACTTTCGTACCGCTCTGACTGGCTCAATCGCCAATGCAAAATTCTCGGTTCATCATATGAACCAAGCACTTAGCGTTGGTGATTGGTGGAGGCAGACGGGATCGAACCGACGACCCCCTGCTTGCAAAGCAGGTGCTCTCCCAGCTGAGCTATGCCCCCATTGAGTACAGATACCCTCAGGTGTTAGCCGGTCGGCTTGGGGTACTCGTAAGCGCTAAAGCGCTAACGATCACCGACACGTCAGACAATGGTGGGTCTGGTTGGATTCGAACCAACGACCCCCGCCTTATCAAGACGGTGCTCTAACCGACTGAGCTACAGACCCCTGAGTCTGTCTTTAATTTACAGCCGATAAGCGTGAGCGCTCAACTTTGCGAGATAGCTCTGGAAAGGAGGTGATCCAGCCGCACCTTCCGATACGGCTACCTTGTTACGACTTCACCCCAGTCATGAATCCTACCGTGGTGACCGTCCTCCTTGCGGTTAGACTAGCCACTTCTGGTAAAACCCACTCCCATGGTGTGACGGGCGGTGTGTACAAGACCCGGGAACGTATTCACCGCGGCATGCTGATCCGCGATTACTAGCGATTCCAGCTTCATGCACTCGAGTTGCAGAGTGCAATCCGGACTACGATCGGTTTTCTGGGATTAGCTCCCCCTCGCGGGTTGGCAACCCTCTGTTCCGACCATTGTATGACGTGTGAAGCCCTACCCATAAGGGCCATGAGGACTTGACGTCATCCCCACCTTCCTCCGGTTTGTCACCGGCAGTCTCCTTAGAGTGCTCTTGCGTAGCAACTAAGGACAAGGGTTGCGCTCGTTGCGGGACTTAACCCAACATCTCACGACACGAGCTGACGACAGCCATGCAGCACCTGTGCGCCGGTTCTCTTTCGAGCACTCCCGCCTCTCAGCAGGATTCCGACCATGTCAAGGGTAGGTAAGGTTTTTCGCGTTGCATCGAATTAATCCACATCATCCACCGCTTGTGCGGGTCCCCGTCAATTCCTTTGAGTTTTAATCTTGCGACCGTACTCCCCAGGCGGTCAACTTCACGCGTTAGCTACGTTACTAAGGAAATGAATCCCCAACAACTAGTTGACATCGTTTAGGGCGTGGACTACCAGGGTATCTAATCCTGTTTGCTCCCCACGCTTTCGTGCATGAGCGTCAGTATTGGCCCAGGGGGCTGCCTTCGCCATCGGTATTCCTCCACATCTCTACGCATTTCACTGCTACACGTGGAATTCTACCCCCCTCTGCCATACTCTAGCCTGCCAGTCACCAATGCAGTTCCCAGGTTGAGCCCGGGGATTTCACATCGGTCTTAGCAAACCGCCTGCGCACGCTTTACGCCCAGTAATTCCGATTAACGCTTGCACCCTACGTATTACCGCGGCTGCTGGCACGTAGTTAGCCGGTGCTTATTCTTCCGGTACCGTCATCCCCCGACTGTATTAGAGCCAAGGATTTCTTTCCGGACAAAAGTGCTTTACAACCCGAAGGCCTTCTTCACACACGCGGCATTGCTGGATCAGGCTTTCGCCCATTGTCCAAAATTCCCCACTGCTGCCTCCCGTAGGAGTCTGGGCCGTGTCTCAGTCCCAGTGTGGCTGGTCGTCCTCTCAGACCAGCTACTGATCGTCGCCTTGGTAGGCCTTTACCCCACCAACTAGCTAATCAGCCATCGGCCAACCCTATAGCGCGAGGCCCGAAGGTCCCCCGCTTTCATCCGTGGATCGTATGCGGTATTAATCCGGCTTTCGCCGGGCTATCCCCCACTACAGGACATGTTCCGATGTATTACTCACCCGTTCGCCACTCGCCACCAGGTGCAAGCACCCGTGCTGCCGTTCGACTTGCATGTGTAAGGCATGCCGCCAGCGTTCAATCTGAGCCAGGATCAAACTCTTCAGTTTAAACCTGTTACTGTTTTCGGTTCAGTTAAGAACCGGTCGCTCACTCAAAGCTGACAGGTAAATGAATTACTTCATAAACCTGACTTACTTTAGTGTGAGACTCTTGATACTTTTGCTATCTGATCCGAGGATCAGCTCGCTTTCATCAAGCGCCCACACTTATCGGCTGTTAATTTTTAAAGAGCAATCTGCGAGGAACTTCGTGTTTCCCGACAGCGCTGCGTTTTCAGCAGCAGAGAAGCGAAATTATGAACCGTGTTTCGCAGCTCGTCAACAACTTTTTACACTACATCGTTGCGACTGCGGGGCTCAACTTCCAAGCCAGCCGCGCGCCCGACACTGCAGCACACCACCAGCTTTGCTTCCCTCTCCCGCGCCGCGTTTCCGTTAGCGCGAAAGAGGCGTGATTCTAAGCACCCGCCCCCATCTACGCAAGCCCTTTGTGAAAATATTTTGAAAAGCCCCCGTGCGCTGGCGCGCACCGGGGCTGGGGCTCGGCGGGCCGCCGGTGGCCATCGACCACAAGGGGGCCGGCAACACTTCCCTCTATATATAAGCTCATTACTTGCCGCCCACCGCGGTCTGCAGTTGCTCAATCGGCACCGCGTCGGCCATCGCCGTGTATCCAGCGTCGCTCGGATGAATGCCGTCGCCACTATCGAATCGACGCTGCAGCACGCTCGGGCGCGCCGGATCGCGCAGCACCGCGTCGAAGTCCACTACGCCGTCGAACCCGCCACCGCTCCGGATCCACCGGTTCACCTCGAGCCGGATCGCCTCGCGCCCCGCCGGCAGCCCGGCCGGCGTCAGCGTCGCGCCGAAGACCTTCACGCCCTGACGGTGCGCCGCGTCGATCAGTCGGCGGTAGCCGTCAATCAGCGATGCAGCCGTGACTTGCGTATGCGGGTGGTCGCAATCGAGCCCCGCGCGCGGCGGCATCGCCGCAAAGTTGATGTCGTTGATCCCGATCAGCACGATCGCCGCCTTTACACCCGCGCGCGACAGCGCATCGCGCTCGAACCGCGACGCCAGCGACGTGCCATAGCAAGCCGAATCGCTGAGCAGCCGGTTTCCGCTGATCCCGAGATTCGCGACGCCGATCGATTCCGCGCCCGAGGCGGCCAGCCGACGCGCCAGTGCGTCCGGCCAGCGGCGGTTCCGGTTCACGCTCGAGCGCAGCCCGTCGGTGATCGAATCGCCGATCGCGGCTACGCTGGCGCGCGCGGAACCGGTCTCGACCGCGAGCTCGGTCACCCATGCAAATTGGGTAAAGCGGGTGCGGAACGCGGCAGCCCCCGGATCACTCACGTGCTCGCCCGGCACCGACACATAATTGAACTGGTTCGACACGCGGTGCCAGACCGTCATCCGCTGGTTCGGCCCCATCTGGAGGCTGATCGCATACGGCTGCCCGGCCCTGACGTCGATCCCCACCGGATCGCTTTCGAGTTCCTGGCCCGGCGCAAGCGTCACCGACACCTTGCCGCCGAACCGGACCGGCACGGCCGCGTCGCCGGACAGCGCCGCGCCCTCGCCAGCGCGCGCGAGGCTCGCCGCCTCGACGACGAGGGGGGAACGACCGTATGCATTGCTGACGCGGATCCGTGCGGCGCGCCCCGATACTGTCGGATAGACGATCTGGCGCACGGTGCGACCGGCAACGTCGGGCGCGCGATAAAGCGGCGGCGGTGCGGCAAGGTCGGGAATCGGCTGCAACGCGGTCGCCCACGCGGCAACCCATCCCGCCGGCGCGGCCGAAGCCGACGCCACGAGCGGCGAGACAAAAGCGGCCGCACCCAGCACGGCCGCGGCGATACTGCTTCGGAATGACATCGGCAAAATCCTCGTCGGAAAGCGGGCATTGTGCCGCAGAAGGCGCGGCTCCCGCGTGCCGGCCGCCATCACGCAGCACCATCGCGCCCCGATGTCCCTCGTTTACCCGAGTCTTTCCGCAAATCCGCAAGAAATTTATTAACCGACCGGTCGGTTGGTTTATACTTCGCACACATTCAACCGGACGAGAGCCTCGCCATGTACACGCAATCCCTCGACATCCCCGGCAACGTCGCGCCGCTCGACGCCGCAGCCGAGTCGCCCGAGCAGGCGCGGTTCGATGCGGTCATGGCTGCCGACGGCAAGATCGAACCGCAGGACTGGATGCCCGACGCCTATCGAAAGACGCTGGTCCGCCAGATCTCGCAGCACGCGCACTCGGAAGTCGTCGGCATGCTGCCGGAAGGCAACTGGATCTCCCGCGCGCCGAGCCTGAAGCGCAAGGCGATCCTGCTCGCGAAGGTCCAGGACGAAGCCGGCCACGGCCTCTATCTTTATAGCGCGGCCGAAACGCTCGGGGTATCGCGCGATTCGCTGATCGACGCGCTGCACGCCGGCAAGGCGAAATACTCGAGCATCTTCAACTACCCGACGCCGACCTGGGCCGACGTCGGCGTGATCGGCTGGCTGGTCGACGGCGCCGCGATCATGAACCAGATCCCGCTGTGCCGCTGCACGTACGGCCCGTACGCGCGCGCGATGATCCGCGTGTGCAAGGAAGAATCGTTCCACCAGCGCCAGGGCTTCGACGCGCTGCTGTCGATGATGAAGGGCAGCGACGCGCAACGCGCGATGGTCCAGCAGGCCGTGAACCGCTGGTGGTGGCCGGTGCTGATGATGTTCGGCCCGAGCGATGCCGATTCGGTCCACAGCAACCAGTCCGCGAAATGGGGCATCAAGCGGATCACGAACGACGACCTCCGGCAAAAATTCGTCGACGCGACGGTCGACCAGGCGAAGGTGCTCGGCGTGACGCTGCCCGATCCCGACCTGAAGTGGAACGAAGCACGTGGCCACCACGACTACGGCACGATCGACTGGGACGAATTCTGGCGCGTGGTCAACGGCGACGGCCCGTGCAACAAGGAACGCCTCGCGACCCGCGTGAAAGCGCACGAGGACGGCGCATGGGTGCGCGAAGCCGCCCTCGCCCACGAAGCAAAGCGCCGCGCGCGCGCCGAACAGCACGCCGCCTGAGCGGCACACCATCGAATTCAGGATTCAGGAGAAAGTGATGAACAAGGAATGGCCGATCTGGGAAGTGTTCGTGCGCAGCAAGCAGGGGCTCGACCACAAGCATTGCGGCAGCCTGCATGCCGCCGACGCGTCGATGGCGCTGCGCATGGCGCGCGACGTCTACACGCGCCGCCAGGAAGGCGTGAGCATCTGGGTGGTGCCGTCGTCGGCGATCACCGCGTCGGATCCGAGCGAGAAGGCCGAGCTGTTCGAACCGGCGGGCGACAAGATCTACCGTCACCCGACGTTCTACACGCTGCCCGACGAAGTCAACCACATGTAACGCCCGCGCCATGACGATCACGCCCGAACACCTCTCCTACGTGCTGCGCCTCGCGGACAACACGCTGATCCTCGGTCAGCGCAATGCCGAATGGTGCGGCCATGGCCCGATCCTCGAGGAAGACATCGCGCTCACCAACATGAGCCTCGACCTCATCGGCCAGGCGCGCATGCTGTATACGCATGCGGCCGAGCTCGAGCGCCAGCTCACCGGCGCGACGAAGACCGAGGACGACTACGCGTACTTCCGCACCGAGCGCGAGTTCGCGAACTTCACGCTCGCCGAACTGCCGCATTACGGCCCGCTCGCCGGCACCGCGCACGCCGACAAGGACTACGCGGTGACGATCGTGCGCAACTTCCTGTACTCGGCGCTGATGCTGCACGTGTGGAGCGCGCTGGAAACGTCGACCGACACGCAGCTCGCCGCGATCGCCGCGAAATCGGTGAAGGAAACCCGCTATCACGTGCAGCACGCACGCGAGTGGCTCGTACGCCTCGGCGACGGCACCGACGAATCGCACCGTCGCGCGCAGGACGCGCTCGACTACCTGACGCCGTATACGCGCGAATTCTTCGCCGCCGATGCGATCGACGACGCAGTCGCGGCCGCGGGCATCGCCCCGGCACCGGCCACGCTCGAAGCGGCGTGGCGCGCGGACGTGGACGACGCGCTCGCGGAGGCGACGCTCACGCTGCCGGCCCCCGTGCAGCACGTGACGACCGGCAAGCAGGGCGAGCATTCGGAACACATGGGCTACCTGCTCGCGGAACTGCAAAGCCTCGCACGCCAGCACCCCGGCGCGACCTGGTAACCCCGACGCCACGGAGCCCGACGATGTCCGTCCAGACCGCACCCGCCAACGCCAACGCCGTGCCTGCCGCGCGCCGCGACGATCCGCTGCTCGCCCGCGCATGGGACGTGCTCGAAGCCGTGCCCGATCCCGAGATCCCGGTCGTGTCGATCCGCGAGCTCGGCATCCTGCGCGACGTCCGCCGCGCGGACGACGGCCAGCTCGAGGTCGTGATCACGCCGACCTACTCGGGCTGCCCGGCCATGTCGCAGATCGCCGAAGACATCGCCGCCGCGCTGCAGGCCGCCGACCTGCCGCCGCACCGGATCGAGACGGTGCTCGCGCCCGCGTGGACGACCGACTGGATCACGCAGGAAGCGCGCGACAAGCTGCGTGCGTACGGCATCGCGCCGCCGGTCGGCCAATGCGGCACCGCCGCGCCGCGGGAAAACGTCGTGCGCTTCGTGCCGCGGCCTGTCGCGGCGCCCGCGTGCCCGCGCTGCGGCTCGGCACGCACCGAGCGTCTCGCGCAATTCGCGTCCACGGCCTGCAAGGCGCTGTATCGCTGCGTCGACTGCCGCGAACCCTTCGACTACTTCAAACCCTACTAATCGATATGGCGACCCCGCAATTTCATCCGCTGCGTATCCGCGACGTGCGGCCCGAGACCGCCGACGCCGTGACCGTCTCCTTCGACGTGCCGCCCGAGCTGCGCGACGCGTACCGCTTCACGCAGGGCCAGTTCGTCACGCTGAAGACCCACATCGACGGCGAGGAAACGCGCCGCTCGTATTCGATCTGCGTCGGCACGACGGACTACGACCGTGACGGCGAACTGCGCATCGGCATCAAGCGCGTACGCGGCGGCCGCTTCTCGAACTTCGCCTTCGATACGCTGAAGCCCGGCCACACGATCGACGTGATGACGCCGGACGGCCGTTTCTTCACGCACCTGAACGCCGACCACGGCAAGCAGTACGTCGCGTTCTCCGGCGGCTCCGGGATCACGCCGGTGCTCGCGATCGTGAAGACGACGCTCGAACTGGAGCCCCGCAGCACGTTCACGCTGATCTACGGCAACCGCAGCGTCGACGCGATCATGTTCGCGGAGGAGCTCGAGGACCTGAAGAACCGCTACATGAACCGCTTCGTCCTCTATCACGTGCTGTCGGACGACCAGCAGGACGTCGAACTGTTCAACGGCGTGCTCGACCAGGCGAAATGCGCGGAATTCCTCGGCACGCTGACGCCGGCCGACGCGATCGACGAAGCGTTCATCTGCGGCCCGGCGCCGATGATGGACGCGGCGGAAGCCGCGCTGAAGGCAGCCGGCGTGCCGCAGGCGAAGGTGCACGTCGAGCGCTTCGGCACGCCGCTGCCGCAAGCCGGTGCGCCGGTCGTCGAAATCACCGACCAGACGCCGGCCGCCGACCTCGAAATCGTGCTCGACGGCAAGAAGCGCAAGCTGCGGCTGCCGTACGAAGGCGTGAGCCTGCTCGATATCGGCCTGCGGGCGGGCCTCGCGCTGCCCTACGCGTGCAAGGGCGGCGTGTGCTGCACGTGCCGCGCGAAGGTGCTCGAGGGCGAAGTGCGGATGGAGAAGAACTACACGCTCGAGGAGCATGAAGTGAAGGACGGCTTCGTGCTCACGTGCCAGTGCCACCCGGTCAGCGACAAGGTCGTCGTGAGCTTCGACGAGCGTTGAGCGACGTCGCGTCGCGGCGCCGGACGGTTTCTCGCCGTCACACATCTCGCTTACACTAGGGGCCGCCGGCCGGCTGGACATCGCAACGTCCGCCCGGCCGGCGGTTTTCTTTTGTTGACGACAGGCCGATGAGTACCATTCATGTGATTCAGGGCGGCACCGCCGCCGCGTCGCTGCACGAGGCACTCGCGCAAGCCGGGCGCGACGAGCATGTCGTCGGATTGCTCGACGATCTCGGCGTCGGGCCGCTCAAGGGGGCCGACGAGACGCCCGACACGCGCGCAGCCTTCTGGCAGCGCGTGCTCGGCGACCAGATTCCCGACTGGAACGCAGAGATCGAAGCCGAATTCGCACGCCTCGACCAGCTGGCGACGGAGACGGGCCAGGTGGTGGTGTGGCATGCGCCGAGCGTCGGCGACAAGCTGCTGCTGCGGCGCGTCGCCTATCACCTGCGCAATGTCCCGCAACGCCTGAACGAAGTGCGGCTGTCGGCCGCCGACCTCGATCCGGCGCAGCGCGCGTCGCTGTCGCGCACCGACCAGGCATGCGCGACCGGCATGTTCTCGCCCGCCGAACTGGCGCGCAAGCGTCCGGTGGCCGCGCCGATCTCGGTGCTGCGCATCGGCCGCCTCGCGCTCGAATGGCAGGAGGCGAAGCACCAGAACGCCGAACTGCGCTACTGGGTCAGCAACACGATCAAGAGCGGCCACTATGAAGAACTCGACGCGCTGATCCTCGCGCGCGCGGAAACCGACTGGCTACCCGCGCGGCGCCTCGTCGGCAGCATCATGGCCGACGCCGATCGCGGCGGGCTGTTCGTCAGCGACTCGATCGCCTGGTGGCGCTGCCGCGAACTCGCGGCGGCCGGCCGGCTCGAGCTGCAGGACGACACGCCCGACGCCCTCTCTTCCACGCAGGTGCGCGCGGCCCGCGCGGCCGCCACGCACCGCTAATCTTCCGCATTCGACCATGGCCCGTACCCGAGCGCCCGACCACGAATCCCAGCGCGAGCAGATCCTCGATCTGGCCGCCGACAAATTCGCGCAGACGAGCTATCCGAGCACGTCGATGTCCGATCTCGCGACCGCGAGCGGCACGTCGAAAGCACGCCTCTATCACTATTACGAGAGCAAGGAAGCGATCCTGTTCGACCTGCTCGACCGCTACACGAAACGGCTGATGCTGATCATCGCCGAGGTCGAAGGGGCGAGCCAGCGGCGCGGCCTCAGCGAGCGCGACGCGTTCGCGGAGCTCGTGCGCGCGTTCCTCGCCGAATACGAGACATCGCACAGCCGCCACGTCGCGCTGCTCAACGACGTGAAGTATCTCGAGGACGCGCAGCGTGAAATCGTGCTCGACCGCCAGCGCGACATCGTCGCGGCATTCACGCGACAGCTGGCGCGCGCGTACCCGGACCGCATCTCGAAGGAAAACCAGACTTCCGTGACGATGATGGTGTTCGGGATGATCAACTGGACGTTCACGTGGCTGAAGCCCGGCGGCCGCCTCGGCTACCGCGACTTCGCCGAGCAGGTGATCGACCTGATCGAACGCGGGCTGTCGACGGCCGCCTGATTGCCGCGCAGCAGCAAGCGTTGCGCGATGGGCACACTGCGACCGCCCGCCGCGCGTTTCATATGATGAATTTTAAATCCATTTAAAATCAAATAGATAGCAGATTAACTAAGCGGATTTAGAATTCATCCTCCAGCTCAAACATCGTTAAATACGGGTTTTCCCCAATCAGAGGGCTGACGGTCGGGTAAAATGCTGCTGCATTGCACAACCCGCTGTACGGTCACACATTGAGGAACCCACGATGAACACGCGATTCAACGGCTCTGCCGATGTCGTCGGCACCGCCGGTACTGCGCCGGTTCTCGTCAGGGAACTGGCTTCCAAAGACCGTGAGCAGATGCTCACCCACTTTCTCTCGCTCGACGAAGAGGACCGCCTGCTGCGCTTCGGCCAGATGGTGCCCGACCACGTGCTCGAGAACTATGTCCGTACGATCGACTTCGGTCGCGACACCGTGTTCGGCGTGTTCGACCACGACCTCGAACTGATCGGCGTCGGCCACCTGGCCTACCTGCCGGCCGAGGGCGACAAGCGCACGGCCGAATTCGGCGTGTCGGTGCTCGAAAGCGCACGCGGCCGCGGTGTCGGCTCGAAGCTGTTCGAACGCGCGGCGATCCGCAGCCGCAACACGCACGTGACGACGCTGTACATGCACTGCCTGTCGCGTAACGCGACGATGATGCACATCGCGAAGAAATCCGGGATGCGGATCGAGTATGCGTACGGCGAGGCCGATGCGTACCTGTCGCTGCCGCCGGCCGACCACTCGACGATCATCGCCGAGATGCTGCAGGAGCAGGCCGCGGTGTTCGACTACGCGATGAAGCGCCAGGCGCGCCGCACCACGAAGTTCATCGAATCGCTGATGCCCGCCGCCCTGACGGCGTAACGTCGGCCAGCCGGGCCGCGCCTTCCGCGCGCCCGGCCCCTCCCTCCCCGCCGCGCAACTAGCGCACCGACCGAATCGGCAACGCCGTCGTCTCCTTGAAGCATTCGAGCGAAAAGCTCGTCTTCACGTCGATCACCGACGGGTGATGCAGCAAATGCTCCTGCACGAAGCGGGAGAAATGCGCCATGTCCTCGACCTGCACGCGCAGCAGGTAATCCATGTCCCCCGTCATCGCGTGGCACGCGACCACTTCCGGCCAGGTCTGCACGGCCGCGCGAAACAGCTCCGCATGGGTCGCGCCCGCGCGCGCCGACGTTTCGTCGACCCGTACCGGCGCCGGGCCGCCGCGTTTCTCGAGCCGCACGCTCACGTACGCGAGCAGGTCGAGCCCGAGCTTCTGCGGATTCAGCAGCGCGACATAACCGGTGATCACGCCGATCTCCTCGAGCCGCCTGATCCGCCGCAGGCACGGGCTCGGCGACAGGTTCACGCGCTCGGCGATCTCCTGGTTCGACAGGCGCCCGTTCTCCTGAAGAATCGCGAGAATCCGCCGGTCGATGGCATCCAATTCGGCGTGCGCCATCTTCTGCCCTCCAATGATTATTTCAAGACTGAAAATTGCGCCATCGTAGGTCCGGGCGATCAAGTTCGCAAGTTTACGCTCGCGACTGCCCGCTACACTCTGTCGCACGTACCGATTCGTCGCGCACGCCGCCGCGTGTGCCACGTTCGACATCGAACCAGGCCGGACAGGCGCACGTCGCCGCGGCCGATCGCCCCCACAGGAGACACGCCATGCAGATCCCGAACTGGGACAACCCCGTCGGCACCGACGGCTTCGAATTCATCGAATACACGGCGCCGGACCCGAAAGCGCTCGGACAGCTGTTCGAACGGATGGGTTTCACCGCGATCGCGCGCCACCGCCACAAGGACGTGACGCTGTACCGCCAGGGCGACATCAACTTCATCATCAACGCCGAACCCGATTCGTTCGCCCAACGCTTCGCGCGCCTGCACGGCCCGTCGATCTGCGCGATCGCGTTCCGCGTGCAGGACGCCGCGAAGGCGTACAAGCGCGCGCTCGAACTCGGCGCATGGGGCTTCGACAACAAGACGGGCCCGATGGAGCTGAACATCCCGGCGATCAAGGGCATCGGCGATTCGCTGATCTACTTCGTCGACCGCTGGCGCGGCAAGAACGGCGCGCAGCCGGGCGCAATCGGCGACATCAGCATCTACGACGTCGACTTCGAGCCGATCGCCGGCGCGAACCCGAACCCGGTCGGCCACGGCCTCACCTATATCGACCACCTGACGCACAACGTGCATCGCGGCCGCATGCAGGAATGGGCCGAGTTCTACGAGCGCCTGTTCAACTTCCGCGAAGTGCGCTACTTCGACATCGAAGGCAAGGTGACGGGCGTGAAGTCGAAGGCGATGACGTCGCCGTGCGGCAAGATCCGCATCCCGATCAACGAGGAAGGCTCGGATACGGCCGGCCAGATCCAGGAATACCTCGACGCATACCACGGCGAAGGCATCCAGCACATCGCGCTCGGCGCCAGCGACATCTACCAGGCGGTCGACGGCCTGCGCAGCAAGGAAGTGAAGCTGCTCGACACGATCGACACGTATTACGAACTGGTCGACCGCCGCGTGCCGAACCACGGCGAATCGCTGGACGAACTGAAAAAGCGCAAGATCCTGATCGACGGCGCGCGCGACGACCTGCTGCTGCAGATCTTCACCGAGAACCAGATCGGACCGATCTTCTTCGAGATCATCCAGCGCAAGGGCAACCAGGGCTTCGGCGAAGGCAACTTCAAGGCACTGTTCGAATCGATCGAGCTCGACCAGATCCGTCGCGGCGTCGTGCAGGACAAGGCCTGACGCATCCGGCGGGCGGCTGCTCCGGGGCAACCCGGCAACCCGCCCGATCCGGCGGCACAAAGAAAAAGGGCGGGAATCCGAGGATTCCCGCCCTTTTTGCATTCCGGCGCGGCCCGCCGGCCGCGCGAACGGATCAACGCGCGTTCGCCTTCGACGCGACGGCGCGCTCGGCCGACGGCTGCGCGACGGCGTCCTGGGCCGGCGCGATCTGCTGCATCTGCGCGCCGGCTGCCGCCAGTGCGCTCGCGCCTCGCGCGTGCACCGGGCCGGTCATCGAGAAAAACGCGGCGGACACGATCAGGAAACTCTGGATATGACGTGTGTTCATTGCACCTCCTGTAAAACTGCCGGCGCCTCCCCGATGCGTCGAAACAGACCGACGCGACCGGGCACCTCCGGCAGGCCGACAAGATTAACGGCATTTGCGCGCAGATGAACGCGGCCTTACATGCTTTTACATGATGTAACGCATGATTCAGCCCCTCTTTTACGGTGCGCCGCCGCGGTTCTCCCCGCATTGCAACCGATGGGCGGCGGGTTTGCCCCAGTGCTACCATCGCTTAAAACCGGCGAACATGCCGGCCACTGCCGACGCATCCAAAAGATGCCGACGCAACCGAAGTTTTGGTGATCCCAGACCGGGTGGAGGAGACAGTTAATGAATGCCCCGCTAGACGCAGACCAACGCGCGTCGCTAGAAGCCGCGCTGAAGTCCGTCACGCTTGACGACAAATACACACTTGAGCGCGGTCGCGCGTACATGAGCGGCATCCAGGCCCTCGTGCGCCTGCCGATGCTCCAGCAGGAACGCGACCGCGCCGCCGGTCTCAATACGGCCGGCTTCATCTCCGGCTACCGCGGCTCGCCGCTCGGCGGCCTCGATCTGTCGCTCTGGAAAGCCAAGCAGCACCTGGCGGCCCACCAGATCGTCTTCCAGCCCGGCCTCAACGAAGATCTCGCCGCCACCGCCGTGTGGGGCTCGCAGCAGGTGAACCTTTACCCCGGCGCGAAGCACGACGGCGTGTTCGGCATGTGGTACGGCAAGGGCCCGGGCGTCGACCGCACCGGCGACGTCTTCAAGCACGCGAACTCGGCCGGCTCGTCGCAGCACGGCGGCGTGCTGGTGCTCGCCGGAGACGACCACGCGGCGAAATCGTCGACGCTCGCGCACCAGTCCGAACACATCTTCAAGGCCTGCGGGCTGCCCGTGCTGTTCCCGTCCAACGTGCAGGAATATCTCGATTTCGGCCTGCACGGCTGGGCGATGAGCCGCTACTCGGGCCTGTGGGTCGCGCTCAAGTGCGTGACGGACGTGGTCGAATCGTCGGCATCGGTCGACATCGACCCGCATCGCACCGAGATCGTGCTGCCGACCGACTTCATCCTGCCGGAAGGCGGCCTGAACATCCGCTGGCCCGACCCGCCGCTCGTGCAGGAAGCGCGGCTGCTCGACTACAAGTGGTACGCGGCGCTCGCCTATGTGCGCGCGAACAAGCTCGACCGCATCGAAATCGATTCGCCGAACGCGCGCTTCGGGATCATGACCGGCGGCAAGGCCTACCTCGACGTGCGCCAGGCGCTGACCGACCTCGGCCTCGACGACGAAACCTGCGCGCGGATCGGCATCCGGCTCTACAAGGTCGGCTGCGTGTGGCCGCTCGAAGCGCAGGGCGCCCAGGCGTTCGCGCGCGGCCTCGACGAAATCCTCGTCGTCGAGGAAAAGCGCCAGATCCTCGAATACGCGATCAAGGAAGAGCTGTACAACTGGCCCGACGGCCAGCGGCCGCGCGTGTTCGGCAAGTTCGACGAAAAGGACGGCGCCGGCGGCGAATGGTCGGTACCGATGGGCAACTGGCTGCTGCCCGCGCACTACGAGCTGTCGCCCGCGATCATCGCGAAGGCGATCGCGACGCGCCTCGAGAAGTTCGAGCTGCCGTCCGACGTGCGCGCGCGCATCGCCGCGCGGCTCGCGGTGATCAACGCGAAGGAAATGGCGCTCGCGAAGCCGCACGTGCAGACCGAGCGCAAGCCGTGGTTCTGCTCGGGCTGCCCGCACAACACGTCGACCAACGTGCCGGAAGGCTCGCGTGCGATCGCCGGCATCGGCTGCCACTACATGACCGTGTGGATGGACCGCAACACGAGCACCTTCAGCCAGATGGGCGGCGAAGGCGTGCCGTGGATCGGCCAGGCGCCGTTCACGGACGAGAAGCACGTGTTCGCGAACCTCGGCGACGGCACCTATTTCCACTCGGGCCTGCTGGCGGTGCGCGCGGCGATCTCGTCGAAAGCGAACATCACCTACAAGATCCTCTACAACGACGCCGTCGCGATGACGGGCGGCCAGCCGGTCGACGGCGTGCTGACGGTGCCGCAGATCACGCACCAGCTCGCGTCGGAAGGCGCGAAGAAGATCGTGATCGTCACCGACGAGCCGGAGAAGTACGACAGCCAGAAGGCGCTGCTCGCGCCGGGCGTGCCGATCCATCATCGCGACCAGCTCGACGACGTGCAGCGCGAGCTGCGCGAGATCGAAGGCACGACGATCCTGATCTACGACCAGACCTGCGCGACCGAGAAGCGCCGCCGCCGCAAGCGCGGCACCTATCCGGACCCGGCGAAGCGTGTGGTGATCAACGACGCGGTGTGCGAAGGCTGCGGCGACTGCTCGGTGCAGTCGAACTGCCTGTCGGTCGAGCCGCTGGAAACCGAATTCGGCACGAAGCGCCAGATCAACCAGTCGAGCTGCAACAAGGACTTCTCGTGCGTGAAGGGCTTCTGCCCGAGCTTCGTCACGGTCGAGGGCGGCCAGTTGAAGAAGCCGAAAGCCGTGTCGGTCGACGGCAACGCACTGCCGCCCATTCCCGAACCGACGCTGCCGGACATCGACCGCGCATACGGCGTGCTCGTCACGGGCGTCGGCGGCACGGGCGTCGTCACGATCGGCGCGCTGCTCGGGATGGCCGCGCACCTGGAGAACAAGGGCGTGACCGTGCTCGACGTCACCGGCCTCGCGCAGAAGGGCGGCGCCGTGATGAGCCACGTGCAGATCTCGCACGCGCCGACCGACATCCATGCGACGCGGATCGCGATGGGCGAGGCCGACCTCGTGATCGGCTGCGACGCGATCGTCACGGCCGGCGACGAGTGCACGTCGCGGATGCGGCACGACGCGACGCGCGTGGTCGTCAACAGCGCGCAGACGCCGACCGCCGAGTTCATCAAGAACCCGAACTGGGCATTCCCGGGCCTGTCCGCCGAGAACGACATCCGCGCGGCGGCCGGCGAAGCGGTCGACTTCATCGACGCGAACCGCTTCGCGGTCGCGCTGCTCGGCGACGCGATCTACACGAACCCGTTCGTGCTCGGCTACGCATGGCAGAAAGGCTGGCTGCCGCTCACGCTCGTGTCGCTCGTCCGCGCGATCGAGCTGAATGCGGTATCGGTCGAGAAGAACCGTGCGGCATTCGACTGGGGCCGCCGCGCCGCGTACGACCTGGCGAGCGTGAAGCAGGCCGCGGCCGGCGACGCACGCCCCGCGCAAGGCGCCACGGTGATCGCGCTGCACACGAAGAAGGCGGTCGACGCACTGATCGCGAAGCGCGTGGAATTCCTCACCGCGTACCAGAACGCCGCGTATGCGGCGCGCTATGCGGCGTTCGTCGACAAGGTGCGCGCCGCCGAGCGTGCACTGGCGGACGGCGACACGGTGCAGGAGCAGCTGACTGAAGCAGTCGCCCGCAACCTGTTCAAGCTGATGGCGTACAAGGACGAATACGAGGTCGCGCGGCTGCAGTCCGATCCCGCGTTCCTCGCGCGCCTGTCCGCGCAGTTCGAAGGCGACTGGAAGCTGAAATTCCACCTCGCGCCGCCGCTGTTCGCGAAGACGGACTCACACGGCCATCTGGTGAAGAAGGCGTACGGCCCGTGGATGATGACGGCCTTCCGCTGGCTCGCGAAGGCGAAGTTCCTGCGCGGCACGGGGCTCGACCCGTTCGGCCGCACCGAGGAACGCCGCTCCGAGCGCGCGCTGATCGGCGAGTACGAAGCGCTGATCGACGAAGTGCTGGCCAGGCTGAACGCGGCCAACCGCCCGCTCGCCCTCGAGCTCGCGGCGCTGCCGGACGGCATTCGCGGCTACGGCCACGTGAAGGAGAACAACCTGCGCGCGGTACGCCAGAAGTGGAGCACGCTGCTCGCGAAGTGGCGGGCGCCGGCAGGCGGCCAGTCGCACCAGCAGGTCGCGTGACGGCCGGCCGACGGGCGCGGGCATTCGCGGTTCGAACGCCCGCCCCGGCCGGCGATTCGCAATAAAAAAACGCCACGGAACGCAGGTTCCGTGGCGTTTTTCCTTGCGCCGCGCCTGAAGCGCGACACACGCAGGCGTGGACTTACTTCGTGTTCACGTTCGCGGCGGCAACGGCCGTCATGTTGATGATCCGGCGCACGGTCGCAGCCGGCGTCAGGATGTGGACCGGCTTCGCCGCGCCGAGCAGGAACGGACCGACCGTCACGCCTTCGCCGCCGACCATCTTCAGCAGGTTGTACGCGATGTTCGCCGCTTCGACGTTCGGCATGATCAGCAGGTTCGCTTCGCCCGACAGCGTCGTGCCGGGGAACGCCTGCTTGCGGATCATTTCCGACAGCGCCGCGTCGCCGTGCATTTCGCCGTCGACTTCCAGGTTCGGCGCACGTTCGACGATCAGCTTGCGGGCCTCGCCCATCCGGCGCGACGACGCCGACGGCGCGCTGCCGAAGTTCGAGTTCGACAGCAGCGCGGCCTTCGGCGCGATGCCGAAGCGCTCGATCTCGGCCGCGGCCTGGATCGTCATGTCGGCGAGCTGTTCGGCGCTCGGCAGCTCGTTCACGTACGTGTCGCACACGAACAGGTTGCGGCCCGGCAGCATCAGCAGGTTCATCGCGGCGAAGTGCTCGGCGCCCTTCGCGCGGCCCAGCACCTGCTCGATGAACTTCAGGTGGCTGTGGAACGTGTCGATCATCCCGCAGATCATCCCGTCCGCATCGCCCAGGTGCACGAGCATCGTGCCGATCAGCGTGTTGAACTTGCGCATTGCGGCCTTCGCGACTTCCGGCGTCACGCCGTCGCGCGCGCCGATCTCCTGATACGCCTGCCAGTAGCGGTGGTAGCGCGCATCGTCTTCCGGATCGACGATTTCGAAATCGGTGCCGGCCTTGAGCTTCGAGCCGATCTTCTGCAGGCGCATGTCGACGACCGACGGACGGCCGATGATGATCGGCTTCGCGATCTTTTCTTGCAGCACGAACTGCGCGGCGCGCAGCACGCGCTCGTCTTCACCTTCGGCGAACACGATGCGCGCCTGCTTCTGCTTCGCGGTCGCGAACACCGGGCGCATCACCATGCCGGTGCGGTAGACGGTCGCGCCGAGCTGCTCGCGGTAGGCGTCCATGTCCTGGATCGGACGCGTGGCGACGCCCGAATCCATCGCGGCTTGCGCGACGGCCGGCGCGATCTTGATGATCAGGCGCGGATCGAACGGCTTCGGAATCAGGTAGTCCGGCCCGAATTCGAGCGAGTGGCCTTCATACGCCTTCGCGACTTCCTCGCTCTGGTCGGTTTCTTCCGCCAGTTCGGCGATCGCGCGCACGCACGCGAGCTTCATTTCTTCCGTGATCGTCGTCGCGCCAACGTCGAGCGCGCCGCGGAAGATGAACGGGAAGCACAGCACGTTGTTGACCTGGTTCGGGTAGTCCGAACGGCCGGTCGCGACGATCGCGTCCGGGCGCACGGCCTTCGCGTCTTCCGGGCGGATTTCCGGTTCCGGGTTCGCGAGCGCCAGGATCAGCGGCTTGTCGCCCATCGTCTTGACCATGTCCTGCTTCAGCACGCCCGCGCTCGAGCAGCCGAGGAACACGTCCGCGCCGACGATCGCGTCGGCGAGCGTGCGTGCGTCGGTGGTCGCCGCATAGCGCTGCTTCGACGGATCGAGATTGCCGCGCCCTTCGTAGATCACGCCCTTCGAATCGGCGACGAGGATGTTCGACTTCGTCAGGCCGAGATTGACCAGCAGGTCCAGACACGCGATCGCTGCGGCGCCCGCGCCCGAGCACACGAGCTTCACTTCGGCGAGCTTCTTGCCGACGACCTTCAGGCCGTTCAGGATCGCGGCCGACGCGATGATCGCGGTGCCGTGCTGATCGTCGTGGAAGACGGGGATCTTCATGCGCTCGCGCAGCTTCTGCTCGATGTAGAAGCATTCCGGCGCCTTGATGTCCTCGAGGTTGATGCCGCCGAGCGTCGGCTCGAGCATCGCGATCGCCTCGACGAGCTTGTCGGGGTCGGATTCCGACAGTTCGATGTCGAACACGTCGATGCCCGCGAATTTCTTGAAGAGGCAGCCCTTGCCTTCCATCACCGGCTTCGCGGCCAGCGGGCCGATGTTGCCGAGGCCCAGCACGGCCGTACCGTTCGTGATGACGCCGACGAGGTTGCCGCGCGACGTGTACTTCTGCGCATCGAGCGGATCGGCGTGGATCGCTTCGCACGCAGCGGCGACGCCCGGCGAATACGCGAGCGACAGGTCGAGCTGGTTCGACAGCGGCTTGGTCGGGGTGACCGAAATCTTGCCGGGTTTCGGATTCTGGTGATAGGCGAGTGCCGCCTGCTTCAGTTGTTCGTCCATGATTGACCTGCGAGAGACATGCGAAATATTGACGGTTCAGTACACAGCACCTTGGGCCGCGTCTGCTTGAATCGAGGGGATGGTCGACTGCGAGACGGCACGCAGCGCGCCGGGTCGGCACGCCATCGAACCTTGGCGGATGGCAAGAGGAAAGTACAAAGTACTGAACGATTTCTAAGGGTCGCCTAGTGTACACCCCCTAAATGACCTCCGTTGGTGCAGCGCCGCATCCTCCGCATCAGCGCGAGCGGTCCCGCCCCGTTTGTTTCGCCGGTGGTGAGCCGAGCGGCGAACCCGCGTGAATTCCGCCGAAAACCGGCCTGAATCGGGTAAAATAGCCGGCTACGCGCGCAGCGATGCGATTGGCCCTCCGATCGCGCCCCGGCCCCCAGGGCAGGTTCCCCTTGCTGCGCCACCGGGCCCGCGCCCGCTCTTCGCTCATCACCCAAGGAATGCCCATGACAGGCTACGATCGTCAGTCGATCTCGGATACGACCGCCAAAATCCTGCTCGAAGTGCAGGCAGTGCACTTCAACGCAGAAAAACCGTTCATCTTCACGTCCGGCTGGGCAAGCCCCGTCTATATCGACTGCCGCAAGCTGATTTCGTATCCGCGCGTGCGCCGCGCGCTGATGGAAATGGCAGAAACGACGATCACGCGCGACATCGGCTTCGAGCAGATCGACGCGGTGGCGGGCGGCGAGACGGCCGGCATCCCGTTCGCGGCATGGATCGCGGACCGGATGATGGTGCCGATGCAGTACGTGCGCAAGAAGCCGAAGGGTTTCGGCCGCAACGCGCAGATCGAAGGCCATCTGGAAGAAGGCTCGCGCGTGCTGCTCGTGGAAGACCTGACGACCGACAGCCGCAGCAAGATCAACTTCGTCAACGCGCTGCGCACCGCGGGCGCGACCGTAAACCACTGCTTCGTGCTGTTCCACTACGACATCTTCAAGGAAAGCGTGTCGGTCCTGAAGGACATCGACGTCGACCTGCACGCGCTCGCCACGTGGTGGGACGTGCTGCGCGTCGCGAAGGCTTCGGGCTACTTCGAGACGAAGACGCTCGACGAAGTCGAGAAATTCCTGCACGCACCGGCCGAGTGGTCGGCGGCGCACGGCGGCGCGACGGCCCCGAAGGAATGACGCCGCGCCGGCCCGCAGGCCGGCGTCCTGGCTGAACAAGCCGCCCGCTTCATCGCGGGCGGTTTTTTTTGTCCGCCGATTCGCGCAGCAAACGATCGCGACCATGGGTCGCGGCGTGCATCGCTCATCGAACCCTAATGCTAGACTTGATCCATCGTCGCCATCAGCTGCGCGGGCAACGCACAACGCCAACAACGCCGGAAGCATCGATCCGGCCCACGTGACGGGAGAAGCGCCATATGCGTGTGGATCGCCGGATCACTCCGCCTGCGCCATCGGGTCGCCCGTCGCCGTTCCTTGCCGCCCTCCTCGCTCTCTTCGCCCACCTCGTCCTCCTTTATGCCGCCGCGTTCGCCGCCGTGCCCGCGCATGCAGAAGGCGCGTTCACCGTGACGAGCGACGACCTGACGCCGGGCGGGCGCGTCCGTGCCGCGAACGTGTTCGACCGCGGCGACTGCAAGGGCGGCAACCACTCGCCGCAGCTCGCCTGGCACAACCCGCCGCCCGGCACGCGCGGCTACGCGGTCACGATCTTCGATCCCGACGCGCCGGGGCACGGCTGGTGGCACTGGGCCGTGGCGGGCATTCCCGCGACAGTCACGAGCCTGCCCGCCGACGCGAGCGCATCCGGCTTCCTGCGGCGCATCGGTGCAAGCGAAGCGCGCAACGACTTCGGAATCGACGGTTACGGCGGCCCGTGCCCGCCGCCCGGCAAGCCGCACCGCTATGTGGTCACCGTCTACGCGCTGAAGGGCGACGACCTGCGCGTCGCGCAGGGGCGCCCCGCGCCGATGTTCGAGCACGAGATCGGCACGCTGGCGATCGGCACCGCGCAACTCACGGTCAACTACGGGCAATAACGGGTGACGGGCATCGTCCCCTGCCGCGCGCCGCCGCAATTGCCTGCCGCCGCGCA
This sequence comes from Burkholderia cepacia ATCC 25416, assembly GCF_001411495.1. Classification (NCBI taxonomy): domain Bacteria; kingdom Pseudomonadati; phylum Pseudomonadota; class Betaproteobacteria; order Burkholderiales; family Burkholderiaceae; genus Burkholderia; species Burkholderia cepacia. The sequence goes on along the minus strand of NZ_CP012981.1, from coordinate 1,137,530 downwards.
CTGGCGCACTCCGAGCGTATTCCGCGCCCGCGTGTTTTCGCGTCATTTCGGCTTGCTAGACTCGTCGTCACCGGTCGCGGCGCCACGCCGCGCATCCGTCGCGTCGCCGGCCGGCGACGCGTGACCCGGCGTGCCGCAACGGCCGCCGTTCCCGTTCCTTTCCGGAGAACGCCTCATGTCGAACATCGTCATCGTCTATCACAGCGGCTACGGTCACACGCAGAAACTGGCCGAGGCCGTTCACGCGGGCGCGCAGGACGCCGGCGCGACCGTGCGCCTGCTCGCCGTCGGCGACGTCGACGACGCGGGCTGGGCCGCGCTCGACGCGGCCGACGCGATCGTCTTCGGGGCACCGACCTACATGGGCGGCCCGTCGGCGCAGTTCAAGCAATTCGCCGATGCGACGTCGAAAGCGTGGTTCACGCAGAAATGGAAGGACAAGATCGCCGCGGGCTTCACGAACTCCGCGACCATGAACGGCGACAAGTTCTCGACGATTCAATACTTCGTCACGCTGTCGATGCAGCATGGGATGGTGTGGGTCGGCACGAGCCTGATGCCGGCCAACTCGAAGGCGGCCACGCGCAACGACATCAACTACCTGGGCGGCTCGACGGGCCTGCTCGCGCAGTCGCCGGCCGATGCGACGCCCGACGAAGGCCCGCTGCCGGGCGACCTCGAAACCGGGAAGGCATTCGGCCGGCGGGTCGCCGAAGCGACGGCCCGCTGGGTCGCCGGCCGCGTCTGAGCACGCGCCGGTGTGCGTCAAAGGGACACAAGACGGCCCGCCGGCCGTCTTTTTTTCGACCCGCGCGATGCAGGCCCGCCGGATGACGTCTTAAAATGGCGGATTCAGGGCGCGGGCCCCGTTTCATTCAGTGAGAGCGAAATGAGCACCAAAGTTTTTGTCGACGGCCAGGAAGGCACGACCGGCCTCAAGATCTTCGAATACCTGTCGGCACGCAGCGACATCGAGATCCTGCGCATCGATGAAGCGAAGCGCAAGGACGTCGAAGAGCGCCGCCGCCTGATCAACGCGTCGGACGTCACGTTCCTGTGCCTGCCGGATGTCGCGTCGCGCGAATCGGCGTCGCTCGTCGAGAACCCGAACACGACGCTGATCGACGCGAGCACCGCGTTCCGCACCAGCGCCGACTGGGCCTACGGCCTGCCGGAACTGACCCGCGCGCAGCGCGATAAGATTCGCACGTCGAAGCGCATCGCGGTGCCGGGCTGCCATGCATCGGCCTTCGTGCTCGCGATGCGTCCGCTCGTCGATGCGGGCATCGTCGCACCGACGTTCGCCGCGCACAGCTACTCGATCACCGGCTACAGCGGCGGCGGCAAGTCGATGATCGCCGACTACGAAAGCGCGGCGCCGGGCGGCAAGCTCGCGAGCCCGCGCCCGTACGCGCTCGGCCTCACGCACAAGCACCTGCCGGAAATGGCCGCGCACACGGGCCTCGCGAACCCGCCGATCTTCACGCCGATCGTCGGCCCGTTCCTGAAGGGCCTCGCGGTGACGACCTACTTCACGCCCGGGCAGCTCGCGAAACGCGCGACGCCGCAGGACGTGCAGCGTGTGTTCGCCGAGTACTACGCGGACGAAGCCTTCGTGCGCGTCGCGCCGTTCGATGCGGACGCGAACCTCGACGGCGGCTTCTTCGACGTGCAGGCGAACAACGACACGAACCGTGTCGACCTGTTCGTGTTCGGCAACGAAGAGCGCTTCGTCACGGTCGCGCGCCTCGACAACCTCGGCAAGGGCGCATCGGGCGCCGCGATCCAGTGCATGAACCTGAACATCGGCGCGGCCGAGGATGCGGGTCTCAAACGCTGATTCAACATCGCATGCAATGCAAAGCCGGCCACTGGCCGGCTTTTTATTTACCGGTATCACGCAATATATAAAAAAATTACCGATCGCGCATTTACAAATATTTACAAGCTTTCGATTGCGCGATTACCAGTGAATTAATTCCACCCCCTCTTTATCCAGTCAATCCCGAATAGGGATAAACCGGATACCGACCGCTTTAAACGCTGCCGTTATATGCGGGAAGGCTCTTCGCCGGCCTGTCCGGCGTCGCACATTCCCCACTCCGGCAGCTTCAGGCAGCCTGTCGCACGTTTTAATTCTTACTGAATACCGTGTCAGACAAGGATTCAAAACACGATGCCCGTTTCAATCGCCTTTTTTAGACGGGTTCATCAATTGACAGCAAAAATCCAGGCAGCGACATTAGCTCGCACAATTAAACGATTGGAGACAGCGGCATGTCGCACGCCTTATCGAAGGGGGTGGCAACGGCCTTTGCCATTGCCCCTTTCCTGGTTGCATGTGGTGGGGGGGACGGCGGCGCACCCGCGCCGATCAATGCCCCCCAATGTTCCGGATCGAGCTGCGGCACGCAAGGGCCGCCGCCTTCGCAGCCCGTCAACGGCGCGCTGTGCCCGGCCAACGCGGACATCGTGAAGAGCACGTACCTCGGCGGCGCCGGTAGCGGCGAGATCGTCAGCGTCAACATCGACGCCGTGGCGATGACCTACACGCTCAAGTGGCTCGAATCGCCGATTCCGCTCGCGACCGGCACGGTCACGCCGAGCCGCGCCGGCACGACGATCACCGGTGCGGTCATGCACCCGCCGACCGGCACGCTGCCAACCGCCGAGCAGACGCGCTGCGCATTCATCCTCACGCCGGGCACGGGCAAGGCGCCGGGCGGCGCCACGTACTCGACGGCCGCCGACTTCAACCGGGCGAACCCGCCGATGCTGCTGGTCGGCATGGGCGTCGCGGGCGGCGGCATTCCCGGCGCGACGATCCAGTACGACGGGCTGACGATCGCCATCGGCCCGATCGTGGTGGCAAAGGACGTCGGCAAGGTGCCGAACCGCCACTTCGACTTCTATCCGTTCCTCGGCTTCGCGAACACGACGACCGACCTGTCGAAGCTGCCGGGTACGTACAACGCGCTGATCTACCACCTGGTGCCGTCGGGCGACTACGCGACGAAAGGCACGAACTCGAGCGAGACGTTCGATGCGAACGGCGCGTGCACGTCGAGCGGCGCGGGCGGCTGCCAGACGACCGGCGACCCGTGGAAGACGAGCGCGAACGGCGGCTACTTCGACAGCACGAAGGCGCCGCAGACGCTGCCGCAGACGCAATTGCCGATCGTCGGCGCGACCGGCAAGTCGGCCACCGCGCATATGGTGATCGGCCAGCTCAACGGCGCGACGGTGCCGGTGATCGTGCGTACGGGCAACGTGAACCTCGGCACGCCGCCGCTGTATACCGACGCGCAGGTCGACGACGAATCGGGCATCGCGGTGCTCGGTGCGGCAACGGCGATCCAGTCGGGCGCGATCGACGGCGGCTACGCGGGCGCGGACTCGAACTTCAAGTACACGGCGGCCCTGATCCGCGGCAGCAACGCGTCGTTCATCAACCCGAGCACGCAGGTCGAGGAAGACGGCTTCTCGCTCGACTACGGCCAGGCGACGCCGGGCCTGCTGAACGCGACGACGACGCCGAAGCCGCCGCCCGGCACGAACTACCCGTCCGCAACTGGCGTCGTGATCGCGACGGGCGGGCTGTACGCGGCGCTGATCCAGGGCACGGTGAACGGCGGCGTCACGTCGACGTCGGCGAACTCGACGACTTCGTCGACACCGTACTTCGGCGTGGGCGCGCAGATCAGCAAGTAGCGGACGAGGACGCGACGGCGGGCTGGCCGCCGTCGCGTGACGCACGAGCGCGCGGCACGGCGCAAGCAGGACGAGCACAAGCAACAGAAGCGGCCGACAGGGAGCTGGCCGCCGCACAAGACAAATCTGGAGGAGCAACATGAAGCGCAACCTCATTCTGGCGGCGGCCCTTGCCGCCCCCCTTCTTTCTGCCTGCGGCGGCAGCGGCAGCGGCGGCGACAATCCGCCCCCGCTCGTCGAAGACCGGCTCTGCCCTGCCTCGCTCGACTACACCACCGTGTTTACGGGCGGTGCGGGCAGCGGCGAACTCGCCAAGGTCCAGCTCGACACGACCAAGATGACCTGGCAGGTCACCTATGTCGAATCGCCGGTTCCGCAAACGACCGGCACCGTCGTGCCGACCCGCGCGGGCACCGTCGACAGCGGCACGCTCACGCAGGAAACGCTGCTGCCGACCAACAAGCTGAACCAGTGCGCATTCCGCCTGAACGGCGCGAGCCTCGATCCGTCGCGCCCGGCGCGCATCTTCGTCGGCATGGGCGTCGCGGGCGGCACGATTCCCGGCAAGGAGATCCAGTTCAACGGCGTGCTCGGCCAGGCCGCGGTGCCCGACACGAAATTCCCGTACTACCCGTTCATCGGCTTCTCGTCGATCGAAACCGACATCACGAAGGTGGCGGGCACGTACAGTCACACGGGCTTCGGTGAAGTGCCGTCGCAGAACTTCGCGCCGGCATCGATCGACGCGAAGGTGACGATCAACGCCGACGGCACCTGGACCAAGTGCGACTCGACCGGCCAGTTCGCCGGCGGCGCGTGCACGCAGCGAGGCACGAACTTCGTGCAGTCGGCGGACGGCAGCGGCGCATTCCAGTCGAACAACTATGCGAGCCAGCTGAAACCGACGCTGTCGACGACGCCGCAGGGCAAGGCCTTCATGATCGTCGGCAAGCTGCGCAACCAGCTCGTGCCGATCCTCGTGCGCACCGGGGTGGCGAATCCGAACCCGACGCCCGACAGCAACGGGGTGCCGGGCCTCACCGCCGACGACGAATCGAGCATCTCGATCCTCGCGCCGCAGACGGCCATCGCGGCCGGTTCGCAGAACGGTGAATACATCGGCGTCGACAGCCAGTTCGATTACCGGACCACCGCGCTGATCGACAAGCAGGCCACGCTGCTCGATCCGTTCCAGCCGTCGCAGGCATCGCTCGCGACCGCGCTCGACCTGGACTACACGCAGAAGGTGCCGGGCACGGTCACGACAATCCACACGGGTTCGGGCAGCACGTCGCCGACCGGCAAGTTCATCTTCTCGGGCGGCGTGTTCGGTTTCCTCGACAACGCGGGATCGACGCCGTATTTCACGATCGGCGCATTCGTCCAGTAAGCGGAGGGAAATGCCGTGATGAAGAAAACCCTTCTCTGCGCGGCGGCCGGCGCCGCCGTGCTGGCGCCGCTCGCGGCGCACGCGCAGAGCGCCGGCAGCAACGTCGTCACGCTGGGCTGGTTCCACGTGATGCCGCAGCAGAGCAGCACGCCGATGACGACCAACGTCGCACCGACACCGATCAACACGCCGCTGCGGCTGCCGCCGTCGTTCACGTCGCCGGGCACCGGGCTGCACACGAGCGGCGCCGACACCGTCGGCCTGACGGTCAGCCACTTCCTGACCGACCACATCGCGGTCACGTCGGTGGCCGGCGTGCCGCCGGTGTTCAAGGTGTCGGGCCAGGGCACGATCAGGCCGCCCGGCCCGGCCGGCGCGCTCGGCACGCAGAACATCGGGCTCGCGTCGGTCAACCCGATCGTGAAGAGCGTGCGGCAGTGGAGCCCGGCCGTGCTGCTGCAGTACTACTTCGGGCAGGCCACCGCGAAGTTCCGGCCGTTCCTCGGCCTCGGCGTGTCGTACAACTGGTTCAGCGACCTTCAGCTCAACACGAACTTCATCAAGCAGACCCAGGACAACCTCGGCGCGATTCTCGCGGCGGGCGCGGGCAAGCCGGGTACGACATCGGTGGAGGCGAAGGCGTCGTCGTCATGGCAGCCGGTGTTCAACGCCGGCCTGCAGTACAACATGACCGAGCATTTCGGGCTGATCGCGTCGGTGACGTACATCCCGCTGAAGACGACGTCGACGGTGACGATCAAGGCGGCCGACGGCACGGTGCTCTCGGAATCGAAATCGGACCTGAAGGCCGACCCGATCATCAGCTACGTCGGGATGACGTACAAGTTCTGAGCGCCGCGACGGACGACGCATGGCATGCCGCGGCAAAATCGCAGGCAAAAAAAAGCCCGCCTAAGAGGCGGGCTGAATCCATATCAGAGGAGACATGGAGGAGACAGGTGCAATTCTAGCGAATCGGTTTCCGCATTGCAACATTTTCGTAGAGAAAATACGGACTTTCCCTCGAATGCCGACTCTAGATCGCCTTCACTGCATCTGACCCCACCCTGCTTTCCCGGTCGAGCACTTCGCCCAGCGCATCGCGCAGCAGCGCGACGGGCCGCACCAGCCGGCCCGGCAGCGCGCCGTGCACGATCCACACGTTGATCCGCGTCTCCAGTCCCGCCGTTTCCACCACCCTCAGCGCGTCGCGGTGCGCGCTGCGCGCCAGCGCGTTCGGCGCGGCGATGCCGATGCCCGCGCCGCGCGCGACGAGCGACAGCTGCAGCTCCGAGCCGAATGCCTCGACCGCGACGTCGAACGGCAGCCCGGCCGCGCCGAGCGTGCGGCTCAGCGCCGAACGCATCCCGCAGCCGTCCTGGCTCAGCACCCACGGAAAACGCGACAGCATGTCGATCGACAACGGGCCGTCGGGCAGCGGAAAGTCGCGCGCGGCGACGAGCACCGTCGGCTGGGTGCCGAGCAGCGTCGACGTGAACGTATCGGGCAATACCGAACTCGCCGGCACCATCACGGCCGCGACGTCGAGCGTGCCGCGCTCGATGCCCTGCATCAGCGCCGGCGACCAGCCGGCCGTCACGCGCAGCGTGAGGCGCCCGAACGCGTCGCGCAGCCGGTCGATCGGCTGCTCGAGCGCCAGCTCGGACAGGAACGGCGGCACGCCGATGCGCAGCTCGCCGGACGGCTCGCTGTCCGGCGCGCCCGCCGCCATCAGCTCGTCGACCGCGCCCAGCACGTTGCGCGCGAGCGCGTAGACGTCGCGCCCGGCGGCAGTCGGCTTCAGCGGCTTGCTTTGCCGTTCGAGCAGCGACATGCCGAGCAGCGTTTCGAGATTCTGCACGCGCCGCGTCAGGCCCGGCTGCGTCAGGTGGAGCTTCGCGGCCGCGGCGACCATCGACCCGCTGTCGACCACCGCGACGAACGCCTGGAGATCACGCGTATTCAAAACAAACTCGCATAATCATGTTAGAGATATTTCAATTGTCGCATAAACATCAGGCACCTACGATGGGGACTCCTTCGACTCACTCGCCAGGCTTCCGATGAACTGCCCCGCCAACCCTTGCCCCGCCGCCGTCCGCATGCCCGAAAGCACGCCCGCCGGCACGCCGCCCGCGTTGAGCGCGGGCATGACGCTGTTCTTCGCCGCGACGGTCGGCGTGATCGTGATGGACCTGTTCGCCGCGCAACCGCTGACGGGCCCGATCAGCGCCGATCTGCATCTGCCGCCCGGCCTTGCCGGCCTCGTCGCGATGTTGCCGCAGCTCGGCTACGCGGCCGGGCTCGTGCTGCTCGTGCCGCTTGTCGACCTGCTCGAGAACCGCCGCCTGATCGTCGCGACGCTGGCCGTATGCGCGGCTGCACTCGCGCTGCCCGCGTTCACGCGGTCGGGCACCGTGTTCCTGCTCGCCACCCTCGTGGCCGGTGGCGCGTCGAGCGTGATCCAGATGCTCGTGCCGATGGCCGCGTCGATGGCACCCGAGGCGCAGCGCGGCCGCGCGGTCGGCAACGTGATGAGCGGGCTGATGCTCGGCATCCTGCTGTCGCGGCCGCTCGCGAGCCTGATCGCGGGCTCGGTCGGCTGGCGCGGCTTCTATCTGCTGGCCGCGCTTGCGAACGCTGCAATCGCCGTCGTGCTGGCCCTGCGCCTGCCGTCGCGCACGCCGTCGATCACGGCCGGCTACCGCGCGCTGCTCGCGTCGATGGGGCGCCTGCTGGCCGACGAGCCGGTGCTGCGCCGGCATGCGCTGTCGGCCGCGCTCGCGATGGCCGCGTTCAGCGCATTCTGGACCGCGGTCGGGCTGCGGCTCGCGCAGCCGCCGTTCGGCCTCGACCTGCACGGGATCGCATGGTTCGCGTTCGCCGGCGCGAGCGGCGCGATCGTCACGCCGCTCGCGGGCCGCGCCGGCGACCGCGGTCACGGGCCGGCCGCGCAACGGATCGCGCACGGCACGATGCTCGTGGCACTCGCCCTGCTCGGGATCGCGGGTGCGGGCTGGTTCGGCTTCGACGCGCACGCGCATCGCGGCCTCGCGCTCGCGCTGCTGGCCGGCGGCGCGGCGCTGCTCGACGCGGGCGTGATCGTCGACCAGACGATCGGCCGCCGCGCGATCAACCTGCTGAACCCGGCCGCACGCGGCCGCCTGAACGGGCTGTTCGTCGGGCTGTTCTTCATCGGCGGCGCGCTCGGCGCGGCGCTCGCAGGCAGTGCGTGGGCGTGGGGCGGGTGGAGCGCGGTGTGCGGCGTCGGGTTCGCGTTCGCCGGCGCGGCCGCCGTCTTCGGGCGCTCGGCCGGACGCGGCGCCGGCACAGCGGCGTTGACTCGCCCGCGCGCGTGAAGCGAGCCCCAAAAAGCGGAACGCCCCGCCCTCTCGCGAGGGACGGGGCGTTCGGCGCACCGGTGTCGGATCGAAATCAGTGACGGACCAGCGCCATCATCGCACCGAAGCCGACGAACAGCCCGCCCGTCAGCCGGTTGAAGATCTTCGCAACGCTCTGGCTCTTCAGCGTCGCGCCGATGCGCGTGCCGAACGACGCGTAGACGAGATACCAGCTCACCTCGATCACCGCGAACGTGACGACGAGAATGCCGAATTGCGGCAGCGTCGGCTCGGCCGCGTTGATGAACTGCGGCAGCAGCGCGGCCGCGAACAGGATCGCCTTCGGGTTGCTGCCCGCGACCAGGAAACCGTTGCGGAACAGCACCCCGCGCGATCCCGGCGTGGCCTGGCGCGACACGGTTTCGACGTCGGCGGCAGGCTGCTCGTCGTCCACGCGTGCGCGCCACGCCTTCACGCCGAGGTAGATCAGGTAGGCCGCGCCCGCGAAGCGCAACGTATTGAACATCGCCGGCCAAGCCTCGAGCACGGCCCCGAGGCCCGCCGCCGACACCGACAGCATCAGCACCAGCGCGGAGAGGCAGCCTGCCATCGTCCATGCCGAACGCCGCAGCCCGTGGCGCGCGCCGTGCGTCATCACCAGCAGCATGTTCGGGCCCGGAATCGCCGACACGACGAACACCGTCGCCACGAAAAGCCACCACGTATGCAAGTTCATGACTGCCTCTGCCTCGATGCAAGGAAAACGAAACGTCGATTATGCCGGTGCGCCCGACTTCTGTCGCGGGGCGGATCAGCGGCCCGCGCGGCGCAGCGCGACTTCGCCGAGCACCGCGAAATCCTGTTCGCCGCCGCCGTGCGCAAGCGCGTCGAGCAGGTTGTCGCGCACGACGCTCGCCACCGGCAGCGGCACCGACACGGCGTCGCCGGCTTCCAGCGCCAGGCGAACGTCCTTCAGCCCGAGGCGCGCCTTGAAGCGCGCAGGCTCGTAGCGCCGCTCGGCGATCATCGAGCCGTAACCCTCGTAGACGGGCCCCGGAAACACGCTGCCGGTGATCACGTCGAGGAAGTCGCGCATCGCGACGCCGTGCGCGCCCAGCAGCGCGGACGCCTCGCCGAGCGTCTCGATCGCCGACGCGAGCGTGAAGTTCGCGGCGATCTTCGCGACGTTCGCGTGCTGCGGCAGCGAACCGAACCGCCAGGTCTTCTGGCCGATCGCGTCGAACAGCGGCTGCACGCGGTCGATCGCCTCGGCCGGGCCGCCCGCCATGATCGTCAGGCGCGCGGCGGCCGCGACATCGGGGCGCCCCATCACCGGCGCGGCGACGTAATGGATGCCGCGCGACGCATGTGCGTGCGCGAGCGATTCGGCCAGCGCGACCGACACCGTCGCCATGTTGACGTGGATCAGGCCGCGCGGCGCCTGCGCGAGCAGCGCATCGTCGAAGATCTCGCGCGCGGCGGCATCGTCGGCCAGCATCGAGAACACCGCGTCGCCGCGAAACGCGTCGGCCGGCGTGTCGACGATCTGCGCGCCGACCGCGGCCAGCGGCTCGGCGCGCTCGCGCGACCGGTTCCAGACCCGCACCGTGTGTCCGGCCTTCAGCAGGTTCGTCGCGATTGCCTGCCCCATTTCGCCCAGCCCGATAAATCCGAGATCCATTTCCCGCTCCTTCGCTCCGTGAAGCGGGGAGTTAAACACAGATGCGGGGTGCCTGCAGGGCACGCGGCCGGCCATGCGCGGTGCCATACTGCGCGCATGGCGATCGCGACCTTCCGCTTCCACGACGAACTGAACGCGTTTCTCCCGCGCGCGCAGCGCGACCGCGCGTTCGGGCACGCCTGCGCGCGCGATGCGACGGTGAAGCACGCGATCGAGGCGCTCGGCGTCCCGCATACCGAAATCGGCCGGCTGTGCATCAACGACGCGCCGGCCGCGCTCGACCGGCCGCTCGACGACGGCGACCGGGTCGAAGCCTTTCCGGAGCGCGCGCAACCGGCAGCCCGCGGAGTCGCCGCGCCGCCACCGGGGCAATGGCGCTTCGTCGCCGACGCGCATCTCGGCGGCCTCGCGCAACTGCTGCGCCTCGCGGGCTTCGACACCTGCTACGACAACCACTACCGCGACGACGAACTGGCGGCGCTCGCCGCGCGCGAGGGCCGGATCGTGCTGACCCGCGACCGCGAACTGCTCAAGCGGCGTGCGGTCGAGCGCGGCTGCTACCTGCACGCGCTGCAGCCGGCCGACCAGCTGCGCGAACTGTTCGAGCGGCTCGATCTCGCGCCGCACATGCGCCCGTTCCGGCTATGCCTGCGCTGCAACGCCCCGCTGCATCCGCTCGACGCGGCCGCCGCCGCGCCGCGCGTGCCGGCCGGCGTCCGGCAGCGGCACCGGCGCTTCGCCGCGTGCGACGTGTGCCGGCGCGTGTTCTGGGAAGGCTCGCACTGGCGGCGCATGCGCACGGTGGTCGACGCGATGCGCGCGCCGCCGCCCGTCCGGCTCGACGAACCGGGCGAATCGGGCGAATCGGGCGCCTGAAAAAACAAAACCCCGCATGCCGGAGCATGCGGGGTTGGCCGACCGATGACCGGCAACGCCGGCCGTGGCGGCAAGCCGCTCAGTTCTGCGTGCCTGCGTCGTTCGTGCCGGCGGCCGATGCGGCTGCAGCCTTCGCCTGGCCCTTCTTCGAACCGTGGTGCTTCAGCTGGTGCTTCGGCTTGCTGTGATCCTTCTTGGCGGGTGCAGCAGCCGACGTGTCGCCTGCCGGTGCCGATGCTGCTTCCTGTGCGAATGCCGAAACCGATGCGAGCGCGAATGCTGCAGCGATGATCGAAGCGAGCGTCTTCTTCATTGTTCTTCCTTTAGCGGAGAAAAAATCAAACGTACCGGTAAGTAAAGATGCGAGGCATTCGCATCGGAGCCCCAGGCCGCGAGGCCGGCTTCCGCCGTTCCGTCGCGACAAAACCTGACGCACTGGTTCCATAACGCACCGCATTCGCGGCGAGTTGACACGTTGCTTGCACCCTTCGGGTTTCCCCGGAGGCGTACCCGTATTTCCCTGTCCGTGACCGGTTCGGCCGCCGCCGCCGCGGCGCCGCAAACGCGCTCGCACGCCGCCGGGGCGACGCTTATACTGGCGTCCATCCGTCCCTTTCCCCGGAAACCGGATCGCGGCCGGCCCCGATACCGATACGGGGCCGCCGCCGTCTCGAGGCGCTCAAATTGCCCGATCACAATCTGGACAAACTGAAGATCGACCGGCGTCCGCTCGCATCGGCGCCCCGCCCGCGCCGGTGGCCCCGCTATGCGGCCGCCGCCGCGATCGTCGTCGTCGCGATCGCCGCCGGCCTCGCGCTGACCGGCCGGCCGGCCGTCGATACCACCACCGTCACGTCCGCCTACCCGTACCAGAACGACACGCAGCTCAATGCGACCGGCTACGTCGTGCCGCAGCGCAAGGCCGCGGTCGCGTCGAAGGGCCAGGGGCGCGTCGAATGGCTCGGCGTGCTGGAAGGCACGCGCGTGAAGAAGGACGAAATCATCGCGCGGCTCGAAAGCCGCGACGTCGAGGCGTCGCTCTCGCAGGCGCTCGCCCAGGTGAAGGTCGCCCGCGCGAACCTCGGCGTGCAGCAGGCCGAGCTGAAGGACGCCGAAATCGCGTTCCGCCGCACCGCGGCGCTCGCGCCGAAGGGCGCCGTGCCGGCCGCGCAGCTCGACATCGACACGGCCCGCGTGAACAAGGCGCGCGCATCGCTCAGCAGCGACCAGGCCGCGATCGCGTCCGCCGAGGCCAACGCGCAGGCCGCGCAGGTCGCGGTCGACCAGACGGTGATCCGCGCGCCGTTCGACGGCATCGTGCTCGCAAAACACGCGAACGTCGGCGACAACATCACGCCGTTCTCGTCCGCGTCGGACAGCAAGGGCGCGGTCGTGACGATCGCCGACATGGACACGCTCGAGGTCGAGGCCGACGTCGCCGAATCGAACATCGCGAAGATCCGCGCCGAGCAGCCGTGCGAGATCCAGCTCGACGCGCTGCCCGACATGCGCTTCGCTGGCCGCGTGTCGCGCATCGTGCCGACCGTCGACCGCTCGAAGGCCACCGTGCTCGTGAAGGTGCGCTTCGTCGACCGCGACGAGCGCGTGCTGCCCGACATGAGCGCGAAGATCGCGTTCCTGTCGAAGCCGGTGTCGGCACAGGACCGGCAGCCCGTGACGGCCGTGCAGGCGAGCGCGGTGGTCGAGCGCGACGGCCGGCCGGTCGTGTTCGTCGTGAAGGACGACGTCGTGCATGCAACGGCCGTGACCGCCGGCATGCGGATCGGCGAGCTCGTCGCGATCCGCGGCGTGAAGCCCGGCGACACGGTCGTGCTCGCGCCGGGCACGAAGCTGAAGGACGGCGCGAAAGTGACCGTCGCGAAGAAGTAGCGCACGCGTGAACGACGCCCCGCCGCCCCTCGTCGAGCTCAGCCACGTCGCGAAGTCGTACCGGCGCGGCAACCAGATCGTGCCCGTGCTGACCGACATCACGCTCGACATCGGCGAAGGCGACTTCGTCGCGCTGATGGGGCCGTCCGGCTCCGGCAAGAGCACGCTGCTGAACCTCGTGGCCGGCATCGACCGGCCCGACAGCGGCGAGCTGCGCGTGGGCGGGCTCGACATCTCGCTGCTCGCGGAGGCGCAACTGGCCGAATGGCGCGCGGCGAACGTCGGCTTCATCTTCCAGTTCTACAACCTGATGCCGGTGCTCACCGCGTTCGAGAACGTCGAGCTGCCGCTGATGCTCACGCACCTGTCGCGCCGCGAGCGGCGCGAGCGCGTCGAGCTCGTGCTCGACATGGTGAACCTCGGCGACCGCACGAGCCACTACCCGTCCGAGCTGTCGGGCGGCCAGCAGCAGCGCGTCGCGATCGCGCGCGCGCTGATCACCGACCCCGTGCTGATCGTCGCCGACGAGCCGACCGGCGACCTCGACCGCGCGTCGGCCACCGACGTGCTCGCGATGCTGCAGCGGATGAACGCCGAGCTCGGCAAGACGATCATCATGGTGACCCACGACGCGCACGCGGCCGGCGCCGCGCGCTCGCTCGTGCACCTGGAAAAAGGGGAGCTGATCGATGGGCACGCCGGCTGACCGGCTGCGGGAGCGCGCGCGATGTACGTGCTGAAGCTGATCGCGCGCAACGCGCTGCGGCACCGGCTGCGCACGCTGCTGACCGTGCTCGGGCTCACCATCGCGGTGCTCGCGTTCGGGCTGCTGCATACGGTGGTCGACGCGTGGTACGCGGGCGCGGCCGCCGCGTCCAGCGGGCGGCTCGTCACGCGCAACGCGATCTCGCTCGTGTTTCCGCTGCCCGTGAGCTACGAGAACCGGATCCGCGGCGTCGAAGGCGTGACGGCCGTGGTGCGCTCGAACTGGTTCGGCGGCATCTACCGCGACCCGAAGAACTTCTTCGCGAGCTTCGCGGTATCGGACAACTACCTCGACCTGTACCCGGAATTCATCGTGCCCGGGCAGCAGCGCGCCGACTACAACCGCGACCGGCGCGGCTGCCTGGTCGGGCGCCAGCTCGCGGATCAGTTCGGCTTCAAGGTCGGCGACGTGATCCCGCTGAAGGGCACGATCTATCCGGGTACGTGGGACTTCGTCGTGCGCGGGATTCTCGACGGCCGCGACGATTCGACGATCACGCGCCAGCTGGTGTTTCACTGGGAATACCTGAACGAGACGGTGCGGCAGCGCACGCCGAAGCAGGCCGACCAGGTCGGCGTATTCGTGCTCGGCGTCGCGAACCCCGACGACGGCGCGGCGATCGCACGCAACGTCGACGCCGTGTTCAGGAACTCGCTCGCCGAGACGCTGACCGAAACCGAGCAGGCGTTCCAGCTCGGCTTCGTCGCGATGTCGAACCAGATCATCGCGGCGATCCGCCTGGTGTCGTACGTGGTGATCCTGATCATCATGGCCGTGATGGCGAACGCGATGGCGATGAGCGCGCGCGAACGCACGGCCGAATACGCGACGCTGAAGGCGCTCGGCTTCGGCCCCGGATTCCTCGCGCTGATCGTGTTCGGCGAATCGGTCGTGATCGCGGTGGCCGGCGGCGGGCTCGGGATCCTCGCGACACCGCCCGCCGCGAGCCTGTTCAAGCAGGCGGCAGGCGGCATCTTCCCGGTGTTCAAGGTGTCGACCGGGACGGTCGCGCTGCAGGCCGCGTGCTCGGTCGCGGTCGGCTTCGCGGCCGCGATCGTGCCGGCGTGGCAGGCGGCGCGCGTGCGTGTGGTCGAAGGCCTGCGGGCGATCGGATAACGACACGCATGGCCATCCCGCTCAACTACATCGCGCGCAACCTGTGGACCCGGCGGCTCACCACCGCGCTGACCGCCGGCGGGATGGCGCTCGTGATCTTCGTGTTCGCGACGGTGCAGATGCTCGACGCGGGGCTCACGAAGACGCTCGTCTCGACCGGCGAACCCGACAACGCGGTGGTGATCCGCAAGGGCGCCGAAACCGAGATCCAGAGCTCGATCGACCATCAGCAGGCCAATGCGCTCGAGATGCACCCGGCCGTCGCGCCCGGCCCCGACGGCCGGCCGCTCGTGTCGAAGGAAGCGGTCGTGCTGATCTCGCTGGTGAAGACGTCGACCGGCAAGCCGTCGAACGTCGTGATCCGCGGCGTGTCGTCGGCCGGCCTCGCGCTGCGCCCGCACGTGACGCTCGCCGCCGGCCGCATGTTCGCGCCCGGCTCGTCGGAAATCATCGTCGGCAGCGCGATCGCGAAAGGCTTCAGCGGCACGCAGCTCGGCGACAGCCTGCATTTCGCGCAGCGCGACTGGACCATCGTCGGCATCTTCGACGCGGGCGGCAGCGGCTTCGATTCGGAGATCTGGGGCGACGTCGACCAGCTGATGCAGTCGTTCCGGCGCACCAGCTATTCGTCGATGGTGCTGCGCATCCCGAGCGCCGACGGCTTCGCGCGCTTCAAGGCCGACATCGACGTCGACCCGCGGCTGACCGACGAGGCGAAACGCGAGCAGACCTTCTACGGCGACCAGTCGAAGGCGCTGTCGAAGTTCATCAACATCCTCGGCATCACGCTGTCGACGATCTTCTCGATCGCCGCGATGATCGGCGCGATGATCACGATGTACGCATCGGTCGCGAACCGCGTCGCCGAGATCGGCACGCTGCGCGCGCTCGGCTTCAAGCGCACGAACGTGCTCGCCGCGTTCCTGCTGGAAGCGCTGCTGCTCGGCTTCGTCGGCGGCGTCGCGGGGCTCGCGTGCGCGTCGCTGATGCAGTTCGCGTCGTTCTCGACGACCAACTTCCAGACCTTCGCGGACCTGTCGTTCCGCTTCGTGCTGACGCCCGCGATCGTCGTGAAGACGCTGCTGTTCTCGCTCGTGATGGGGCTCGTCGGCGGGTTCCTGCCGGCGATGCGCGCCGCGCGGCTGAAGATCGTCGACGCGCTGCGCGCGCAGTGACGCGCGCAGCCGCTCACGTTCGACGCTCGCGCGGCACCCACGCGCCGTGGAACCCGGCCGGCACGCGGCGCGGCAGGTGCACGGTCGCGACCGGCCCCGCGTCGATCGCGCGCGCATCGAGGATCACGACGTCGCTGGTATCCGTCGCCGCGCGGTAGACCATCACCAGCAGCCAGCCGTCGTCCTCGTCGACGCCGCCCGGGCGCGGCACGAACACCGGCTCGCTGTTCTGGTCGCCGGCCGGCACCGCATAGCGCGTCGTCGTGCCGCTCGCGTGGTCGAAGCGCATCACGCCGCGCATTTCCGCATTGTTCGGCTGTTCCACCGCATACAGGTAGCGGTAGCGGCGCCCCGTGCGGCTTTCGTTGATGCGCGGCATCTCGATGCCGCCGTCGGCGAGCGGCCCTTCGTCGATCAGCCCGTTCGCCGTATCGATCACGTAGCGCCACAGCTCGCCGACCGGGTTGTCGGCGAAGCGACCCGTGCGCGCGTCGAGCCGCAGGAACCACGGATAACGCACCGCATCGAGCACGATGCACGACGCGTCGCAGTCGTACGCGTTCACGACGTGCTGGATGAAGCACGGCTCGATGCCGAACCAGCGCACCGCGCCGCCGTGGCGCGGGATCACGCCGATGCGCGCGGGCCGGTCGTCGTGCCAGCGCAGCGGCATCCGGTGGCCCTGCTTCAGCAGCGAGAAGTCGTAGCCGACGTTCAGGTCGAGCAGCAGGCTGCGGGTTTCGGTGATCGCGAGGTCGTGCATCATCGACGGCGCGTTCAGGTCGATTTCGATCTCGACGCGCTGCACGCCCTGCGCGTCGGCCACGCCGTAGCGCAGCCACGGCGCACGCCAGTCCGCTCGAAAAGCAATCAGCTCGCCCGTTACCGGATCGACCTTCGGATGCGCGGTCATCCCGCCGCCAAGGCCCGCGTGCCGCGCCGGCGCGCCGAGCGAATCGAGCGCGGCCGTGATCGCGAGCGGCGCGCCGCCCTCGGCCAGCGCGAGCAATTCGCCCGCATGCTGCAGCACGTTCACGTTCGGATTGGTGTCGGGAAGATGCGGCGCCTGCCCGGGTGCATGCACCGCGGCCCAGCGCTGCGTGCGTGCCCAGCGGTTGCGGTAGCCGGTCGCGCGGCCGCCTTCGAACGCGATCGCGTGCAGCATCGCGGCTTCCGGCCACCACGACAGCATGTCGTTCCCTTCGAAGCGGCCGCCCGGCGGATTCGGGCCGTTGCGCAGCAACGTGCCGTCGAGATCGTGCGGGACGGCGCCGGTCACGCGCAGGTCGACGAGATCGGCCTCGTCGGCCACCGGCGCGATCGCGCCACGGTTCAGGTCGAATACGGTCATTGCGTCGGAAGCTCCTTTCAGCAGTCGTCGGTGGACGGCGGCAGATCGCCGCGCGCCAGCGCGAGCGCATGGTCGCGCACGTCGTCCGGCCAGCCGGCGATCAGCCCGGCGAGCCGCGCCAGGTCGTTCGCATACAGCGCGCGCGCGGCCTCCTCGAAACCGGGCAGGTCGCCCGCCATCGCCGACATGAAGTGGTAGGCGCGCGCCTGCGCGTCGCGCAGACGATCGGCCGCCGCATGCGTGCGCCGCGCGTCCTCGACAAGCTTGCGCAATGCGACGGACGCGCCGCCCGGCTGCGCGGCAAGCCATTCCCAGTGACGCGGCAGCAGCGTGACCTCGCGCGACACGACGCCGAGCTTCGGCCGGCCGCGGCCGCGCGGTTCGCCCGCGCCGGCCGGCTCGCCGACGGCCGCGGATGCGTCGTCGCCCGACGGCGGCGCGAAGCGCGCGCGGATCTCGTCCGGCGTGCCGCGCAGGTCGAGGTCGATCGAGCGGCCGGTCGCGTCGTCGAAGATCAGGATCGTGCCGGCGGCCGCGTCGCCGGCCTCCCGGGCCGCGAGCGCGACCGACACGAGCGGGCCCGTCGCGAGCCGCCGGTGGCCGTCGAACACCGTGTACGAAGGAAGAAGCGTGGAGGTTGTCATCGTGGTCGCCTGCAGGCAGGAATCGGAATGGCGCTATTTTTATCCGGGTATAAATTGAATGTCAATATCATCCGGGTAAAAATATAGCCAGCCTCCCGCCGCGCGGGCGACCGCGTGGCGCGGTCAGTTCTTCAGTGCCGGCGTCGCCGCGCCGCGCACGCTCGCGAGCATGTCGTCGAGCGACACATGGCCCTCGAACGCCGACGAAGCCGGCAGCGGCAGGCCTTCCTCGACGGCGTGCGCGAATCGCACGCCGGCATCGTCGGCGAGCCGCGCCCGCAGCGCGGCGATGCGCGGGAACGCGTCGCGGCCGATCGATTCAAAGTCTGAATCGATCAAGTCAGTAATTGGCATGAAAGCGCAAATATCGACATGACAGAATGATCCGGACGCCCCGCTCCGGCCCGCACGGGCCTCGGCGTCCGGCCTCCGGCCGGCAGCACCGTCACCCAGAAACGCGCGCTTTCGACGCGCCAGCCGCACGACGGCACCTTCCGCCCTTCGGAGGAGACAGTCATGAATCCGCTTCACGCGCTGCCGGCGTCCGCGTCGGCAACGGCCCGGCGCACCCGCGTGCGCTGGCTGGTGCTGGCCGTCCTGTTCGCGGTCACGACGATCAACTACGCGGATCGCGCCGCGATCGCGATCGCGGGCCCGAGCCTCGCCCGCGCACTGCACCTGAGCCACGTGCAGATCGGCTTCATCTTCTCCGCATTCGGCTGGTCGTACGTGGTCGCGCAGCTGCCGGGCGGCTGGCTGCTGGACCGCTATGGATCGCGCATCGTCTATGCGTTCAGCATCTTCTTCTGGTCGCTGTTCACGCTGCTGCAGGGCACGATCGGCTTTTTCGGCGGCGCGGCCGCGTTCGCGCTGCTGTTCGGGCTGCGCTTCCTGGTCGGCGCGGCCGAAGCGCCGTCCTTTCCGGCCAACAGCCGGATCGTGTCCGCGTGGTTCCCGGCCGCCGAACGCGGCACCGCGTCGGCGATCTTCAACGCCGCGCAGTACGCGGCGACCGTCGTGTTCGCGCCGCTGATGGGCTGGCTCGTGCACGCGTTCGGCTGGCAGTCGGTGTTCGCGGTGATGGGCGTGCTCGGCTTCGCGTTCGTGCTGGTGTGGAACCGCACGATGTACGACCCGAAGGACCACCCGACCATCAACCGCGCGGAACTCGACTACCTCGCCGAAGGCGGTGCGCTCGTCAACATCGACCAGGCGACGGGCGGCCGCGACGGCGGCCCGTCGATGCGTCACGTGAAGGCGCTGCTGAGGAACAGGATGCTGGTCGGCGTGTACGTCGCGCAGTACTGCATCAACGCGCTCACCTATTTCTTCATCACGTGGTTTCCCGTCTATCTCGTGCAGGCGCGCGGGATGTCGATCCTCAACGCGGGGCTCGTCGCGTCGATCCCGGCCGTGTGCGGGTTCCTCGGCGGGATTCTCGGCGGCATCGTGTCCGATGCGCTGCTCAGGCAGGGCCGCTCGCTGTCGGTCGCGCGCAAGGTGCCGATCGTATTCGGCATGCTGCTGTCGATGTCGATGATCGTCTGCAACTACACCGATTCGCACGTGCTCGTCGTGCTGTTCATGGCGCTGTCGTTCTTCGGCAAGGGACTCGGCGCGCTCGGCTGGGCCGTCAACGCCGACACCGCCCCGCGCCAGATCGCGGGATTGAGCGGCGCGCTGCTCAACACGTGCGGCAACCTCTCCAGCATCACGACGCCGATCGCGATCGGCTACATCGTCGACCGCAGCGGCTCGTTCAACGGCGCGCTCGTCTATGTGGTCGCGCACGCGCTCGTCGCGGTGATCTGCTACGTGTTCGTCGTCGGCGAGATCCGCCGCGTCGAGCTTCGATGAACGGCGCGGGCCGCGCCGGCCCAGCCGGCGGCCCGTGCACCACCGGAACCAGGAGCGAACCGATGTCCGAATCCCGCCATGCCGGCACCCCGCGCGTCACGCGCATGCGGGTGATTCCCGTTGCCGGCCGCGACAGCATGCTGCTCAACCTGTGCGGCGCGCACGCGCCGTACTTCACGCGCAACCTCGTGATCCTCGACGACAGCAGCGGGCACACGGGTGTCGGCGAAGTGCCGGGCGGCGAAGGCATCCGGCACGCGCTCGAGCGCATGACGGATCTCGTGGTCGGCCAGTCGATCGGACGCTATCAGGCCACCCTCAACGCGGTGCGCGCGGCGCTGTCCGGCACGGGCCCGGGCGCGGGCCGCACGATCCGGCACGAGGTGACGTCGGCCGGCGAGGCGGCCGTGCTGCGCCAGCCGCACGAGATCAACCTGCGGCTCGACAACGTGATCACCGCGATCGAGGCGGCGCTGCTCGACCTGCTCGGGCAGTTTCTCGACGTGCCCGTCGCCGCGCTGCTCGGCGAAGGGCAGCAGCGCGATGCGGTGCCGATGCTCGCTTATCTGTTCTATATCGGTGATCGCGGCCGCACCGACCTGCCGTATCGCGACGAGGCGCAGGCGCGCGCCCCGTGGTTCCGGCTGCGCAACGAGGAAGCGCTCACGCCGGCCGCGATCGCGCGTCAGGCGGAAGCCGCCGTCGAGCGTTACGGGTTCGCCGATTTCAAGCTGAAGGGCGGCGTGATGGCCGGCGCCGACGAGATGGAAGCGATCGCCGCGATCAAGGCGCGCTTCCCCGACGCACGCGCGACGCTCGACCCGAACGGCGCGTGGTCGCTCGACGAGGCCGTCGCGCTGTGCCGCGGCCAAGGCCACCTGCTCGCGTATGCGGAGGACCCGTGCGGGCCGGAAGGCGGCTATTCGGGCCGCGAGGTGATGGCCGAATTCCGCCGTGCGACCGGGATTCCGACCGCGACCAACATGATCGCGACCGACTGGCGGCAGATGGATCACGCGGTGCGGCTGCAGGCGGTCGACATCCCGCTCGCCGATCCGCATTTCTGGACGATGCAGGGCTCGGTGCGGCTCGCGCAGCTGTGCCGCGACTGGGGGCTCACGTGGGGCTCGCATTCGAACAACCACTTCGACGTGTCGCTCGCGATGTTCACGCACGCGGCGGCGGCCGCGCCCGGCACGATCACCGCGATCGACACGCACTGGATCTGGCAGGAAGGCGACGCGCGGCTCACGCGCGAGCCGCTCGCGATCGTCGGCGGCAAGGTGGCCGTGCCGGAGCGGCCGGGGCTCGGGATCGAGCTCGACATGGCGCAGGTCGAGGCCGCGCATGCGTTGTACGAAGCGGTCGGCGGGACGGCGCGCGACGACGCGGTCGCGATGCGGTATCTCGTGCCGGGGTGGACTTACGATCCGAAGCGGCCGAGTTTCGGGCGGGGGTGAGCGTGACGGTGGGCGGTGGGCGGTGGTTGCCAAACACCGGAAACGCCCGCATCCTGCCGGCTGCCTGAGCCGGCACGCGTGGCGGACGGTTCGGCGCTCCTCCCACCCAACGTGAAGCGCCCACCATGACGTCTCCCGACCCAACACCGCGGCAGATCATCGTCTTCGTGCTGTATTCGGTGCTGTGCCTGCCCGCGAGCATGACCGTCGCTGGTTATGCCGCGACCCGGATCACGCAGAACGTATCGAATTTCGAAGGCGGTGCAGGCTACGCTGCGCTCTGGTGGGTCCTCATTCTGACCTGCGTGTTCTGCGGACTGTCGATCGCCCTCTTCGCGCTGCTGCGCAAGAGGATCGCGATCCTTGCGGCCATCACGGTGGCGTTTGCCGTGCTGTCGGTGCCGGCGTTCAGGTTCATTCACGAGCTGGCGACCTAGGCGCGGCGAGTTTGCGCATCACGTCGAAAGCGGCGCACCTGACGGTACCGCCCACGCCCACCGTCGCAGCGGAACCCAAAAACAAAAAGGCCCGATCTTGCGATCGGGCCTTTCGAATTCCGTTGGTGGAGCGGAGGAGGATCGAACTCCCGACCTTCGCATTGCGAACGCGACGCTCTCCCAGCTGAGCTACCGCCCCAACAGTCGACCATCATACACACGCATTTCTGCGCTTGGCAATAGGGGTTGAGTCACCCCTGAAGCATTACTTTGACGGCGCGCCAGCCAGTACCCATTCGACCACCGAACGCGCGTCGGCGTCGCTCATGCGCGGATGCGCCGGCATCGGAATCGCGCCCCAGACGCCGGAGCCGCCCTCCTTCACCTTCTTCGACAGCTTTGCCACGGCCTGCGGATCGGCCTTGTAGCGGGCGGCGACTTCCTTGAACGACGGGCCGACGAGCTTGCGATCGACCGCGTGGCAGCCCATGCACGCATTGCCGCGCGCCACCTTCAGGCCGTCGCCGACATCCGCGTGCGCGGCGCCCAGCGTGCCCGCCACGAGCGCCGCGGCTGCAGCGCCCTGCATCATCCACTGTTTCAATCGCTTCATCTGCGTGCTCTTCATTGCGACGGTGCCTTCGGGTTGCCCGGGTGCACGCTCGACGAATTCGAGATCGGCGCGGGCGGCTGCAGCGGCGTGGACTGCACCGACGCGTCGGGCACGGCGCCCACCGTCGCGGTATCCGCCGGCGCGGCGGCCTGCGCACCGGACGCGCCGCTCGCGGGCGACGCCGCCTGCAGCGCCTGCGCGTCCTGCGGCTTCACGTACTGGAACACCTTCACGACTTTCTCGACGCCGGGCACCTGGCTGGCGGCTTCCGCGCCGCGATTGCCCTCGTCGACCGTCACGAGCCCCATCAGGTAAAGGTTGCCGCGTTCGCTGACCACCTTGTAGTAGTTCGCCGAGATGCCCTTCGTCGCGATCAGCTCGGACTTCACGCGCCCCTCGAGGTACGAGTCGTTGGCGCGCGACGACAGCGACGACGCCGGCTCGACCGACAACTCGTTGACGATGCCGTTCACGTTGTTGATGCCGCGCACGATTTCCTCGGCGCGCTGCTTCGATGCATCGTTCGGCACCTCGCCCGTCAGCAGCACGCGGCGGTTGAACACCGTGACGTTCACGTGCGACTGGTCGGGCAGCCCGTTGTTGATCTGCGTGAGCGACTTGACCTGGATCTCCCGGTCCTCCGTCTGCGCGCCGAGCGTACGGCGGTCGGTCGCGACCAGCGCGCCGCCGCCGGCCGCTGCGCCGACGATCCCGAGCACACAACCCTGCAGCGACACGGCGAGACCCGCCGTCAGCGCGGCGAGCAGCGTGGTTCTGACGAGCGTCTGTTTGACGCGGCTTTGATTCATCGACGGCTCTCCTTCGTTCAATCCTCACCCAGCAGCATCGCGTCGATGCCGTCGCACAGGCAGTGGATGGTCAGCAGATGGACTTCGTGGACGCGCGCCGCACGAACGGCGGGCACGTTGATCGGAATATCGGTGTCGGACAGCGCGGCCGCGACTGCATGGCCGTCGCCGCCCGTCAGCGCGACGACGGTCATCTCGCGCTCGTGCGCTTCGTCGATCGCCGCCAGCACGCGCGGCGACGCGCCGCCCGGATCGAGCACCAGCAGGATGTCGCCGGTCTGGCCGAGCACGCGCACCTGCTGGGCGAACAGTTGCTCGGCGGACACCGCACCCGCGAGGCCGCCCTGCGACGCATCGGTGGCCAGCGCGATCGCGGGCAGGCCCGGACGCTCGCGCTCGAAGCCGCCGACGAGCGACACGGCGAGGTAGTGCGCGGCGGCGGCCGACGGGCCGTCACCGCACGCGACGATCTTGTTGCCGTTCGCCAGCGCGGCGAACATCGCATCGACCGCGGCTGCGATCGGCAGCGACAGTGCGTCGGCCGCTTCGGCGTGAAGCGCGGCGCTGTCGCGGAAATGTTGCTGAATACGTTCGACTGACATCGATTCCTGGTGAACTGGGCGCGCGGCACGCATCGCGCGACATCGTGGGTGCGGCGAGTTTACCGTACTCCGGCACGCTCTCCGGGGGTCCGGCAAGAACTCTTTACATCTCGTCACAGCTCGCGGCTACGCATCGTCGGCACGAAATGCGTCGCGCAGCCACTCGAGCCGCCCGGCCTCGAACGCGACGACGTCGAAGCGGCACGCGGCACCGGCGCCGTGGCGCGCCCAGAACTGGAGCGCGGCCGCCACCAGGCGCCGCCGCTTGCGCCAGCCGACGCTCGCGGCCGCGCCGCCATGCCGGACGCTGCGCCGCGCGCGCACCTCGACGAACACGAGCATGCCGTCGGGCTCGCGCATCACGAGATCGAGCTCGCCGCCGCGCATCGTCACGTTCGCCGAGACGAACACGAGGCCGCGGCGTTCGAGAAACTGCCGTGCACGCTGCTCGAACGCCGCGCCGACCGGCCTGGATCGCGCCGCGCCGGAAAAGTTGTCGCCCGCACGCGGCAAACCGTGCCCGTCGCCCGGCCGCGCCGGCGCCGCGTGGCACAATGCCGTCCTTGTTCCGCTTGCGCCGCGATTGCGCGCATTGCCTGCCATGACTGCCCTCCTCGAACTCGCGCAAACGCAGCACTACCCGGAAGCCGCGCTCTACGTGGTCGCCACGCCGATCGGCAACACCGCCGACATCACGCTGCGCGCGCTGCACGTGCTCGGCCTCGCCGACCGCATCGCGGCCGAAGACACCCGCAACACGGGCCAGCTGCTCGCCCGCTACGGGATGTCGAAGCCGCTCCTCGCCGTGCACGAGCACAACGAACGCGAAGCCGCGCAGCGCGTGATCGAACTGCTGCGCGGCGGCGAACGCGTGGCCTACGTGTCGGACGCCGGCACGCCCGGCATCTCGGACCCCGGCGCGCGGCTCGTCGACGCGGTGCGCGCCGCCGGCTTCGCGGTGATCCCGCTGCCGGGCGCGAGCGCGGCGGTGACCGCGCTGAGCGTGGCCGGCGACTGGGCCGGCGCGTTCACGTTCGCGGGCTTCCTGCCGCCGAAGGCCAGGCAGCGCGCGACCGCGCTGCAGGCGCTGGTATCGCACCCGTATGCGCTGGTGTTCTACGAAGCGCCGCACCGGATCGCCGAAACCGTCGCCGCACTCGCCGATGCGTTCGGCCCCGCGCGCCGGCTGCTGATCGCGCGCGAGCTCACCAAGCTACACGAGCAGCTGTTCCAGGGCACCCTGGCCGAAGGACAGACGTGGCTCGCCGGCGATGCGAACCGGCAGCGCGGCGAATTCGTGCTGGTCGTCGAAGGCGCGCCGGCGACGAGCGGCGAAGCCGACGACACCGCGCACGACGCGCTGCTCAGGCTGCTGCTGGAAGAGGTGCCGGTGAAGAGCGCGGCGAAGCTCGCGGCCGCGCTGACGGGCGCGTCGCGCAACACGCTGTATGCGCGTGCGCTCGCGCTGAAGGATGAAAGCTGACGTGCCAGCCGGCCGGCACCGGGAAACCGGTGCCGACATCGCGCCGGGCAGGAAAGACAAAGGGCTGCCCTCGGGCAGCCCTTTTGCATGAGCGGTCGATCCGCCGCGTTACTTCGTCGAGACCGACGCGAGCATTTCGTCGCGTGCCTCACGCGCTTCCTGCGGCGACAGCCCTTCGATCTTCACGCGGCCCGTGCCGGCGTGCACGAGGCCGATCATCTTGGCAGCGGCATACGACAGGTCGAGCACGCGGCCGCGCTTGAACGGCCCGCGATCGTTGACCTTCACGACGACCCACTTGCCGGACGACGCGTTCGTCACCTTGATGTACGACGACAGCGGCAGCGTGCGGTGCGCGGCGGTGAGCGCGTTCATGTTGAAGCGTTCGCCGTTCGCAGTGCGGCGGCCGTGGAAATCCCGCCCGTACCACGATGCGCGGCCCGTCTGGCGGAAGTCGGACACATCCTTGCCGTCGATCGGCTCGGCGTCCGCCAGCGACGACTTCTTCGCGTCCTTGGCGTCGGCAGCCGGCATCGACGCCAGTGCGGAATCGAAATTCAGTTGCTGCTTGTCGTTGTCCGCCTTCGCGGCACCGGCGGTCTTGTCGACCGCGTTCTTCTGGTTCGCGCTTCCGGTGGTCTGGCTGGGTGGCACCGCGCAGCCCGTCAACGCGAAAAATAATGCAATGGTCCCGAAACGAGTCGGAAATCGTACGTTCATCGACGTGTCGCCTTCTGGTTCGGGCCGCTCCTTCGTCACGCCGCTTCACAGCGCGGACACGCGGCCCGGACGGCAAATGCGTGCACGCCCCGCTCGGATGCGAGCAGGCGGCTAGCATGGGCGCGGCTTTCGTCTATGCCGCAACCGTCCTGATTAGCTTTCACGTCTGGCGCAACCTGTCCCCAACAGCCTGACCAGACCCCACATGCCGCCATCGAACATGGCTTTCACGTTCGCGCGCGTCGAAACGACCAACGCACAGGAACGGCGGCACAGGCCTCATCCGGCGGCGCGGCAGCAGGGCCGCAGGCGGGCGCGCAGCACCCGGCCGGACAAGACGTGAGCACCGAATGCTCGGTGCTGGATACACCGCCGGACTCCCCGGCGGCTGATGCTTGACGGTGCTTCCGACACCCCTTTTTAACGGGGCCGAAACACCAGCGAATGGCGTGAAACTCACGCGCAATGGAGCGCATTATACATAAATCAAAACGCTGTCCTGAAAAGCACCGCCGGCGGACCATTGATTCTCACTATGGCTGTAACAATCGACATGCTCCGGGAATGCCCGGAGGCGCGCACCGCGACGCGCGTCGCGCGGCCGGCAAGCGGCACGCGCGACCGGTACAATCGCTCCTTTTAGCCGCCGGTGCCTCCATGAAAGTCACGCTCATTCCGGTCACGCCGTTCCAGCAGAACTGCTCGCTGCTCGTCTGCGAGAAGACGGGCCGCGCCGCCGTCGTCGATCCGGGCGGCGACCTCGACCGGATCCAGCAGGAAGTCGCGCGGCAGAACGTGCAGGTCGAGAAGGTGCTGCTCACGCACGGGCACATCGATCACTGCGCGGGCGCGAAGACGCTCGCGACGCACTACGGCGTGCCGATCGAAGGGCCGCAGGAAGAAGAGCGCTTCTGGATCGAGAAGCTGCCGATGCAGAGCGAGCGCTTCGGCTTTCCGGCCGCCGAAACCTTCGAGCCGGATCACTGGCTGAACGACGGCGACACCGTGCAGTTCGGCGACGAGACGCTCGAGGTCTATCACTGCCCGGGCCATACGCCCGGCCACGTCGTGTTCTTCAGCCGCGCGCATCGCGTCGCGATCGTCGGCGACGTGCTGTTCGCCGGCTCGATCGGCCGCACCGATTTCCCGCGCGGCAATCACGAGGATCTCGTCCGCTCGATCAAGGAGAAGCTGTGGCCGCTCGGCGACGACGTGACGTTCGTGCCGGGCCACGGCCCGGTGTCGACGTTCGGCGACGAGCGCCGCACGAACCCGTTCGTGTCCGACAAGGCATTCGGATGAACCAGACCGCCATCCCGGAAATCTACGTCAGCACCGACGTCGAGGCCGACGGCCCGATCCCCGGCCCGCACTCGATGCTGAGCTTCGCGTCGGCCGCCTATACCGAGGACAAGCAGCTGATCGCGACCTTCTCGGCCAACCTCGAGACGCTGCCGGGCGCGCAGGCGCACCCGGTGCAGGAAGCGTGGTGGAAGACCGAGCCAGAAGCATGGGCCGCGTGCCGCCGCGACCTGCAGGCGCCCGAGGCGGCGCTCGTCGCGTACGTCGACTGGGTCGAGGCGCTGCCCGGCAAGCCGGTATTCGTCGCGATGCCGGCCGGCTTCGATTTCACGTTCATGTTCTGGTACATGATGCGCTTCGCCGGGCGCTGCCCGTTCTCGTGGTCGGCGCTCGACATCAAGACGCTCGCGTTCGCGATGACGGGCCTGCCGTACCGCAAGGCGATCAAGCCGCGTTTTCCGAAGCACTGGTTCGACGACCATCCGCACACGCACGTCGCGCTCGACGACGCGATCGAGCAAGGCGCGCTGTTCTGCAACATGCTCGCCGACCTGCGCCGCCAGCAGGCCGCGCTCGCTGGCCTCGCGGTATCGGACACCGATCGGTCGGAAAACGCGGGGGCGGGACAAAACCCCACGGATCCGCGAGCAAATTAGCGAATCTCGCTCAGCAACGCGACGCCAGATTGCCTTTCCTTTCCCGGCCCTCTAACATTCAGCATGTTGTTGCTGCCGCATGGAGGCGCAGGTGACGCTCGATTCCTTTTCGCAAAAAATCCTTCGCCTGTTGCAGCTCGACGCGCGCCGTTCCGTTCAGGAAATTTCCGACCAGGTCGGCCTGTCGAGCACGCCGTGCTGGCGCCGCATCAAGGACATGGAACAGTCGGGCGTGATCCAGCGCTACACGGCGCTGCTCGATCGCGAGAAGCTCGGCCTGCACGTCTGCGCGCTCGCGCACGTGCACCTGACCCGCCACAACGAAGGCGGCGTCGAGCAGTTCGAGCGCGAGATCGCGACCTGCCCGGAAGTCACCGAGTGCTACAGCACGACCGGCGAGGCCGATTACATCCTCAAGATCGTCGCGCCGGACATCAAGGCCTACGACGTGTTCCTGCACGAACGCATCTTCAAGATCCCCGCCGTGTCGCAAGTGCGTACGAGTGTCGTGCTGCGCGAGATCAAGTTCGACACGCAGCTGCCGCTGTAACGGCTGTCACGCGCACTCACGCGCGCACGGCCCGCCGGCGGCAGGTCACGCCTGCGCGGGCATCGTGCGCGTGAAGCCGATCCGGCGCGCGCCGAACTCGCGCTTCAGCGCGTCGGCGTCGAGCCGGCCGGCCAGCGCCGCATCGGTGTCGTGCGGATCGCACGCAAGCGTCACGTCGATCTCGAGCCCCGTGCTCAGGTAATGCAGGTTGATCGCCGCAGCATGCAGCCCGCGCTGCGCGAGCGCGGCCTCGAGCCGCGCCGCGATCTCGCCGCGCGGCGGCAGCGCGAGCGCCGGACGGCGCGCCGCGTCGTTCTCGGGGTCGACGTGGATCAGCGCGTCGAGCACGCGCGGGTCGCGCAGCACGCGTGCACGTGCGGTTTCCGCGATGTAATGCCCTTCGGAGACGGAGATCATCGGATCGACGAGGATGTGCGCGTCGACGAGCGCCGCATCGCCCATCTTGCGCGTGCGCAGGTCGTGCACGTCGCGCACGCCCGGCGTTGCCGCGAGCAGCGCGCGGATCTCGGCCGTATCGGTGGTGTCGAGCGCGCGGTCGGAGAGGTCCTGCAACGCGTCATAGCCGAACGTCCAGCCCATGCGCGCGACCATGAAGCCGACGATCGCCGCCGCGATCGGATCGAGCAGCCGCACGCCGGCCAGGCTGCCGACGATGCCGATCGCGACGACGAGCGACGAAGCGGCATCCGAACGCGCATGCCACGCGTTCGCGACGAGCATCGCCGAGCGCACGCGCCGCGCTTCGCGCAGCATGTAGCGAAACAGCGCCTCTTTCGACACGAGCACCGTCAGCGCGACGACCAGCGCGGAAAAATGTACCGCCGGAATGTTTTCGAGATTAACTAGACGGTCGCCGGCCCGCCACAGCATGCCGACGCCGACTGCAATCAGGATTGCGCCGAGAAACAGCGACGCGACGGTCTCGTAGCGGCTGTGCCCGTAATTGTGGTCGGCGTCCGGCGATGCGCCGCTATGCCGATTCGCAACCAGCACGACAAAATCCGAGATCAAATCGGAAATCGAATGCACCCCGTCGGCAATCAATGCTTGCGAATGCGCAATCGTGCCGACGACGATCTGAAATGTCGCAAGCACGACATTCAGCACAATACTGACGAACGTGCTCTTGCGTGCAACCGCGTGCTTATCTGCGCTCTGCGCGTCGCCGGAAAACGTGGACATGAAATATGAGATATCGGTGTGCGGTACCCAATTCTATCAAGGGCGCCCCGCGAATCCCGCCAATACCCGTAAATTTCTTATTCAAATCAATCGCTTATGCGAACAGGTCGTATTCCCATTCGCACCCTCGATTATTACATTTCCATGACAACGCCATGCGCGTGGCGGCCGCTGAAAACAAAAAAGCCGCGCTCCTGAACGGACACGCGGCTCTTTTGAAGCGCAGGTGACTTAAACAGACGTTTAAATCGCAAACTGTTCGCGGTTCTTGCCCGCGATCCAGCGCGGCGGCTTGCCGCGGCCCGACCACGTCGCGCCCGTTTCCGGATCGCGGTATTTCGCGGCGACGCCAGCGCGCGGACGGCCAACCTTGCCTGCCTTCGCGCGGCTGAGACCGAGTTCGGCGAGCGAAAAGCCGTAGTCGGCAATTTTCTGCTTCACGTCATTCAGCACTTCAGCGTATTCACGCGACTTCGCTTCTTCGATTTGCTTCTCCAGCTTCTCCCGCTGGGCCAGCAGGTCCTTGTAAGAAGACATAGTTTCCCTTTCTATCTGACTAATGGCGCCGGTCTGCAGCCAGCCCACCATTCATGAAATATATGTGCCTCGGATTTTCGAAGGCAGAGATTAGCACAAAAAAGATTTGATAGAAGCGAGATTCATGAAAATACCGAGATCAATTGAAATTCACTCGTGTCATTTTGACCGGCCGCGGCCTTTTCTCAAATTTTTACGTTCCTACACAGAGATTAGGACATTAGCCATTGGCTATTAGGTCTATCAACATACGCAATTACCCTGCATTCGGAAAAATAGAAGCTTTCATCGGACGACAGTTTTACGAAAATCGGACGACGCCGCACGCTAAACGGACAAACCGCGGACAAGCCGGCACCGCGGCGTCACGTCACATCCCGCGCGCACGCAATCAGCCGCTCGCGCAACACGCCCGCGTCGGCCAATGGCGTATCGAACGGCGTGCGCACACGGCGGCCGTCGTGTCGCCAGTCGGCGCCGTGACGATCGACGCCGAGCAATTCGAGCCCGTCGCGGCGCGCCGCGCCGCCGTCGTACGCGTCCCATAACGCCTGTTCCTCGTCGAAGGCGAGCGGCGGCAGCGCATCGAGATGCGTGCCGTCGACCCAGCCCATGCGCCCGAAACCGCCGATATAGCGCAGCCGCTCGACGTCGAGCGCCCAGAACGTGAAATCGCCGAGCGCCAGATAGCGCGCGGCGTCCGGCTCGTAGCGCAGGTAGCGCGCGGTGACGTGCGGATCGTCGCCGAGCGGCACGAACCGGCCGAGCAGCGTCGCGCGCTCGGCGTTCAGCACGTCGCCGCCGGACGCGTCGACGACGAGGAAGCCCGCGCGCGGATCGGCGGCCAGGTTGCGCGTGTGCTCCGCGAGGCCGCTCACGAGGATCACCGGACGATGGCTTGCATCGGGTGCAAACGGAACGACCGTCGGATACGGGAAGCCCTGCGGATCGCGCGCATGGGTGGCGAGCGTGCCGAGCGCGCAGCGGTGCAAGAGATGCAGGGCGAGAGCGGGATCGATGTTCAAGAGGACTCCTGCGGTCGAAGGGCGGCGCGCCGGGCACGCCATGCGCTTCGATGTTACCTGCGGGCGCGCTACGCCGCGCATCGGCCGAACGGCCAATGCGGCGAAGACCGGGCACCAAGACCGCCCGATCATCGGCCAAGCGGCCATCGCCCGGCAGGATCGTAAGCGGTTCGATAGAATCGGACGGGTCCGACGGGCGCCGCGTGCGTCCACGCATTTCCTTTGACGAGCCTTTCCGTGTCCGAATCCTCCTCCCCCGAATCATCGTCCCCGTTCGCCGCGCCGCCCGACGCGCATCGCGTGCTGCCGCTGCCGGCCCGCCAGCGCGCGCGCACGGCGTCGATGGCGCTGTTCTTCGTCGCCGGCATGATGTACGCGTCCTGGGGCGTGCACGTGCCGACCGTGCGCGACAAGTTCGCGCTGAGCCCCGGCCTGCTGTCGATCGCGCTGTTCGCGGTCGCCGGCGGCTCGATCGCCGCGATGCTGACCATCGCGCGCTGGATCACCCGTGTCGGCTCGCGCACCGCGTGCCTCGCCGGCGGGCTCGTGATGTCCGCGTGCGCGGCGCTGATCCTCGTCGTGCCCGACTACTGGATGCTGCTCGCGGTGCTCGCGCTGTTCGGTTTCTCGATGGCCACGCTCGACGTCGCGATGAACGCCGAGGCCAGCGCCGTCGAGATCGCGCTCGGCAAGCCGATCATGTCGTCGCTGCACGGGATGTTCAGCATCGGCGGGATGGCAGGCGCGGCCGCCGGCGGCGCGCTGCTGTCGGCCGGCATGGCGCCGGTCGCGCATCTCGCGCTCGCGGCAGCCGTGAGCGCCGCGGTGCTCGTGGCCGCCAGCCCGGCCGTGTTGCCGCACGTGCCGCACCACGAACACGCGCATGGCGGCGGCAACCGCTGGCGCTCGCCCGCGTTGTGGATGCTCGGCGGCATCGCGCTGATCGCACTGGTCGCCGAAGGCGCGATGTACGACTGGGCGACGGTCTACATGCGCGACGTCGTCGCGGCGAGCCCCGCGCTCGCGAGCGCCGCGTATGCGGCATTCTCGGGCGGGATGGCCATCGCGCGCTTCGCGGGCGACGCCGTGCGCGCGCGCTTCGGCGCGCCGCAGCTCGTATTCGCGAGCGCGTCGCTCGCATGCGCGGGGATGATCGGCGCGCTGCTGCTGCCAAACCCGGTCGCGGTGCTGACCGGCTTCACGCTGATGGGCCTCGGCCTCGCGAACATGATGCCCGTGCTGTTCGCGGCCGCCGCGCGCGTAAAAGGCATCCACGCGGCCGAAGGGCTCGCGCACGTCGCGGGGCTCGCGTATTTCGGGCTGTTGTTCGGGCCGGTCGTGATCGGTGCGGTCGCGCAGGCCGCGAACCTGACGATCGGCCTGTCGGTCGTCGCGCTGTGCGCGGCGCTTGTCGCGCTGGTCGCGCCGAAGGTGCTCGCACACCTGAAGATCTGACGGTGCGGCGCTCGCCGGGCCGAACGGTCAAAGGGAAACAAAAAGAAAACGCGCATGCGTTGCCGCATGCGCGTTTTCACCCCTTCTGTTGACCGCCTGTTGCGTTACATCTTCACTTCGTCGAGCAGCGACTTCTTGCCGCCCTTGTAGTTGTACAGCGAGATCACGCCGTGCTGCAGGTCGCCCTTCGAGTCGAAGGTCGTCGTGCCGATCACGCCCGAGTAGTTCGTCGCCGGCATCGCCGCGAGAATCTTCGCCGGATCCGTCGAGTTCGCGCGCTTCATCGCGTCGACGATGATGTACACGGCGTCATACGTGAACGGTGCGTAGATCTGGATCGGCTGGCCGAAACGCTTCTCGTACTTCGCCTTGAACGCCGCGCCGCCCGCCATCTTCTCGAGCGAGGCACCGGCTTCCGAGCACACCACGTTGTCGGTCGCGTCGCCGGCCAGGTCGGCCAGCTTTTCCGTGCACACGCCGTCGCCCGCGAAGATCTTCGCGCGCAGGCCGAGCTGCTTCGCCTGTTTCGCGAACGGGCCGCCGGTGGCGTCCATGCCGCCGTACATGATCGCGTCCGGATTCTCGCCCTTGATCTTGGTCAGAATCGCGCGGAAGTCGACCGCCTTGTCGTTCGTCGCGTCATGCGACATCACCTTCAGGCCGAGCGCCTTGGCCTTCTTCTCGAACTCGTTCGCGAGACCCTGGCCGTAGGCGGTCGAATCGTCGACCACCGCCACGCTCTTGATGCCCTTCGAGTGCGCGTAGTTCGCGAGTGCCGGGCCCTGCTGCGCATCGGTGGCCACCACGCGGTACGTGGTCTTGAAGCCCTGCTGCGTGTAGGCCGGGTTCGTGGCCGACGGCGAGATCTGCACGATGCCCGCATCGCTGTAGATCTTCGAGGCCGGGATCGACGTGCCCGAGTTCAGGTGGCCGACCACCGCGACGACCTTGTCGTCGACGAGCTTCTGCGCAACCTGCGTGGCCTGCCGCGGGTCGGCCGCGTCATCCTGCGGGTCGAGTTGCAGCGTGATCTTCTGGCCGCCGACCGTAAGACCCTTCGCGTTGATTTCCTCGACGGCGAGACGCGCGCCGTTTTCGTTGTCCTTGCCCAGGTGTGCAATGCCGCCCGTCAACGGCGCGACGTGGCCGATCTTGACGACTTGATCGGCTGACGCGTTGCTTGCAGCTGCAGCGCACAGCATCGCTGCGGCGGTGATCGGCAACAGCTTTTGCATCTTGATATTCATGTAAGTCTCCAGTTCGGTCCCAAAAAACGCCATCGCCCGGTGCCCCGCTGCCATCCCTGTGTTTGCAATCACTGGACGATTCGCCGGATGCATCGTTCATGCACTTGGCCTCAAGCACGTGAAAACCGCCGCTTTTAGCGGCCGCCCGTCCGTACTTGCGCGCAAGTGTAGGTGATCAAATTAATTTGTGGGACTTTTTTGGGGTAGTGGTAACACTACCGATATGCGCACTTTGGAACGACTACTCGAATATCGCTGCAAGCCCCGCCGGATAAGGGTTTCCGCTAATTCCCGAGGCTTCGCCGAAAGGTCGCTTCAACGCATTCCCGGGGCATTTCGATTCGGTATTTTGTGCCCGGGATCATTGAATGAAACGCGCGTGACAGCGCGCGTTTCGTCGTCCGGCATGAACGATTCAGGCAGCCGCCGCACGCCATTCGGCATCGAGCGCGGCGACGAGCTGCGACGTCGTCAGCGCATCGCCGCGCCGCCGCGCGAGCGGCGCGCCCTGCCCGGCCCACAGCGACAGGTAGTCGCCGTCGTTCGCGCGCGCGGCGGCCTGGCGCAGCGGCTGCGTCAGCGCGTTCTGCACCGGGTACGGCGCGACGTCGGCCACGCGCTCGCCGAGCCGCGCCATCAGCGTATTGCGCAGCCCGCGCGCGTGGCGGCCGGTGATCGCGCGCGTGACCTGCGTCGACGTATCGGTGCTCGCGAGCAGGCGCGCTTTCCAGTCCGCCGCGATCGCGCTTTCCGTGCAGGTGAGGAACGCGGTTCCGAGCTGCGCGCCCTGTGCGCCGAGCGCAAGCGCGGCCGCGATCCCGCGGCCGTCCATGATGCCGCCCGCGGCGAGCACGGGCAGGCCCGTCGCGTCGACCAGTTGCGGCACGAGCGCGAACGTGCCGATCAGCGCGTCGTCGGCGGAACCGATGAACGTGCCGCGATGGCCGCCCGCCTCGGCGCCTTGCGCGGACAACGCGTCGGCGCCGGCCGCCTGCCATGCGAGCCCCTCGGCCACGTGCGTCGCCGTGCCGATCACGTAGGTGCCGGCGGCCTTCAGGCGCGCGACGTCGGCCGCGTCGAGCACGCCGAACGTGAAGCTTGCAACGGGCACGCGCAGCGCCACCAGCGCATCGAGTTGCGCACGGAAATCCGGCGCGTAGCGCGCGGGCGCGGTGCCCGGCGGCAATCCGAGCGCCGCGTTCAGCGGGTCGATCGCGGCCAGCGCGCGCGCGACGGTCGCCGCGTCGGGCGTCGCGTCCGGCAGCACGAACAGGTTGATCGCGAACGGGCGGGCGGTCGCCGCGCGGATGGCTTCGACTTCGGCCGCGATGCGCTCGGGCGCGAACGCGGCGGCGCCGAGACTGCCGAGCGCGCCGGCATTCGATGCGGCGGCGACCATCGCGGCCGTGGCCGCGCCGACCATCGGCGCCTGCACGAGCGGCACGCGCAGGCCGAAGCGTTCGGAAAAGGGCGTGGAAAACAGGCGGGCAGACATGGCGAATCCTTCGATGACGATGCGCGAAAGCGCTTTGTAAAGGCTGGCACATCGACTCTATCGAAGCGGCGCCGCGCCGAAAAATGAATAATCGAGATCGAAACGATCGCTGCGCGAGAAGCAGGCACGTGTCCTGCGCCGATACACGATCGGCGGCACATGAGGCCGCCTCCCTCCCCCCGGGGGGCGCGTCCTGCACCGTCACACGATCGGTGGCACACTAGGCCGCCTCTCTCACCCCCGGGGCGCGCATCGCGCACCCCGTTCGCCAGGAGTTCAGAACGTGACTGCCCAATGGATCGACATCCCGACCGGTAACGACAGCTTCGGCGGCTATCTCGCGCTGCCCAAGCGCGGCACAGGCCCTGCCGTCATCATCATCCAGGAGATCTTCGGCGTGAACTCGCACATCCGCGCGGTCGCCGACCAGTACGCGTCCGACGGCTTCGTCGCCCTCGCGCCGGACGTGTTCTGGCGCACGCAGCCGCGCGTCGAGCTGACCTATGAAGGCGCGGATCGCGACAAGGGCATCGAGCTGATGAAAAAGACCGACGTAGGCCTCGCGGTCGCGGACATCGGAGCGGCCGCCGATGCGTTGCGCGCGCGCCCCGAAGTGGCCGGCAAGATCGCCGCGATCGGCTACTGCTTCGGCGGCCAGCTCGCGTACCGCGCGGCCGCGACCGGCAAGATCGACGCGGCCGTGGCCTACTACGGCGGCGGCATCCAGAACGCACTCGACCTCGCCGGCAAGGTCACGCAGCCGATCCTGTTCCACTACGCCGAAAACGACCACGGCATCCCGCTCACGGCCGTCGACCAGGTGAAGGCCGCGTTCGCCGGCCACGGCCATGCGTCGTTCCACGTCTATCCGGGCGCCGAGCACGGCTTCAACTGCACGGATCGCGCGTCGTACAACCAGCGCGCATCGGCGCTCGCGCACGGCCGCACGCTGACCTTCCTCGCCGAGCACCTCTAAAAACGGGCGGCAGCGGGCCCCTTGCAGCGGGCCCGCGTTATGCTGCCGACATCGCCACGCGTCACAACGGGGGTGACTGCGATGCACTCGGACTATCTCGCGCACGACGCGATCGGCCTCGCCGCACTGGTACGCGAACGCAAGGCGAGCCCGCGCGAACTGCTCGACGCCGCGATCGGCCAGGCCGAAGCGGTCAACAGCGCGATCAACGCGATCGTGCTGCAGGACTACGAAGCCGCACGCCAGCGTGCGGCCGCCACGCCGGACGGCGGCGCCGACGCGCCGTTCGCCGGCGTGCCGTATCTGGTCAAGGATCTCGGCGCGGCGGTGGCCGGGCTGCCGCTGTCGATGGGCAGCCGGCACTACCGGTATTTCGTGCCTGACGACGATTCGCCCGTGATCGCGCGAAGCCGTGCGGCCGGGCTCAACGTGTTCGGCAAGACCAACACGTCGGAAATCGGCCAGATGCCGTACACGGAACCCGAACTGTTCGGCGCGTGCCGCAATCCGTGGAATCTCGACCACACGCCCGGCGGCTCGAGCGGCGGCGCGGCCGCGGCCGTCGCGGCCGGCATCGTGCCGCTCGCGCATGCGTCCGACGGCGGCGGCTCGATCCGCATTCCGGCGTCGTGCTGCGGGCTGTTCGGCCTGAAGCCGACCCGCAACCCGGTCCTCGTCGACCGGCCGTCGAACGGCGAGCTGGTCGTCCAGCATGCGGTCACGCGCAGCGTGCGCGACAGCGCGCTGCTGCTCGACGTGACGACCGGCCAGACCTTGCCGGCCGGCGCGCCCGGCACGTTCCTCGGCGAGCTCGACACGCCGCCCGGCCCGCTGCGGATCGGCCTCGTGCTCGACCCGATGCTCGCGCCGGCGCTCGCCGACGACACCCGCGCGGCGCTCGACGACGCGGCCGCGCTGCTCGAATCGCTCGGCCACCACGTCGAGCCGGCGACGCTGAACGTCAACTACGCACGCACGGCCGAAACCTTCCTCACGCTGTGGGCGACGATCGCCGAGGAGATGGTGCTCGGCGCACGCGCGCTGACCGGCCGCACGCCGAAGCGCGGCGAATTCGAAGCCGCGACGTGGGCGATGGCCGTGGTCGGCCGGCGCCTCGCGCGCACCCGCCTGCCGGACGTGCTCGAATGGCAGCGCCAGCTCACCGTGCAGGTCGCCGGCATCGTGTCGCGCTACGACGCGATCCTGTGCGCGTCGCTCGCGGGGCCACCGGTGAAGATCGGCGAATTGCAGCCGACGCCGTTCGAATCGGCGCAGATGAAGGTGCTCGCCGCGCTGCCGGTGAAGCCGCTGCTGAAGGAAATGCTCGCGAGGTCGTCGGAAAAGGCGTTCACGTGGGCCGGCTGCACCGAGCTGTTCAACCTGACCGGCCAGCCGGCGATGTCGGTGCCGCTCTACTGGAACGCGCGCGGGCTGCCGATCGGCGTGCAGTTCGCCGCGCGCCACACCGACGACGCGCTGCTGCTCAGGCTGGCACGGCAGCTCGAACAGGCGCGGCCGTGGTTCGACCGCCGCCCGCCGCTGATGCAGGCGCAGCGCTGACGCACGCGGCCCCGCTCCGCAACCCTCGAAAAAAAGCCCCGCCGGCAGAACCGGCGGGGCTTTCACACACTTTCACACATGCAGTCGCGTGACCGCGCCTACACGTCGAGCCGTTCACAGATCGTCCGCGTCGCGGCCGCCGTGTTCAGCGTGTAGAAATGCAGCCCGGGCACGCCCGCGTCGACCAGACGCTGGCACAGGCCCGTGACGACGTCCGCGCCGAACGCGCGGATCGACTCGCGATCGTCACCGAAGCTCTCGAGCCGGCGCGCCACCCAACGCGGCACTTCGGCACCACACATCTCGGAGAAGCGCATCAGCTGCGAGAAGTTCGTGATCGGCATGATGCCCGGCACGATCGGCACGTCCACACCCAGCTTGCGCGCATCGTCGACGAAGCGGAAATACGCGTCGGCGTTGAAGAAGTACTGCGTGATCGCGGAATTCGCGCCGGCTTTCACCTTGCGCGCGAAATTCTCGAGATCGGCCTTCGGCGAGCGCGATTGCGGGTGGTACTCCGGGTAGCCGGCGACCTCGATGTGGAACCAGTCGCCATGCTCGGCGCGGATGAAGCTGACGAGCTCGGACGCATAACGCAGCTCGCCGACCGCGCCCATCCCGGACGGCAGGTCGCCGCGCAGCGCGACGATGTGCCGGATGCCGTACGAGCGGTACTGGTCGAGGATCGCGCGCAGGCTGTCGCGCGACGAGCCGATGCACGACAGGTGCGGCGCGGCCTCGAGGCCGTCCTTCTGCATGTCGAGCACGGTATCGAGCGTGCCCTGCTGCGTCGAGCCGCCGGCGCCGAACGTCACGGAGACGAATTTCGGCTTCAGCGGCATCAGTTGCGCGCGCGTGGCGCGCAGCTTCTCGACGCCTTCCGCCGTCTTCGGCGGGAAGAATTCAAACGAGAGTTCGATCGGTTTCATGATTCGGTGGGAACAGGCTCAGGCCTCAGCCGATGTCGCGCTGACCGAAGATCAGTGCGGACAGCAGCCACGACACGATGCTGTACAGGATCGAACCGAAGAACGCGGACCAGAACCCCGACACCTCGAAGCCCTTCAGCAGCGACGACGCGAACCAGAAGCACAACGCGTTCACGACGAGGATGAACACCCCGAGCGTGACGATCGTGACGGGCAGCGTCAGCAGGATCAGCACCGGGCGGATCACCGTGTTGATCAGGCCGAGCACGACCGCGATGATCAGCGCCGTGCCGAAGCTCTTGATGTGGATCGACGGCACGAGGTACGTGATGATCAGCAGCGCGAGCGCGTTGATGACCCAGGTGAGGATGACGCTCATGGAGTGCTCCGGTTCGGTTGTCGATCGGTACGATCAGTGGCCGCCGCCGGCCGCCGCGGGTGCCCGAAGGCGCGCCGCGGCAGCCGGCGATCCCGCGCCGTGCCGCCGTGCCGGGTGCGCGTCGGCGACGCGCGCACGGCACCGCGGCGGCGGCGCATCGGATCAGTAGCGGTAGTGGTTCGGCTTGAACGGGCCGTCCTTCTGCACGCCGATGTACGAAGCCTGCTCGTCGGACAGCACGGACAGGTTCGCGCCGATGCGCGCGAGGTGCAGGCGGGCGACCTTTTCATCGAGGTGCTTCGGCAGCACGTACACCTTGTTCTCGTACTCGTTGCCGCGCACGAACAGCTCGATCTGCGCGAGCGTCTGGTTCGCGAACGAGTTCGACATCACGAACGACGGGTGGCCGGTCGCGCAGCCGAGGTTCACGAGGCGGCCTTCCGCCAGCAGGATCACGCGCTTGCCGTCCGGGAAGATGATGTGGTCGACCTGCGGCTTGATGTTTTCCCACTGGTACTGGCGGGTCGACGCGACGTCGATTTCCGAGTCGAAGTGGCCGATGTTGCAGACGATCGCGTTGTGGCGCATCGCCTTCATGTGATCGTGGTTGATCACGTGGTAGTTGCCGGTGGCCGTCACGAAGATGTCGGCCTTGTCGGCCGCGTATTCCATCGTCACGACGCGGTAGCCTTCCATCGCCGCCTGCAGCGCGCAGATCGGATCGATTTCGGTGACCCACACGGTCGCGCCCAGGCCGCGCAGCGACTGCGCGCAGCCCTTGCCCACGTCGCCGTAGCCCGCGACGACCGCGACCTTGCCCGCGATCATCACGTCGGTCGCGCGCTTGATGCCGTCGACCAGCGATTCACGGCAGCCGTACAGGTTGTCGAACTTCGACTTCGTGACCGAGTCGTTCACGTTGAACGCCGGGAACGGCAGGCGGCCGTCCTTTTCCATCTGGTACAGGCGGTGCACGCCGGTCGTGGTTTCTTCGGTCACGCCCTTGATGTGCGCGAGGCGCGTCGAGTACCAGGTCGGGTCCGCGTCGAGGTGCTTCGCGATCGACTTGTACAGCGCGACTTCTTCCTCGTTGGTCGGCTTCGCGATCACCGAACGATCCTTCTCGGCCTTCGCGCCGAGGATCAGCAGCAGCGTTGCGTCGCCGCCGTCGTCCAGGATCATGTTCGCGAATTCGCCGTTCGGCCATTCGAAGATGCGGTGCGAGAACTCCCAGTATTCGTCGAGCGATTCGCCCTTGAACGCGAACACCGGCGTGCCGGCTTCGACGATCGCGGCAGCCGCGTGGTCCTGCGTCGAGAAGATGTTGCACGACGCCCAGCGGACGTCGGCGCCGAGCGCCTTCAGCGTCTCGATCAGCACGCCGGTCTGGATCGTCATATGCAGCGAACCCGCGATGCGCGCGCCCTTCAGCGGCTGCTGCGCCTTGTATTCGTCGCGGATCTGCACGAGGCCCGGCATTTCGGTCTCGGCGATGTTCAGTTCCTTGCGGCCCCAGCCGGCCAGCGCCATGTCGGCGACGACGAAATCGTTGGAAGCCTTGGAATCGATAATGGCGTTCATCACGCCCTCCTTTCTAAAAAGTTTCTAGATTGGTGACGTGAGCGCCGTTCAGGAAGCGGGGCCGGTGCGACGGTCGCGATACGCGCGCCGCACGGCTGCTTGGTGAAGCTTTCCGAGCCTGGCGGACGCAGAGGTCCGTCGCAACGCTCCTCGGAAAACGGAGGGGATTGTAGCAAATCGGCGCGCGGAATGCGCACACGGATGCAGATGCCGAACGCGCGGCGTCGACGCGCGCGGCCGTCAGGAACGGTAAAGGGTCAGGATTCCGCGCCGACCCACGCCTGTTCGCGCAGCCGCGCGCGCAGGCGCGCGACGGCCTGGCTGTGCAGCTGGCATACGCGCGATTCGCTCACTTCGAGCACCGCGCCGATCTCGCGCAGATTCAGACCCCGTTCGTAGTACAGCGACATCAGCAGCTTCTCGCGCTCCGGCAGCCGCTCGATCGCCTCGACGAGCGCTTCGCGCAGGTGCTCGTCGAGCAGTGCCGACAGCGGGTCCGCGTGGTCGACGCGGTAGCGGTCGAGGAACGGCTCGTCGTCGGCCGCGCGGTCGAAATCCTCGTAGTAGATCAGCTGGCTGCCGTGCAGGTCCTGCAGCATCCCCTGGTACTCGTCGAGCGGCATGTTCAGGTGCTGCGCGATCTCGGTCTCGCTCGCCGAGCGGCCGAGATGCTGCTCGACCTGGTGCACCGCGTGCTCGACCTCGCGCGACGTCTTGCGCAGGCTGCGCGGCAGCCAGTCGTTGCTGCGCAGCTCGTCGAGCATCGCGCCGCGGATGCGCTGCGTCGCGTAGGTCTCGAACTGCGCGCCCTGGTCCTCCTTGTAGCGGCCGGCCGCGTCCATCAGGCCGATCATGCCGGCCTGGATCAGGTCGTCGAGGTCGACGCTCGCCGGCATCTTCGCGACGAGCTGCAGTCCGAGGCGGCGCACGAGCGGCGCATATTGCGCGAGCACGTCGGCCTGGGACATCTTTCCTTGAGCGTTGTACATCATGGCTCTCTCCTTCCGGTGGCACTCACGCGGCGTGTGCCGCGCCCGCCTCATACGACGGCTTGCCGCCCGCGTGCACGGCGCGGCCCGCACCCGAACGCGGGCGCATCGGCCAGTACAGCAGGTCGGCGGCAATCTGCCGGTAGTCGCGCGCGGCGGCCGACGACGGGAACGCGTCGACCGCGGCGCGCGTCAGCTCCCGCGCATGCTCGACGAGCGGATCGGCGCTCACGCAGCCCGCGTCGGCGATCGACACCGTCAGGTAGCGGCTCGCGACGCCCGCGAGGTTGTCGAACGCGACCTTCGCATCCGCGTGGCTGCCGACGTGATTGGTCAGCACGCGGAACTGCGCGAACGCATGCGCGAAATGCAGCCGCTTCATGCACGCGTATGCCTCGGTGATCGCCTGCGCCGCGACCCGCGTCACGA
This sequence comes from Burkholderia cepacia ATCC 25416, assembly GCF_001411495.1. Taxonomy (NCBI): domain Bacteria; kingdom Pseudomonadati; phylum Pseudomonadota; class Betaproteobacteria; order Burkholderiales; family Burkholderiaceae; genus Burkholderia; species Burkholderia cepacia. Next base: position 1,095,295 of record NZ_CP012981.1, on the reverse strand, counting down.
CCAGCACGTCGTGCGCTTCGCGGGCGAGCGCCGAGAACGAACCGTCGGCGCCGAGCTGCGCGTCGACGAGGACGATGTCGGCCGGCCCGTCGATGAAATCGCTGAGCTGCGCGTCGGTGTAGCCGGCGCGCGCGAGCCGCGCGGCGGCGCACAGGCCGAAGCCGGCCGCGACCCGCGTGCGTTCGCCGTCACGCAGCCACGCGCCCGCGAGCGTCGCGCTGGCCGAATGCACGTCGGCGCGCTCGTCGACGACGAGCACGTCCTTGCCGAGCGACGCGAGCGCCGCCGCGAGATTCACGACGGTGGACGTGCAGCCGACACCCGCCGGCCCGCCCGTCACCGCGACGATGCGCGACGCGCGCCCGGCCAGCAGGCGCCGCAGCCCTTCGGCCTGGTCGATGATTTGTTTATCCAAATCGCACCTCGTGCAGCTCGGCGGTGGAACGTGCGGTCAGTGCGGAAAGCAGCGTCGGCATGTCCTCGTCTTGCGGCACGAAGGGCGAGCCGTCGCGCGGCACACAGAACGCGCTCTTCAGCAGGAATCGGGTCGATGCGACGTACAGGTTCTCCGGCACCTTCTGGCCGGTCGACACGTAGTGGATCGGCAGCTTGTAGCGGATCACCGTGTCGAGCACGCCGCCGAGGTGGGTCGCCTCGTCGAGCTTCGTGAGGATGCAGCCGGCCAGGTCGGGATGCTCGCCCGCGCTGCGGTACGCCTGCACGACTTCGTTGAGCGTGTCGCCATGGCTCGTCGCGTTGAGCAGCAGCAGGCGCTGCACCGGCGCGTTCGCGCCGTGCAGCATCGCGATCTGGTCGGATACCGCGCGGTCGCGCTGGCTCATGCCGATCGTGTCGATCAGCACGATGTGCTTGTTGCGCAGCTCGGACAGCGCGAGCGCGAGATCGCCCGCATCCTTCACCGCGTGCACGGGCACGCCGAGGATCTTGCCGAAGATGCGCAGCTGTTCGTGGCCGCCGATCCGGTAGCTGTCGGTGGTCAGCAGCGCGACCTTGCTCGCGCCGAAGCGCATCACGCAGCGCGCGGCCAGCTTCGCGGTGGTGGTGGTCTTGCCGACGCCCGTCGGCCCCATCAGCGCGAACACGCCGCCGCGCTCCATCAGCGCGTCCTCGCTGTCGAGCACCGGCAGGTTCGCCGCGAGCACCGACTGCGCCCATTCGGCCGCCTGCTCGAAGCTCTGCGCGCCGTCGCCGGACGGCATGTTGTCGACCAGCATCCGCACGAGCTGCGCGGAGAAACCGGCCGAGAACAGGTGCTTCGTCAGCGCGCCATGCACGGCGCTGCGACGCTGGCGGTCGTGCCACATCAGGCTGTCGAACTGCTCTTCCATCATCCCGCGCAGCTCGCCGAGCTCCTGCATCACCGTGTCGTTGACGATGCGCTCGATGCGCGACTTCACCGCATCGGCCACCGCGGCGGCGGCGTCGGCGGACAGGCGCGTGCGCTCGGCCGCCTTCGCGGCCTGCGCAGCGCCCGGGTCCGGCGCGCGGGTCGCGGCTGCCGGCATCCGGCGTTCGGCGTCGCGCACGATGTCGCGCGCCCAGCCGGGCGGCGTCGCGCTCGCGGCGGCCTGCGGGGCCGGCGGGCTCGGCTGCGGCGCGGCGGGCGCCGCCTGCGTGCGCGCCATCAGCGCATCGCGCTGCTGGGTCAGGCGCTTCGCGTGCTCGACCAGCCACGGTGCGGGTTCGGAAGTCGCGGCCGGCGCACCGGTGACCGACGCACCGGCGGCGGTGGCGCCGGCCAGCGGGTCCGCGTCGAGCGTCGAGGCTTGCGCGGCCGCGTCATCCGAGCCCGAGTCCGCGTCCGCCTCGGCGCTTGCGCCGAACACCGACGAGAACACGTCCGGCAACCCGCCTTCGCCTGCCGCATACGGATTGACGGCCGGGCGGGCGAGCGCCGCGCCCGGGCGCGACACGATGCCCGGCACCGCGGCGGCGGGCACCGATTCCGGCACGCGCGGCGCGGCCATGCGTGCGCGCGCCGCGGCCGGCGGCGCCACGGCGGCCAGGTCCGAATCGGCGAGGGCGACGATTTCCACGCTGCCGTCATCGAGCGTGCGGTTCGACAGCACGACCGCGTCGGCGCCGAGCGCCTCGCGCACGAGACGAAGTGCGTCGCGGCTCGTTGCGCCGGTGAATTTGCGAATGTTCAAGCGGAACCCCCGATGACGTTAACGACTTTGATCGTGCGTGTGTCCGGCACTTCGGCGTACGACAGCACTTTCAATTGCGGCAGGCTGCGGCGCAGGAAACGCGCGAGCATCGCGCGCAGCGCGTGCTGCACGAGCAGCACGGGCGGCAGCCCGAGATTCTGTTGACGCAGCATCGCCTGCTGCGTGCCGGTCAGAAGGTTGTGCGCGAGGCCGGGTTCGAGGCCCGGGTTCGCGCCGGTGGCGAGCGCCTGCGACAGCACGCGTTCGAGATTTGCGTCGAGGCCCATCACCTGCATCTCGCCCGCGCCCGGATACCACTGCTGCGTGATCGCGCGGCCGAGCGCGAGCCGCACCGCGGCCGTGATCTCGAACGCGTCGCCGCGGCCCGCGTGTTCGGACACGGCCTCGAGGATCGTGCGCATGTCGCGGATCGGCACGCCTTCCTCGAGCAGGTTCTGCAGCACCTTCTGCAGCGTCGTCAGCGAGATCGTCTTCGGCACGAGGTCCTCGACGAGCGACGGCGCGTCCTTGCCGGTGCGCTCGACGAGCGCCTGCACTTCCTGGCGGCCGAGCAGCTCGGCCGCGTGCTGGACGACCAGATGGTTCAGGTGCGTCGCGACGACCGTGCTCGCGTCGACCACCGTGTAGCCGTACACCTGCGCCTGTTCGCGCATCGCGACGTCGATCCACACGGGCGGCAGCCCGAACGCGGGATCCTGCGTGACGGCGCCCGGCAGCGCGGCCGTCACCTGGCCGGGGTTGATCGCGAGCCACTGGCCCGGGAACACTTCGCCGACGCCGATCTCGACGCCCTTCAGCGCGATCCGGTACGCGTTCGGCCGCAGCTCGAGGTTGTCGCGGATATGGATCACGGGCGGCAGGAAGCCGATTTCCTGCGCGAATTTCTTGCGGATGCTCTTGATGCGCTTGAGCAGTTCGCCGTCGCTGTTCTTGTCGACGAGCGGGATCAGCCGGTAGCCGACTTCGAGGCCGAGCGGGTCGATCAGCTGCACGTCGTCCCAGGTCGCCTCGTGGCTGTCGGACGGCAGCACGGCGGGCGGCGCGATGTCGGTCAGGTCGCCGGCCGCCTTGCGGGCCGCCGCGCGCTTCGTCTGCGTGCGGGCCAGCCAGATCGCGCCGCCGCCGAGCGCGAGGAACGCGAAGTGCGGCATGCCCGGGATCAGCCCCATCAGCACGATGATCGCGCCGGTGATGTTCAGCACGCGCGGGTTCGTGAACAGCTGGCCGGTGATCTGCGTGCCGATGTCCTCGTCGGTCGCGACGCGCGACACGATCACGCCGGCCGCCGTCGAGATCACGAGCGACGGGATCTGCGCGACGAGGCCGTCGCCGATCGTCAGCAGCGTGTAGTTCGTGCCGGCCGCGGCGAACGTCATGTCGTGCTGGACCATCCCGACGATCAGCCCGCCGATCACGTTGATCGCCATGATGATCAGGCCGGCGATCGCGTCGCCGCGCACGAACTTCGACGCGCCGTCCATCGACCCGTAGAACTCGGCTTCCTGCGAGACCGCCAGGCGGCGCTTGCGCGCCTGCTCTTCGTTGATGAGGCCCGCGTTCAGGTCGGCGTCGATCGCCATCTGCTTGCCGGGCATCGCGTCGAGCGTGAAGCGCGCGGACACTTCGGCGATCCGCCCCGCGCCCTTCGTGATCACCATGAAGTTGATGATCATCAGGATCACGAACACGACGATGCCGACCGCGAAGTTGCCGCCGACGAGGAAGTGGCCGAACGCCTCGATCACCTGGCCGGCCGCGTCCGGCCCGGTGTGGCCCTCGAGCAGCACGACGCGCGTCGACGCGACGTTCAGCGACAGGCGCAGGAGCGTCGAGAACAGCAGCACGCTCGGGAACGCCGCGAAATCGAGCGGCTTCATCGTGTACATGCTGACGAGCAGCACCATCACGGACAGCGCGATGTTGAACGTGAACAGCAGATCCAGCAGCATCGGCGGCAGCGGCAGGATCATCATCCCCAAAATCATGCAGATGAGGATCGGGCCCGCGAGCGCGCGCAGGTTGGTGCCCGCGAACGGATTCTGGCGCTTCGCGAACAGGCCGGTCGGGGTGCTCATGCCGCGCCTCCGTTACCGAGCGTGTCTTCGGCTTCCTCGCGTTCGTCGTCGGCGGAGACCGACGCGCCCTTGTCGAGGTCGGCCGGCACGTCCAGGTCGACCGGCACCGCCGGGAACGCGCCGCCTTCCGAACGGAAGCGCTTGAGCTGGTAGACCCACGCGAGCACTTCGGCGACGGCCGAGTACAGCGAGCCGGGAATCTCGCGTTCGAGTTCGACGTTGTGATACAGCGCACGCGCGAGCGGCGGCGCTTCGAGCAGCGGCACGTTGTGTTCGGCCGCGAGTTCGCGGATGCGCGCGGCGACGAGGTTCACGCCCTTCGCGACGACCTTCGGCGCGCGCATCTCGCCGTCCGTGTATTGCAGCGCGACGGCGAAGTGCGTCGGGTTCGTCACGACCACGTCGGCCTTCGGCACGGCCGCCATCATCCGGCGCCGCGCGATCGCGCGCTGCTGCTGGCGGATCCGCCCCTTCACGTGCGGATCGCCTTCGTTCTCGCGATGCTCGCGCTTCACTTCTTCCTTCGTCATGCGCAACTTCTTGTTGTACTGCCAGATTTGGTAAGGCACGTCGAGCGCGGCGACCACCAGCATCCCGGCGACCGTCGTGCCGCAGCACACGGCGACCAGGTGCAGCGCATCGGGCAGCGCCACGCCGAGCGGCTGCGTCGCGAGACCGAGCAGCTCGTCCTTGCTGCGCCAGATCGCGATGCCGCCGATCCCGCCGACGACCAGCGTCTTCGCGATCGACATCCCGAGCTGGATCGGCCCCTGGATCGAGAAGATCCGGCCGAGGCCCGAGATCGGGTTTAGGCGGTCGAACTTCAGTTCGAACGTCTTCTGCGAGATCAGCCAGCCGCCGAGCGCCATCGGCGCGAGCAGCGCGGCGACACCGGTGAGCGCGAGCAGCGGCAGCAGCGCGGCGAAGCCTTCGAGGCTCGCGCTGCCGGCCGCCGACAGCATCCGGTTCGTGTCGAACGCGGTCGCGCGATCGAACATGAACGCGCCGCGCAGCATCGCCTGCAGATGCCCGCCCGACGGGCCCGCGAGCAGCCAGGCACCGTAGAACCCGGCCGCGAGCAGCGCGAACGAAGCCAGTTCGCGCGAACGCGCGACCTGCCCCTCCTCGCGCGCCTTCTCGCGGCGCCTGGGAGTGGCGGCTTCGGTCTTGTCGAGATCGCTCTCGTCTGCCACGGGGCCTCCAGTCGGGTACGGCGGAATGCCGCTTTCCAGTGACACCGATTATTCATGGAGGCGTCAAACACCGATCGGTCGAGCAAAGCCGGGAAAGGGGGGTATTTCGGGGAATCGGGCGAGCCGGCGCAAACGCGGCCGGACGGGGCCGGAAGGGGGCCGGAAGGGGGACGGAACGGGGTGCGGCGAGGCGGCGAAACGGGGCGGCCGGTGCGATGGCGGGGGTGGGCGCGGGGCTTGGGGCTTCGGGCCGAGCGACGACGGCGCGAAGCTGGGAAATGGTGAAGCGGTTGGTGAAACGGTGAAGCGGGACCGGCGCGAAACCAGGCCCCGACGCGACGGCGTCGCGCGCCGGGGCAGGCGTCGGTCAGGCCGCCGCGATCGGGTCCGCGCCGAAGCGGTTCGGGCCTTCGGTGCCGCGCGAGCACATCCACACGAGCAGCAGGATCCCGCCGACGATCGGGATCAGCACCAGCAGCAGGAACCAGCCCGAGCGGCCCGTATCGTGCAGCCGGCGCACGCTGACCGCGATGCTCGGAATGATCAGCGCGAGCGAAATCAGGCCGAGCACGACGAGCAGCAGCAGCGTGATCAGGCCCGCGTCGTGGCTCCCCGCGCCGACGACCTGCGCGACGATCGACAGCACGCAGGTGAGCAGCGCGAAATACCAGTATTCGGCACGGCGCGCGCGGCCTTCGAATGTCGCGTATTTATTGAGTACGGAACGAACGGCTTCTGAAAAATTCATCTTATTACCCTCCTGTTTTATATTGACGACCCCGGAAACAACGCCGGCATTATATGTTTGAATTTCGGCGGACTCCAATCTATTTTCACATGACGGGTAATGCGCACGCCCGGCTGCAGCGCCCGCCGGCACGGCGCGGGAACGGCTGCCGCAGCGGAATACGGCGCCGCAGGCTTGCATGCCGCGTCATTTTAATAATCTTGAACACCTGACATAAACGACAGCCCCGGATAATCCAGTACCTGACTACAGCAAAATGAAACCGGGGGCGATCGATAATCGCCGCGAGTACCGCATTCGATTAACCGCCGGTATTACGCCGGCGCGCAAAGCGCGCTACGCTTCGTCATTTCCGATTCCGGTCGAACCTCACCATGCTCCGTCATCCGTTCGTTCCGTCGCTGTCGCTCGCCTGCGCGCTGGCAGCCGGCTGCGCGGGCACGCCGGCCCTGCCGCCCGGCGCGCAGGCGCCTGACGCACCGCACCCCGGCACGATCGCCCTGCACCATGCGTGGAACGGGTCGACGCAAACCCTGCGCGCGCAGGATGTCCCCGCGAGCGTCGCTTTCCGCTGCGCCGACGCGCGCGGCGAACCGTCGGAACGCGCCCGCGCGGCCTGGTGCGTGCCGGTCGTCGAGATCGAATCGGTGTCGGTCGATGCCGCCGGGCGCCCGGTCGCGCCGGCCGATGCCGTCCGGATCGAAAGCACCGCGTACGGGCCCGGCCACCGCTTCCTCGACCATACGCAGCTGATGCGTACCGGCCGGCGGCCGGTCTAGCGCCCGTATGCGGCGATCACGGGCTTCCCGGCCCGTGCCGGCCACGGGGCGCCGGCGAGATCCTGTTCACGCCGATAACGGGCCGGCGCACGCGCCTAGCCCGCCGCCGCCCGCTGCAGCGCGGCGAGATCGAGCTTCTTCATCGTCATCACCTGCGCCATCACGCGCTCGGCGCGCGCGGGATCGCCCGCCATCAATTCCGGCAGCTGCACCGGCACGACCTGCCACGACACGCCGAACCGGTCGCGCAGCCAGCCGCACTGTTGCGCGCGCTCGTCGCCGCCTTCGGACAGGCGCGCCCAATAGCGGTCGATTTCGTCCTGGTCCCGGCAGTTGACGACGAACGACACGGCCGGCGTGATCTGGAACACGGGGCCGCCGTTCAGCGCGATGAACGCCTGCCCGTCGAGCTCGAACGCGACGGTCATCACCGCGCCCTCCGCGCTGCCGGATGCGTGCGCGCCGGCCTTGCCGTAGCGCGCGACGTGCACGATGCGCGCGTTGTCGAACACCGACACGTAGAAACCGGCGGCCGCCTCGGCGTCGCGGTCGAACCAAAGGAACGGGGTGATGCGTTGTATGCGCGAGCTCATGACGCTGCCTCCTCGATGTCGTGCCGGCACGGCCGCCGGTATTACATCGTAGGCGCTGTGCCCGCACGCGGCGGCGCTCCGGCCCGGCCGGCCGTGCCGTGCGCGGCCGCCGGATAAAAAAGGGGGCGATCTCTCGCCCCCCCGTTCCCTTCAGCGTGCGGCCCTGCCGCGTCAGAACGCGACGAAAGGCGCCGCGCCGCCGGTCGAGGTCTTGTCCATCCCGAAGTAGATCGTCCTGCCGTAGAAGTGCGGCATGCCGATGTCGAGCCAGCTGGACGAACCGAACGGGCCCGCGATGTCGTTGAACGCGTACGTCGACGGGTTCGAGAACAGCGAATCCGCGTTCGCGATGGACATCGACACGGTCGCGGCCACGCCGTTCTGGCCGCTCAGCGTCGCCGAGTAGCTGGCCGGCGGCGATGACGGGCAGTAGAACTGCGTGTTCTTCGAGCAAACCGTCTGCCCCGAATCGTTGAAGAAATACGCGTTCGAGCCCGTATCGAAGAACGCGGTCACGTTGCGCCCGAGGAACGTCGCGCTGACGTCGCCCGTCGTGGTCGACGTCATCACGGTCTTCCCGGTCAGGTCGGGCAGGCCGAACGTCAGCGTCCCGGTGGAGCTGGCCTGCCCGCTGTTCGAGATGCCCGGCATCGTCACGCTCACCCCGCTGCTGTCGGCGAAATGATGAACCGGGTTGGCCACCTGCTGCGCCACCGGCACGAGCGCGACCGCGCAGTTCGCGTTGTCGCCGTTCGGGCACGCGTAGTAGTTGTTGCTCGACGACGTCGACGTCGCGCAGGTCGTGCCGCAGTCGACCGGCGCCGGCCCGATGCCGAGAATCCCGTTCGCGCCGAGCGCGCTCGCCGAGTTGGCCGACGCACCGCCGTTCGTGCACGAGGCCGGCACGTTCGTCGTGCCGAGGTCGCCGATGATCTGCACGGGCAGCGAGCGCGCCTGCTCGGCGCCGATCGACAGGTCGACCGTGCGCACCGAACCCCACGTATAGCTCGACACGAACTTGCCGCACTCGGCGACCGGCGCGCCGCCGCTCGTCACCTGCGGGAGGCTGCCGAGCACGCCCGACACCGCACTGCCGACGAGCCGCAGCCCGTAGGACGCGGTATCGACGAGCACGTTGCTGACCACCTGGCAGTTCGACGTGCCCGGCGCGCAGACCTTCACGCTGATGGTCGGGATGTTGATCACGTTCGCCACGCCGGCGTTGACGTTGATGACGGCCGTGTTCCCGGAGTTGCCGTCCGAGCCGCCCGAACCGTTGTTGCCGTTGTTGCCCGAGTTGCTGCTGCCGCCGCCGTCGCCGCCGCCGCCGCATGCGGTCACGAGAACGGCCGTTGCCGCCGCGAGGCCCAGCACGCCGAGCCAGCGCTTGAATGTACGAGGAATGCTCAAGATCGCTCTCCCGCTGTCACTGGATGTCGGTGCCGGCCAGGCCGGCAGGCAGCGCCGCCGGCAGCCAGGCCTGGCCCGAGAAGGCGCCCATGTGGCCGCCCGTCCGGATCACGAGGCCGCTCGTGTCGACAGACACAGGTGCGCGCCAGCCGCGCGCCTTGTGCGCCGCTTGGACGCCGGCGGTGTACTGCGGGAAATAGCTGCCGAGCAGCGACGCGAGATCCGGCATCGTCGGCCCTTGCCATGCGAGGCCGAACACGCTGCCGGCGGCCGACGTGTACTCGTGAATGACGGTGCCCGACCCGAGCGTGATTTCGCGGACGGTATAGGCGGCGGTACTCGCCTGCACGCCGTCCGCCGAACGCATCGCGCGCTGCAGCGCGCGCACGCTTGCGGCCTGATCGTCCGCCGGCGGCGACATCGGTGCGCCGCCCAGTTCGGCGTGCGCGTGGACGGCCCACAGCACACCCGTTGCAGCCGTCGCGTGCGCGACGGCGCGGCCCAAGCGTTTCAGCTTCACATTCCCTCCCACGGGACTGGCTTCGTGGCGGCGTGCGCGGCGATCATACCCGCGCCGCCTGCCGACGTATGAGTCGTATGAATGACGCTTCGTTGCTGCTGACGCGTAGTATGCCTGCTGAGTGTGTCGAAGTGTCAATTCGACGCAGGCCGACCGGCGCGTGCGCAGGCGGCTAGCCCGGGTAAACGTGGTGGACGTTGTGGAAACGGCGCGACGCATGCATCGCGCGGCCCCGCGAAACGGAGGCGCGCCGATGCACGCGGCAGGGTCAGAAGCCCAGGCTGGCAAGCAGGTCGTCGACCTGCCCCTGGTCCTGGACCACGTCGGATTTGCCTTCCGGCGCGATCTGCGGGCCGTTCAGCAGCGACTCGGGGCTGCCGGTCGAGCTCATCTGCTCGGCGGCGAGCGCGGCCGCGGTAGCCGCGAACTGCTCGCGCCGCTCCGGCGCGATGTTCTCGACGAGCACCGTGAGGAGCTGCTGCTCGATCAGGTAGACCATGTCCATGATCTTCTTGATCACCTGGCCGGTCAGGTCCTGGAAATCCTGCGCGAGCATGATCTCGAGCAGTTGCGCGCTGGTCGCCGACGTCGATTCGGGCAGCGTGCGCAGGAACGTGCGCGTATCGTCCATCAGCTCGCGCACTTCCGCGTGCTCGATCGGCGCCGCATACCACTGCGCCCAGCGCGCGTCGAGCGCTTCGGCTTCGTTCTGGAGGCGCGCCTGCATCGGCTTGGCCACCTCGATCGCATTCAGCACGCGCTCGGCGGCCTGCTCGGTCATCGTCGCGACGTAGCGCAGCCGGTCGCGCGCATCGGGCACGGCTTCGGCCGCCCGCTCGACATGCTTGTCGAGCCCGAGCTCGCGCATCGAATCGCGCAGCGTGCGCGTGACATGGCCGATGCGCGCGAGGATGCGGTCGCTCGCGTAATCGGCACCTTCGGCCTGGCCGTCGGCGCTGAACCCGGCGCCCGTCAGCGCGGCATGGATCGGCTCGTTCACGTCAGCTCCCGGCCTTCGCCATCTTGTCGATGATCTTGTTCAGCTTCTCGTCGAGCGTCGCGGCCGTAAACGGTTTCACGACGTAGCCGCTCGCGCCGGCCTGCGCCGCCGCGATGATGTTCTCCTTCTTCGACTCGGCCGTGACCATCAGCACCGGCAGGTGCGTGAGCGTCGCGTCCGCGCGGATTTCCTTCAGCATCGCGAGGCCGTCGAGGTTCGGCATGTTCCAGTCCGAGATCACGAAGTCGTAGCCGCCGCCGCGCAGCCGCGCGAGGCCGGCGAGGCCGTCCTCGGCCTCGTCGACGTTCGAGTAGCCCAGCTCCTTGAGCAGGTTGCGGACGATCCGGCGCATCGTCGGGAAATCGTCCACCACCAGGATTTTCATGCTCTTGTCCATCGTCGTTCCTTTCCAGATTCGTTTCCGTCGGGACGCGTATCGTGGCACGCGCCCCGTGACATTCCATTCAAACGCGCTGCACGCGATCGCCCATCGTCGCCAGGCGCGCCATCACGCGGCGGCTCATGTCGGCGAGCGGCGCGATCTCGTCCGCGCCGCCGAGCGCGATCGCCTCGCGCGGCATCCCGAACACGATGCAGCTTGCTTCGTCCTGCGCGAACGTGTGGGCGCCCGCGCGTTTCATTTCCAGCAGGCCGGCCGCGCCGTCGCGGCCCATCCCGGTCAGGATCACCCCGATCGCGTTCTTGCCCGCGTGCGTCGCCGCCGAGCGGAACAGCACGTCGACCGACGGGCGGTGCCGGTTGACCGGCGGCTCGTCCGACAGTTGCGCAATATAGTTCGCCCCGCTCCTCGCAAGCAACAGGTGCGCGTGGCCCGGCGCGATATACGCGTGGCCCGGCAGCACGCGCTCGCCGTGCTCGGCTTCCTTCACCGCGATCCGGCACAGGCCGTTCAGCCGCTGTGCGAACGATTTCGTGAAGCCCGGCGGCATGTGCTGCGCGATCAGCACGGCCGGCGCGTCCGGCGGCAGCGGCGTCAGCACTTCGCGGATCGCCTCGGTGCCGCCCGTCGATGCGCCGATGATGATCAGCTTCTCGGTACTGACGAGCGGGTTGTTGATCATCGGCGCGGCCGCGTGGCTGTCCGCCGCGCGCGCGACGGCCTGCGGCTGCGGCGCCTGGCGCACGCGCGCACGCGACGCCGCGCGGATCTTGTCGGCGAGCTTTTCCGCGTAGTCGAGCATCCCGTCGCGAATCCCGACGCGCGGCTTCGTGACGAAATCCACCGCACCGAGCTCGAGCGCGCGCAGCGTGATTTCCGAGCCGCGCTCGGTCAGCGACGACACCATCACGACCGGCATCGGCCGCAGGCGCATCAGCTTCTCGAGGAAGTCGAGCCCGTCCATGCGCGGCATTTCGACGTCGAGCGTGAGCACGTCGGGGTTGTGCTGCTTGATGAGCTCGCGCGCGACGAGCGGATCGGGCGCGGTCGCGACCACCGTCATGTCGGGCTGGCTGTTGATGATCTCGGTCATCAGGCTGCGGATCAGCGCCGAATCGTCGACGCACAATACTTTGATCTTCTGCACTGCGGTCATGCCTCCTGCTTTCTTGATAGGTTCGCCGCATACGGGCTGCCGGCTTGCGGGTTCGCTGCCCGTGAGCCGCTGGAGCCGCTGGAGCCGCCGGCACCGCCCGGCGCTGCGCCGCGCGCGCCGAACAGCTCGATACGCGGGCGCGCCGGCTGCGGCGCGGCCGGCCGTTTCGCCGCAAACAGCTCGACGTGGGGACGCGGCCGCGCGGCGCGCAGGCGGTCGGCCTCGCGCGCGAGCGCGGCTTCGCGCTCGGTCACGCCCGGCACCTGCAGCCGCAGCTTCTTCACCATCGCGCGGCCCGTGCGCGGCATGAATGCGACCTTGCGCGGATGGACGTCCTGCAAGTCCTCCGCGGTGATGCGGATGCGTTCGAGCGCCAGGTAGCGGCGCACGAAATCGGCGTTGCGATCGCCGATGTTGATCGTCGTCATGCCGGCCAGCACGGCCGCGCCGCCGAACACCTTCGCCTCGAAGCGCTCGCGGCGCCCGCCGGCCTTGATCAGCTCGTTGATCAGCACTTCCATCGCGTACGCGCCGTAGCGCATCGAGTCGGACGCGGCCGCGCCCGCATCGGCGCCGTCGTCGGGCAGCATGAAGTGGTTCATCCCGCCGATGCCCGCGTACGGATCGTGAATGCACGCGGCGACGCACGAGCCGAGCACGGTCATCAGCACCATGTCCTCGGACGTCGTGTAGAACTCGTTCGGCAGCAGCTTCACGCCGGGCAGGCCGAAGTGGCTGTCGAAGTAGCGATTGGTCGCGATCGGCAGTGCGCTCATCCGCGTTCTCCAAAGGCGGGCGCGGCGCCCGCGGCCCGCGCACGCACCTGCGACGCCGTCGCGGCTGCCGCGGGCGCCTGCGCGCCACGCGGCCGCGCGCCCTGTGCGGCGTCGCGAGTCAGTTCGTACACCGTCTGCCCGCGCAGCCGGAACGCCTGCGTGACGTACGTGAAGTTTTCCGAATGGCCGGCGAACAGCAGCCCGCCCGGCTTCACGAGCGGCTCGAAGCGCGACAGCACCTGCCCCTGCGTCGGCTTGTCGAAATAGATCATCACGTTGCGGCAGAAGATCGCGTCGAACGGCTTCGCGATCCCGTAGTCCGCATCGGTCAGGTTCAGCTGCTCGAAGCGGATCATCGCGCGCAGCTCGGGGCGCACCTTCACGCGGCCGGCCTGCGCGCCCGTGCCCTTCAGGAAGAAGCGCTTCAGCCGCTCCGGCGCCAGGTGCTTGACCTGGTCATACGTGTAGATGCCGGCCTCCGCCTTCGCGAGCACCTGCGTGTCGAGGTCGGTCGCGAGGATCGACGCGCCGCGCGCGGCCGATTCGCCGAGCGCCTCGATCAGCGTGATCGCGATCGAGTAAGGCTCCTCGCCGGTCGACGCCGCCGAACACCAGACCGATACGGGCGCCGGCCGCCCCTTCACGAAATCCGACAGGATCGGGAAATGGTGCGACTCGCGGAAGAACGCGGTCAGGTTCGTCGTCAGCGCATTGGTGAACGCTTCCCACTCGAGCGGATCGTCTTCCTGCTCGAGCAGGTCGAGGTAGTCGCGGAACGTGTCGAGGCCGCGTGCCCGCAAGCGGCGCGCGAGACGGCTGTACGCCATGTCTCGCTTGTGCTCGGACAGCGAGATCCCCGCGCGTTGATGGATCAGCGCGCGGATGCGTGCGAAATCCGCGCCCGTGAACGCGAAGTCGCGCCCCGGCTCGCCCGCGCGAGGCGAGGCATCCGGTGCATCGGGTCGAAACGGCGCGCGCGCGTGCGACATGATTTAGAAGGTCTCCCAATCGTCATCGGACGTGCCGGACGTGGCCGGCGCCGGCTTCTCGCCGTTCAGCGCCGGGCGCACGAGCGCGGGCTTCGCGGCCGGCTTGTCGGCCGGCGCGGCGGTTTTCGCGAGACGCGGCCCGTAGCCGCCCGCGGCGGCGCCGCGGGAAGCCGGCGCGTCCTTCCGCGCATGCGCACCGGCATCGGCCGCGCGCTTCGGTTCGTGACCGGCGCCCGACGCGGCCGCGGCACGCGGCGCCGGCGCGGCACGCCGTGCCGGTTGGGCGGCGGCCTGCGGGGCCGGCAGCGCGGCGACCGGCGCCGCGTCGAAACGCGGCTCCGACGTCAGCGCCGGCGTATGCGCCGGTTCATGCGCGACCGGCCGCGCGACACCGCGCGACGGCGCGAGCACGATGCCGCCCGCGACGCGCCAGCCGGCCACAACCGTCTTCATCTGGCGCGTCTGCTCCTCGAGCGACGCGGCCGCGGCGGCCGCCTGCTCGACGAGCGCCGCGTTCTGCTGCGTGACCGAATCCATCTGGCCGACCGCGCGGTTGACCTGCTCGATGCCGGTCGACTGCTCGTCCGACGCGGCGCTGATCTCGCCCATGATGTCGGTCACGCGGCGCACGGCCTGCACGATCTCGTCCATCGTCGAACCGGCGCGCGACACGAGCGCCGACCCGCTTTCGACCTTCTCGGCCGAATCGCCGATCAGCTGCTTGATTTCCTTCGCGGCGCTCGCGCTGCGCTGCGCGAGCGAGCGCACCTCGCCCGCGACCACCGCGAAGCCGCGGCCCTGTTCGCCCGCGCGCGCGGCTTCGACCGCCGCGTTCAGCGCGAGGATGTTGGTCTGGAACGCGATGCCTTCGATCGTGCCGATGATGTCGACGACCTTGCCCGAGCTCGCCGCGATGTCCTGCATCGTCGACACGACCTGGCCGACCACGTCGCCGCCCTGCGTCGCGATGTCGGACGCGTTCACCGCGAGCTGGCTGGCCTGCCGCGCGTTCTCCGCGTTCTGGCGCACGGTGCCCGTCAGCTGCTCCATGCTCGACGCGGTTTCCTGCAGCGACGCGGCCTGCTCCTCGGTACGCTGCGACAGGTCGGTGTTGCCGGTCGAGATCTCGCGCGCGCCGACGTCGATCGACTCGGTGCCGCGATGCACGGCCTGCACCATCGTCGTGACGGCGTCCTGCATCCGCTTGATGCCGCCGAACAGGCGGCCGATCTCGTTGGTGCTGAACACGTTCACCGGCTCGGTGAGGTCGCCGCCGGCGATGCGCTCGAAGTGCGCGATCGCGTCCTCGAGCGGCTGCACGATCAGCCCGCGCAGCGCGAAGCGGATCGCGATCACGACGACGAACGCGATCGCGATGCCCGCCGCGATCAGCCCGATCATCAGCGAGATCTGCGATTGCGTCGCGGCCTGGCGATCTTCCGCGCGCTTCTGCAGCGACGCGACCACGGCCGCTGCCGCCTGGTCGTACGCGACGAACATCGGGCTGATCTTGGTATCGGCGACCGCGTGGTACGCGGCCATGTCGCCCGCGCGCGCGGCCGCGAATTCGGGCTCGACGCCTTCCTTCACGATCGTCGCATAGCGTGCGGCGAGTTCGTCGACGAGCGCCTGCTCGACGCCGAGCTTCGGCGTGGCCTGGAACGCCTGCCAGTTCTGGTTCGACTTCGCGTACAGCTCCTGCGCGCGGTCGAGCACCTTGGCCGCGTCGGCCGTGTTGCCGGTTTCGGTCAGGGTGCGGAAGCGGTCGAGCGCCACGCGCGCGCGCAGCAACTGCGCCGACGTGTCGTCGAGCGCATGGATCGCCGGCAGGTCGACGTGCGCGATCTCGTCGAGCGAGCGGCTCGCTTGATTCAGCGCGTACAGGCCGAGCCCGCCGACGGCTGCGGCCAGCGCCACGAGGATGAGTCCGACCGCCGTGAGCGTCGTGCGGATCGACCAGTTATGCAACATTGCAGATTCTCCCGAAATTCCTGCGCGCGCGGCGCGCTTACCCGCCGAGCGTCTCGATCAGCGCCATTTCACGGCTCGACATCAGCTTCTCGATGTCCATCAGGATCAGCATCCGGCCGTCGACCGTGCCGAGGCCCGTCAGGTACTCGGTCGTCAGCGTCGCGCCGAATTCCGGCGCCGGCATGATCTGGTCGGTCTGCAGCGTCAGCACGTCCGACACGCCGTCGACCACCATCCCGACCACGCGATGCGCGACGTTCAGGATGATCACGACCGTCTGGTGGTCGTACTCGACGCGGCCGAGATGGAACTTGATCCGCATGTCGACGATCGGCACGATGATCCCGCGCAGGTTGATCACGCCCTTGATGAAATCCGGCGCGTTCGCGATGCGCGTGACGCTGTCGTAGCCGCGGATTTCCTGCACCTTCAGGATGTCGATCCCGTATTCCTCGTCGCCGAGCGTGAACACCAGGAATTCCTGGCCCGTCGCGTCGCCTTGTTCCGCGTCGCGGCGGCTCGTTGCCGCGTTCGCCGCGGCCGGATTGATCATTTGGACTTCAGCAGACACGTTTGCCCCCAATCGGTTGAATGGCGAGAGACATCAGAACATCGCGAGCTCGGCGCCGGCACGGGCGCCGTGCGTCGCACGGGTTTCGCGGTTCAGCGCCGCGACGTCGACGATCAGCGCGACGCTGCCGTCGCCGAGGATGGTCGCCGCCGAGATGCCGTGCACCTTGCGGTAGTTGGTTTCGAGGTTCTTCACGACCACCTGCTGCTGGCCGACCAGTTCGTCGATCAGCATCGCGAAGCGGCGCCCCTCGGTTTCCATGATCGTGACGATCCCCTGCGTCGGGTCGGTGCGCGCGTCATCGACCGAGAACACCTCGTGCAGCGCGACGAGCGGCAGGTATTCGCCGCGCACGCGCACCACGCGCTCGCCGTTGCCGACCGTGTAGATGTCGTCGTTCGACGGCTGCAGCGACTCCATCACGAAGTTCAGCGGCAGGATGAAGATCTCGTTGCCGACCTTCACCGACATCCCGTCGAGGATCGCGAGCGTGAGCGGCAGCACGATCCGCGTGGTCGTGCCGCGGCCGGCCTGCGACGTGATCTCGACGTGGCCGCCCATCGACTGGATGTTGCGCTTCACGACGTCCATCCCGACGCCGCGGCCCGACACGTCGGTCACCGTCTCGGCGGTCGAGAAGCCCGGCGCGAAGATCAGTTGCCAGACTTCGTCGTCGCTGATGTTGTCGGACACCTGCATGCCCTGCTTCGCGGCCTTCGCGAGAATGCGTTCGCGGTTCAGGCCCGCGCCGTCGTCGCTCACCTCGATCACGATGTTGCCGCCGTGATGCGCGGCCGACAGCACGAGCTGGCCGACCGCGTCCTTGCCGGCGGCGACGCGCTTGTCGACCGTCTCGATCCCGTGGTCGAGGCTGTTGCGCACGAGGTGGGTGAGCGGATCGATGATCCGTTCGATCAGGCTCTTGTCGAGCTCGGTCGCCTGGCCGAACGTGACGAGCTCGACCTGCTTGCCGAGCTTGCCGGCGAGGTCGCGCACGAGCCGCGGGAAGCGGCTGAACACGTAGTCCATCGGCATCATCCGGATCGACATCACCGCTTCCTGCAGGTCGCGCGCGTTGCGCTCGAGCTGCGCCATCCCGTTGAACAGGCGGTCGTGCAGCGCCGGATCGAACGCGCTCGCGGTTTCCGCGAGCATCGCCTGCGTGATCACGAGTTCGCCGACGAGGTTGATCAGCTGGTCGACCTTCTCGACGCCGACGCGGATCGAGCTGCCTTCGGCGCCCGATGCGGCCGCGGCGGCCGGGCGCGCGCGCTTGTCGTCGTGATGCGCGGCGGCCTGCGGCGCGTGGTCGGCGTGCGCTTGCTGGGCCGGCTGCGGCGCGGGCGCGGCGGCGGCCGGCGCGGCGGGCGCGGGCGGCGGCGCCGATGCCGGTGCGGCCGGTTGCGCGGCGGCCTGCGGCGCGAAGACCTCGGCGCGTACCGGTTGCGCGGCGGCGGCCGGTTCTGCAGCGGGAGCGGGTGCCGCAGCGGGTGCCGCGGCTTCATGAGCGGCGGCCGGCGCGGCCGGCGCCGTGCCGTGCGCGACGCGGATCTGGCTTTCGTCGATCACGAAGCAGCACACGGCGACGATGTCGTCGGACGGCACGTCCGATTCGACCCACAGCGTCAGGTCGGCGCCCGCTTGCTCGCGGCCCACGATCCGGCCGAGGTTGCCGAGTTCCTCGGTCAGCAGCTCCTGGTCCTTCGCGTCGACGCCCACGAGCGTGATCTTCAGGTGCGGGCCGCCTTCGTCCGCGCCGGCATCGGCTGCCGGATGCGCAGCCGCGACGGCCTGCTCGACCACGTGATCGGGCGCACGAGCGTCGCCGGCGGCCGTCTCCACGGCCGGCGCGGCCGGCGCGACAGGTTCGGCGACAGCGGCGACCGGCGCGGCAGCGGCAGCCGGCGCATCCGCCCCGCTCTCGGCCTTCAGCCGCTCGAGCTTCGCGCAGATCGTCGCGGCGGCGGCCGCGTCCGGTTCGGCGCTCGCGCGGTAGTCGACGAGCTGGTCGGACAGCACGTCCTTGGTCTCGAGGAACGCGTCGACCATTTCCTTGGTCAGCGTCAGCTCATGGTTGCGTGCGCGGTCGAGCAGCGATTCGAGGATGTGCGTCGTATCGGTCAGCGCGGAAAAGCCGAACGTCGCGGCGCCGCCCTTGATCGAATGCGCGGCACGGAAGATCGCGGCCAGATCCTCGGGGTCGGGCGAACCGACGTCGAGGTTCAGCAGCAACTGCTCCATCTGCGCGAGCAGCTCGTCCGCTTCGTCGAAAAATGTCTGGTAGAACTGAGTGATGTCGAGAGTCATGCCCGGTCCCGGGTTGAATGCGTCGCGTGAATGTCAGGAGGCGGCCGGTTCGGACAGCGTCGCGACCAGGTCGACCAGCACGGCGGGGTCGATCGGCTTCTCGATCCAGCCGGTCGCGCCCGCGTCGCGCGCGGCGTCCTTGAATGCGTCGCTGCCTTCGGTCGTCAGCACGAGGATCGGCGTTTCCGTATAGGCGGTCAGCTTGCGCAGCGCGGCGATCACTTCGAGCCCGCTCTTGCGCGGCATGTTCTGGTCGGTCAGCACCAGGTCGTACGGCACGGTGGCCGCCAGGTCGAAGCCGGCCTCGCCGTCCGGCGCCACCGTCACGTCGTAGCCGGCCTGCGCCAGCGTCGCCTGGAGCAGCGCACGCATGGTCGCGGAGTCGTCGATGGCGAGAATGGTTCGGATCATGTCTGTCTCGGAATCTTTTAAGCGTCAGGGTTTCGGCACGGCGACGGCGGACGCCGCGAGCGCCGGCCGCGCGGCCGGCGCCGGGCCGGCCAGCTGCTGCGCGAGCTGCTGCGAGCCGGCCGCATCGGCCGACAGCGTCGTGGTCGTCGCATCGTCGCGCATCAGCGCCTCTTCGGATTTGCGGTTCAGCACGATCACGCTGATCCGGCGGTTTTCCGGATCGAGCGGGTCGGCCTTGTTCAGGTTCTGCGTCGACGCGAGGCCGAGCACCCGCAGCACCTTCGCCTCGTCCATGCCGCCGGAGATCAGCTCGCGGCGCGACGCGTTCGCGCGATCGGCCGACAGTTCCCAGTTGCTGTAGCCGCCCTCGCCGCCCGCGTACGGCACGGCGTCGGTATGGCCCTGGACGATGATCCGGTTCGGCACGTCGTTCAGCGTCTTGCCGATCTCGCGCAGGATGTCGCGCATGTACGGCTCGACGTTGTCGCTCGACATCGCGAACATCGGCCGCTTCTGCGAATCGACGATCTCGATGCGCAGCCCCATCAGCGTCGAATCGATGCGGATCTGCTGCTTGAACTGGCGCAGCGTCGGGTTGGCCTCGATCGCGGCCATCAGCTTGATCTGCAGGTCGTGCAGGCGCGCCTGCTCGAGCCGGTCCTGCGCACCCTGCGCCTGCGACCGGGAATTCTCGTCGCCCGCTTTCGCGAGGCGCTCGGCGAGCTGCGTCATGCCGTCGGTGCGGCGCAGCGTGCCGGCGTCGACGCTCGACAGGTCGCGGCCGCCGCCGTTGATGATGCTGGAATCCTGCGAGCTGCGGTCGCCGCTGCCGAACAGCGCGGCCTTCAGCGGCGTGTTGAAGTATTCGGCGATCCCCTTCAGCTGCACCGGCGTGACCGAGCTCAACAGCCACATCAGCAGGAAGAACGCCATCATCGCGGTCATGAAGTCCGCGTACGCGAGCTTCCATGCGCCGCCGTGGTGGCCCTTCTTCGCCGGGGCCACCCGCTTGACGACGATTGCGCGATCCTTGCTCTTGCTCATTGGCGGCTCCGCGTCACTTCGCCTTCACGCGGCGCACGTGCTCTTCGAGCTCGGAAAACGACGGGCGCTCGGTCGAGAACAGCACCTTGCGGCCGAACTCGACCGCGATCGCCGGCGCATAGCCGTTCAGCGTCGCGAGGATCGTCACCTTGATGCACTGGAACATCTTGGTCGACTCGGCGACGCGCTGCTCCGCGAGGCTCGCGAGCGGCCCGATCAGCCCGTACGACAGCAGGATCCCGAGGAACGTGCCGACCAGCGCCTGCGCGATCATCGCGCCGAGCACCGCGGGCGGCTTGTCGGCGGACGCCATCGTGTGCACGACGCCCATCACGGCCGCGACGATGCCGAACGCCGGCATCGCGTCGCCGACGCGCATCAACGCATGCGCGGGGCCTTCGCCTTCCGCGTGGTGCGTCTCGATCTCCTCGTCCATCAGGCTCTCGATCTCGAACGCGTTCATGTTGCCGCCCACCATCAGGCGCAGGTAGTCGGTCAGGAATTCGACGATGTGGTGATCGGCGAGGATCTTCGGGTATTGCGTGAAGATCGGGCTCTTTTCCGGATCGTCGATGTCGGCCTCGAGCGTGAGCGTGCCTTCCTTGCGTGCCTTCGCGAGCAGCACGTAAAGAAGCGCCATCAGCTCCATGTAGACATCCTTCGTGTATTTCGAGCCCTTGAAGAGCGTCGGCAGCACGCGCAGCGTCGCCTTGATGGTCTTGCCGCCGTTGCCGAGGATGAATGCGCCGACGCCGGCACCCACGATCATCAGGATCTCGACGGGCTGGATCAACGCGCCCAGATGCCCGCCTGCCAGCGCATAACCGCCGAAGACGGACAACAGCGTCACGAGTGTTCCCACGATAATCAGCACTGCCTGTCCCTCACGAATGACCGGCGGGGAGACCGCCGTTAAACAGGTTTACGGCAGTCGGCAGGAAAACTTTCGCGGCCGCCCGGCGGCGGCCCGACGGTGTTTACCAGCAATTCACAGACGATTCGCGGACGATTTGCGGGCGATTTGCGCCGCCCGGCGCGGCCGCTCGCGCCCGCTCGGCCTTGCCCGGCCCGGCGCTCAGGCTGCGGCGGCAGCCAGTTCGGCGCGCGCGGCGGCGGCCTTGCGGGTCTTGCCCGCGCGCGACGGCGGCTGGCAAAGGCCGCAGACGAAACCTTGATGTGGATCATGCGCATGCGCGACGAAGTGGCCGCCGCAGCGCGTGCAGGGGGTCATCTGCAGCATCCCCGAATCGAAGAAACGCACGAGCGTCCACGCGCGCGTGAGGCTCAGCGCGGCCTCGTCGCCGGACAGGTTCACGTGCTCCTGGTAGAGCCGGTACGCCTTCACGATCGACTGGATCGGCTCGCAGCGGCCGTGGTCCTGCATGAACCGGTAGATGTTGTAGAACAGCGACGAGTGGATGTTCGGCTGCCACGTCATGAACCAGTCGGTCGAGAACGGCAGCATCCCCTTCGGCGGCGACACGCCCTTCAGTTCCTTGTACAGCTTGATCAGACGATCCCGCGACAGGCTCGTCTCCGCTTCCAGCAACTGCAGCCGGGCGCCCAGTTCGATCAGTTCGATGGCGAGGGTGATTTCCTTCACCTCGATCACGACGCTTTTGCTTGCCATGGTGATAACCGTCCGCTTGACGTGATTCGGATGGGTGGCCAATACGCTGTCCGCCGGCGCGACACGCCGGGACTCAACGCAAGGCGGGGTGATGGATCAGCGGACGCCTTCGACCTGCTGCCCGGCCATCAGGATGGCCGAGTGGGCGTGCGCGACGACATCGCTGCGGCCCTTGTCGGCGAGCGACGACAGCAGCGCGTGATCATCGAAGCGGAAGCGGCACAGCATCTGGTTGGACGCGGCGAGTTTCACGGTCTGTGCGAGCGTGAGGTTCCCGAGCACGTCGGCCAGTTCCTGGGAAATTCCCATGCGGAACATGCCCATCGCCTTGTCTTCCCGCAGCAGGCGTTGCGCGAGGAGGAGGTACGACAGGTTGACCTCTTTGATCTCACTGAGCATTTCGCTGGTAGCGCTCATGATTCCCCCGTTAAAGAGCTTTCTTTGGCCATTCGTGTTATGAAAACGTTTGCTCGATCAGGGCGCTCTGGGCGCGCAGTCGGCTCGTTTATAGTCTTACAGGGCGAATTTTGGCCAAACGGCATTTATGCCGGTATCAGCGAAGTGGCGTATGCCATGCAGGATTTGTCTGTAAACCGTGTAGGAATTTTTCCGACAAGGCGAATTGAAAGCTTCAGTCGGGAAAGCAAGTGCCGGCGCGGGTTCGGCTGTGATGGATCCAATGGCCTCGGTGCAATAACGAAAGGCTTTCCGGGCAAGGCTGCCGGCAATCGAATCGGTAAAAATTATAGTGCTTTTTCACGATGACGCAACAATAGTTGCATCTGTCTCCATTCCTGATTCCGCGCCCTTTTTCTCGGGGTTTTTGCGTATTTCATCGTGTAACAAGCCTTAAGTGTTTGAAAAAACACTCGAACCCCTCAGGGCGATATCGATAATGGACTCCAATGGGCGGCGGCGCGAGCCGTGCCGGCCCGCCCCGCAGCTTGCCGTCCGGCGCCCCGCGCACCCCGCCCGGGGCACGGCCACGTACCGCCAACCGCGTGCGTCGGCGAGTTCCGCAACCTTGCACGGGATCCGCATCGGCACCCTCGTGCCCCCGGATCAAACAGGAGAACACCCATGCGAATTGCCCAGATCGCGCCGCTTTACGAAGCCGTTCCGCCGAAACTCTACGGCGGCACCGAGCGTGTCGTGTCCTACCTCACCGAGGCGCTCGTCGAACTCGGCCACGACGTGACGCTGTTCGCCAGCGGCGACTCCGTCACGTCGGCGCGCCTCGAGGCGGCCTGGCCGCGCGCGCTGCGGCTCGATCCGTCGATCCGCGATTCGATGGCGCCCCATATGCGCCTCCTCGAGCAGGTCGCCCGGGTCGCGCACGAATTCGACGTGCTGCACTTCCACCTCGACTACCTGCCGTTCCCGCTGATGTCGCGCCTCGACACGCCGTACGTGACGACGCTGCACGGCCGCCTCGACCTGCCGGAACTGCAGCCGATGTTCGACGCGTTCCCCGACGCGCCGGTCGTGTCGATCTCGAACAACCAGCGCAAGCCGCTGCCGCAGGCTGCGTGGGCCGGCACCGTGTATCACGGGCTGCCCGACACGCTGCTCACGCCGCAGCCGGGCGTGAAGCCCGAATACCTCGCGTTCCTCGGCCGGATCTGCCCCGAAAAGCGCGTCGACACCGCGATCCGGATCGCCGCGCAAAGCGGCCTGCCGCTGAAGATCGCCGCGAAGGTCGACAAGGCGGACGCCGACTATTTCAAGGAAGTGATCGAGCCGCTGCTCGGCGAGGCGCACGTCGAATTCATCGGCGAGATCAACGAGGCGCAGAAGCCCGCGTTCCTGTCCGGCGCGAAGGCGCTGCTGTTCCCGATCGACTGGCCGGAGCCGTTCGGCCTCGTGATGATCGAGGCGATGGCCTGCGGCACGCCGGTCGTCGCATTCAACCGCGGCTCGGTGCCGGAAGTGATCGAGGACGGCGTCACGGGCTTCATCGTCGAGGACGTACAGGGTGCGGTCGGCGCGCTGCACCGGATCGACAGCCTGTCGCGCACCGCGATCCGCGAACGTTTCGATACGCGCTTCAGTTCGAAGGCAATGGCGCAGCGTTATGTCGAAACTTACGAATCGCTTTGCACGGGAGCGCGCCAACCGGCATTGCGCCGCGTCGCCGGCGCCTGATACGGAAATCCGCGAAGAAATATTTCGTAATCCAATCCGCGCCGCAATCGGCGCGCCAAACAAAAGAGCCGCATCTCGATGCGGCTCTTTTGTTTGGGTTTTCGGTCATTCGGTCATTCGATCAGGAAACGATCGCGGTTTTTACCGACGATCCAATTCGGCGGCTTGCCGCGCCCGCTCCAGGTCGCGCCCGACTTCGGATCGCGGTATTTCGGCGGCAGCGGCGCCTTCTTCGGCGGGCGCCCGCGCTTCGCTCGCTCCGCGAAGCCCAGATCCTGGGCAGTCAGTCCATATTCGGCAATCTTTTGCTGGACTTCGGCAATCACTACCGCCACTTCCTGGCGGCGCACATCATCCGCCTGGGCCTGCAGATCCGCGATCTGCGCCTTGAGTTTCGCGTATTGAGACATTTTTCGACTCCCCTTTTGATGATGCGGCCCCGGCGAATCCGGCCGGGACACCAACATCCGTTACGCCATCCGCACTGCCGCCCTGCCCTTCGAAATTAATGCTGCCATCTTTAACCGATTCGACTATATCGAGAATGCGGACTTATTCTAATAAGGGCATTCGTCAGCCATTAAAATTTAACAATCGTTGACCCTCCCCCACCCGATTCATTTCCTATAATCCAGACCAATTCCGGATGACGGTTTAAATCCGTCGCATCGTCCGGTCGCCTTCAATCCACTTGAACTTGAACGAGGTCCTTACATGAATCTTTCTCAGCGTCTCGCTGCAGAGGCATTCGGCACGTTCTGGCTGGTGCTCGGCGGGTGCGGAAGCGCCGTGCTGGCCGCCGCCTTTCCGGGCCTCGGCATCGGCTTTGCCGGCGTCGCACTTGCCTTCGGCCTGACCGTGCTGACGATGGCATTCGCAATTGGCCATATTTCGGGCTGCCACCTGAATCCCGCGGTGAGCGTCGGCCTGACGGTCGCCGGCCGCTTCCCCGCACGCGATCTCGTGCCGTACATCGTCGCGCAGGTTGTCGGCGCAACGCTCGGCGCATTCGTGCTGTACCTGATCGCGACCGGCAAGCCGGGCTTCGACGTCGTCGGCAGCGGCTTCGCGACGAACGGCTTCGGCGAGCGCTCGCCCGGCCACTACGCACTCGGCGCGGCGTTCATTTGCGAAGTCGTGATGACGGGCTTCTTCCTGTTCGTGATCCTGGGCGCCACCGACAAGCGCGCACCGGCCGGCTTCGCGCCGATCGCGATCGGCCTTTGCCTGACGCTGATTCACCTGATCTCGATTCCGGTCACCAACACGTCGGTGAACCCGGCCCGCTCGACCGGCCCCGCGCTGTTCGTGGGCGGCGAAGCGATCGGCCAGCTCTGGCTGTTCTGGGTGGCGCCGATCATCGGCGCGGCACTCGCCGGGATCATCTACCCGCTGGTCGCGGGGCGTGACAACGCCGTCGACCTGCTGCCGGCATCCGCTCGCACAAGCGAATAAATCACTACGGGGTCAAGCGAGCAGAGCAGCGAGCCTCACGCTGTCCAAGAAGATCGAGGCAGGTAATTTCGACGGGCGCCGCTGGCGCCCGTTTTTCATTTCCGCCCGGGGCGGACGCTCAGGACGCGGCGGCGTTGCCTTCGAGCGAGAACAGCGTGCGCAGGTGACGGGCGACGCCCGCGTCGAAGTTGTTGCCGATCCGCGGGATGTGCGGCAACCGCGCGACCAGGTCGGGGTTCGCATTGTTCATCATGAACGCGTGGCCGGCGGTCTCGAGCAGGTCGATGTCGTTCATGTTGTCGCCGAACGCGATGCAGTGGCCGGTGTCGACACCGAGCCGCGCGAGCACCGAGCGCAGCGCGCGGCCTTTCGACACGTTCGCGGTCATCACTTCCAGGCAGTCGGGCAGCGAGTACGTGACGTACAGCGCATCGCCGAAGCGCACGCGCATCTGCTCGGCGACGATCGCCAGATCGGCCGGATCGCCGATGTACAGCACCTTCGCGATATCCGTGCCGTCGTGCGCGGCCATGTCGATCACGTTGTAGCGGAAGCCCGAATCCTGGTGGAATTCGAGCAGGTGCGGCGCGTCGCGGTCGATCAGCCAGCCCTGGTCGGTGAACAGGTTGACGATCACGCGGCCGTGCGCACCGACGATATCCGGCTGCACGAGGCCGCGGACGATTGCCGGATCGATGTCCTGCGCGTGGATCGTCGTGTCGTCCGGCGCATGCACGCGCGCGCCGTTCGACGTGATCAGGTACGGCCGGATGCCGAGCACGTCGCGAATGCCGGCGACGTCCGCGTAGTGGCGCCCGGTGGCGATCACGAACTGCAGGCCGTCGCGGTCGAGCCGGCGGACGGTGTCGATCGTGTACGGATCGAGCTGGTGGTCGCTGTTCAGCAAGGTACCGTCGAGATCGGTGGCGATGACTTTGTACATGGGACGGAAGAATGGCGCTCAGGGCTCTGCGGAACGGCCATTCTAACGTCGTGCCCGGTTGCCCGCCGGACGGTTCCCGGTCGATCGCCGCCGTCGGCCCGGTTTCGGTACGCGTTCAGCTGTCCTCAAATGCCTTCAGTTGCTCAGTTGCCTTCCGCCTCGTGCAGCGCCTGCAGCGCGAGCCGCAGCGCGCCGTGCGCCGAATCGTCGAGCGGCGCGCGCAGCCGGGCGGCGTGGCGCGCCGGCACGGCCGGAGCCAGTGCGTCCGCCAGGCCGCCGCACAGCGCGACCGGCAGCGCCTGCTGCGGATCGAGCGCGTCGATCATCTTGCCGATCTCGTCGCCCGCCTGCGCGATCAGCGCGCCCGCGACCGGATGCGAACGGTGCGCGAACACGATCGGCGCAAGCCGCGCGTAGATCGTCTGGTTCGCATCGCACGACCACTGGACGAGCGCGTCGCGATCCTGCGCGCCCGTTTCCGCGAGCAACGCGTTCGCGAACGCATCGCGCGGTACGCGGCCGTCGAGCGCCTGCTGCGCATACGCGAGCGCGCGCACGCCGAGCCACGCACCGCTCGCCTCGTCGCCGGACGGAAAGCCGAAGCCGCCCGCGATCCGGCAGGCGCCGGCCGCATCGAGCGCCGCCGCGATGCTGCCGGTGCCGAGCGCGACGATGAGCCCCGGCGCGCCGCCGTGTGCGCCGACGACGGTCGTATACGCGTCGCTCTCGACCGCGAGCGCGCCGAGCGGGGCCTGCGCGCGGAACGCGGCGAGCCACGCGGCATTGTTGACGCCCGCGAGCCCGCAGCCGAGCGCGCACTGCGGCCAGTCGAATGCGAGGCCGGCCCGCGTGAACGCGTCCGCGCAGGCCGCGCCGATCGACGCCCACGCGCGCTCGATGCCGAGCCCGAGCCCCGACGGGCCGCCGCGCCCCTGCGCGAGCTCGCGCCCGTGCCGGTCGGCCAGCACCGCGCGCGTGCCCGTGCCGCCACCGTCGATCCCGATCGCAAAAAGTAATGCCGCCATGCCTTCATCCCGCTGATTCGAACAGGCGCCAAGCTTAACCGGATCGGCGCCGCGCGCCCATCTGCCGTTCGGCCGGCTGTTCCGTGAAAAGGGCTTCCGCTATGCTGGCGCGATCGAATCGACACTGAAAACGAGGCAGACGATGTCGCAGCGGTGCAACTGGGTGAAGACTGAAGCGGATGCTCACTATCACGATACCGAGTGGGGCGTGCCGTCGCACGACGATCGCCACCTGTTCGAAATGCTGATCCTGGAAGGGGCGCAGGCCGGGCTGTCGTGGTCGACGATCCTGAACAAGCGCGCGGGCTATCGCGACGCCTTTGCGGATTTCGACGTCGATGCCGTCGCGCGCTTCACGCCGAAGCGCATCGAAAAGCTGCTCGAGAATCCCGGCATCGTGCGCAATCGCGCCAAGGTCGAATCGGCGGTCACCAATGCGCGTGCCGTGCAGCGCATCCGGGAAGAGCACGGGTCGCTCGCCGCGTTCCTGTGGTCGTTCGTCGGCGGCGCGCCGGTCCAGAACGCGTGGCAGTCGTACCGCGACGCGCCCGCGTCGACCGAGCAGTCCGACGCGCTCAGCAAGGCGCTGAAGGCGTACGGCTGCAAGTTCGTCGGTTCGACGATCTGCTATGCGCTGATGCAGGCCACCGGCATGGTCAACGATCACGAGGTCGGCTGCCCATGCCACGCGCAATGCGCGGCGCTCGGCGGCAAGCAGCCGGCACGCCGGCGCAAGGCGGGCTGACGGCGCGGGCATCCGCCGGCCGCCCGTCGTTCGCCGCGGCCCCTGCGGCGGTTATGCCGGTTGTGCCGGCAATTCCGGCCAGGCCGCCAGCCGCCCCCTCACGAAACGATGCGCAACGCGCAACCGCTCACCTCGCGGCGCGCGACGGCACCGGCGCAACCGCCCGCGCACTGCGTGCGGCCCGCACGCGCGCGCTGCGCTTCTTCACCCAGATGCAGATGCCCGTCACGCTCAGCATCGCGATGACGATCCCGAGCACGCTCACCGCGGCGCGGCCCGCGACGCCGGCGATCCGCCCCGAGTGCAGCGGAAACTGCGCCTGCATGAACAGGTCGCCGGCCGAGCCGCGGCCCGGCACCTGGGCGGCGACGGGCTTGCCGGTCACGGCGTCCCAGTAGAGCCACGCGTTGCCGAGCCCGACGTCGCCGTGATCGTTGCCGGGCGTGAAGAACCCGACTGCGTAGGCATTCATCGCCGGCGCGAACAGCAGCGCGCCGGGCGGCGCGGCGATCCCGGCGTCGCGCCCGGCCGCGCGCGCGATCTCGACGATCCGCTCGCGCCGCAGCATCGTGCTGCCCGGCGGCGCGGGCGGGAAGTGTTCGGGATTCGTGTACGGCGTCTCGGCGAGCGGCGACACCAGCGATACCAGCGGCCGCACGACGGGCACGGCGAGATTCATCGAGATCGACGTGACCGCGACGACCAGCAGCAGCCCCCACACCCACACGCCGCCCGAGCGGTGCAGGTCGAACACCAGCGGATAGCCGCCGCGCCGCACGCGGAACGCGAACGACTTGCGCCAGCTTTTCAGGTTCGGAAACGCGAGCACGAGCGCGATCAGGCTGTCGATCGCCCACACGATGCCGACGACGCCCATCACCCAGAACCCGAAGTTGATCCCGCCGTACACCGGCAGGAACAGCGAGTAGTGCAGCCGGTAGATGAACGGCATCAGGTCGAGCCGCGCGAGCGACGGCGCGCCCCATTCGCGGCGCCCCTGCACCGCGCCGGTCGCGGGATCGACGGCGATCTGGCTGAAGTCGAGCGCGTACGGCCGGCCGGTCGCCGGATCGGTGCGCGGCATCACGCCGGCCTGCAGCGTATGGCCCGGTTCGATCGCGAGCGGCAGATAGGTCACCTGCACGCGCGGGTCGGCGGCCTCGATGCGCGCCGCGAGCGCGAGCGGATCAAGCGGCGCCGCATCGCTGCGTGCGGTGTAGAAGTCCGGGTTCAGTAGCGCGTCGATCTCGTGGTCCCACGCGATCAGTGCGCCGGTCAGCCCCGCGACGAACAGGAACAGCGCGATCGCGAGGCCGAACCAGCGATGCAGGCGGACGAGAAACGGTCGCAGGAACGCATTCATCGCGCCCCCGGCAAAGGGAAAGCAGGCCGGCACGAGCGGCCCCGGATCAACGAAATGCAGGTCATTTGAGGTCACGCGCCGCGCACGAGCGGTGCCGGCCGTCGCTGGCGAGGCCGGATGCCCTTGCGCGCGGCATGGAATTGTTGCGCGTTCGACGGGTTTTGGTACGATGCGCGGCATTTTATCGCAATGCGAATGATTCTTACTTGCATTTTTACTTATCCACGATGACCACCAGCCTCGCCCGCCCTCCCGTCCGCCCACGCCGCATGGCCGCCGCCCTTGCCTGCGTTGCCGCGTCGCTCGCGCACGCGGACGATTCTCCCGGCGGCGCCACGGTGCTGCCTGCCGTCAACGTCACGGCCGCGCACGACTCGCCGCAGCACCTGACCGACACGGTCTCCACCGGCGCGCTCGGCACGCGCCGCCAGCTCGACACGCCGTTCTCGACGACGATCGTCACGTCGGAGGAACTCGAGGCACGCCAGCCGTACAAGCTCGGCGACGTGTTCGCGAACGACGCGTCGGTGTCCGACAACAGCGGCGCGTACAGCGCGTGGGCCAGCTACATGACCGTGCGCGGCATGCAGCTCGACTGGCAGAACGGCTACAAGATCGACGGGCTGCCGTTCGTCACGTACGGGATCACGATGCCGTACGAGCAGCTCGATCGCGTCGAGCTGCTGAAGGGGCTCGGCGGTTTCCTGTACGGCTTCGTGACGCCCGGCGGCGTCGTCAACTACGTGACGAAGCAGCCCGGCGCCGAACCCGTGCGCAGCGTCGACGTCGGCTACCGGAGCACCAATGTGTGGACCGAGCACGTCGATCTCGGCCAGCGCTTCGGGCCGGACGGCAGGTTCGGCGCGCGGCTGAACGCGACGCACGAGGAAGGCAGGACGTACAACGACGGCAACATCCGCCGCGACAGCGTATCGCTCGCGCTGCAGGCGAACCTGACGCGCGACCTGTCGGTGAATGTCGGCGCGCTGTACCAGGATCGCCGCACGACGGGCCAGACGCCGTCGATCTTCACCGGCAGCTATCCAGGCGGCGTGCTGCCCGCGACGATCAGCGGCGGCACGACGAACCTCGGCGGCAGGGACCAGTACCTGAACACGAACCTGCAGCTCTATACGGCCGGGCTGCAGTACCAGTTCGCGCCCGACTGGCAGCTCGACGTGGCGTACAGCTACAGCAAGGCGACGCGCCGCCGCAACGAAAGCACGCTGTACCTGCAGGATGCAGCCGGCAACTACACCGACAGCCGCTACGTCGGGATGGAGGATCACCGCTTCAGCCAGTGGCGCGCGATGGTCGAGGGCAAGGTACGCACGGGAGCGTTCAGCCACCAGATCGTGATCGGCGCGTCGTGGCAGAAGCAGGCGAACGACTATTCGGCGAACAGCGTGTTCGTGCCGCTCGGCGCCGGCAACCTGTATGCGCCGAATCCGTACCGCTACGACAGCCCGCACGGCTTCGTCCAGTACCGCACGAGCGAGATCGTGCAGAAATCGCTGTTCGCGAGCGACACCGTGCAGCTCACGGCGCGCTGGTCGGTGCTCGCCGGCGTGCGCTACATGAACTACGAGCAGCGCTCGTTCCAGGCGAGCGGCGCCGAGGATCCCGGCTATCGCCAGAACGGCGTGGTGACGCCGACGTTCGCGGTGATGTTCAAGCTCGCGCCGACGACCACCGCGTACGCGAGCTACGCCGAATCGCTCGAGCCCGGCAGCCGCGTGAACGACGTCTACGCGAACGCCGGCCAGGTGCTCAAGCCGCTGCGCAGCAAACAGTACGAACTGGGGATCAAGAGCGAGCACGCGCGCTGGAGCGCGACGGCCGCGTTGTTCCGCATCGAGCGCAGCGCCGAATATGCGAACGCGGCGAACGTCTACGTGCAGGACGGCGAATCGGTCATTCAGGGGATCGAGTTCGGTGCGCGCGCGAAATTCGGCGCGCGCTGGAACGCGGGCGTCGACGTGATGCTGCTCGACGCGTGGTACGCGAACGGGATCGGCAACAACGGCAACCGCGTCGCGGGCGCACCGCGTTTCGTGCTCGCCGGCGACGTCGGCTATGCGGTACCCGGCGTGCCGGGGCTGACGCTCGGCGTCGATGCGAAATTCACCGGCGCGACGCCGCTGCGCGCGGCCGGCGGCCTCGACGCCCCGGGCTTTCTCGTCGTCAATGCGGGGGCGCGTTACCTGACGCGGATCGGCCGCCACGACGTGACGCTGCGCGCGTCGATCGACAACGTGCTGAACCGCCGTTACTGGGAATACCAGTACGCGGACTACGTGAAGCCGGGCGACCCGCGCACGGTGAGCCTGAGCGCGAAGATCGACTTCTGAACCCCGCGCCGGCGGCCGCAGGCCGTCGGCTGCCGGCCGGCATGGCCGCACCGCGGCGGCCTCGGGATTTTCCCGAGCCGCAAAAGCAAAACGGCGGAGCGGCTTCTTTCGAAGCTCGCTCCGCCGTTTCGCGGCGAACCGTCAGACGCTCTTAGTGGAGCTTCTTCGGCAGCATCTGGCTGCGCAGGCGCTTGTGCAGGCGCTTGACGGCTGCTGCCTTCTTGCGCTTGCGGACTGCGGTCGGCTTTTCGTAGGACTGGCGCTCGCGCAGTTCAGCGATCAGGCCATTTTTTTCGATAGCACGGCGAAAGCGGCGAATCGCCACTTCGAACGGCTCGTTTTCTTTCAGAAGAATCGTCGTCATGTCGTTCCTAAATTGCTTAAACGGTCAAAAACGTAGCGGCCAAGCGCCACGCACCGGCCATCCGAGCGTCCCCACAAACAGGCGAAACGAGCGGAAATACGGCCTCGGAGGCCGGAAAAGAGAGGCGGAAAGCACCGCGAGTACGCTTCACAAGCCGCGTGCAGCGCCGCGTTTGACTGCCAGCAGACACGCCGAAAACGGCAGAGGCTTGACAGAAATCTCAATTCAGCCCGCCATCATAGCAGGGAATCACAGACAAAACCACCCTTTTGTCGATTGCGTGTGCACAGGCGAACGACTGCGTGCCGAGACCGCTCTCGGGCCCCTTCCATCCGGCATCGCGCCGGATCGGTCCGAAATGACAAAGAAGGATAAAAAATCGGGCCGAATCTCAACGCGCCCCTCAAGTTTTGTTTTGGTGCGCCGAAATCCTGCTCTGAGGCGGCCAGCAATGAACGAGTGCTTCCGCCGACGCCAAAACGGCTTTCCAGGGCTTTCGGCTTACACAGGAGATTTTTCCATGCTCGGAATTAACAGCAACATCAACTCGCTGGTTGCACAGCAGAACCTCAACGGCTCGCAAAACGCCCTGTCCCAGGCCATCACGCGCCTGTCGTCGGGCAAGCGCATCAACAGCGCGGCAGACGACGCAGCAGGCCTCGCGATCTCGACCCGGATGCAGACCCAGATCAACGGTCTGAACCAGGGCGTGTCGAACGCGAACGACGGCGTGTCGATGATTCAAACGGCATCGAGCGCACTGTCGTCGCTGACGAACAGCCTGCAACGTATCCGCCAGCTGGCCGTCCAGGCATCGACGGGCACGATGTCCTCGACCGACCAGGCGGCACTGCAACAGGAAGTTGCGCAGCAGATCCAGGAAGTGAACCGTATCGCGTCGCAAACGACGTACAACGGCACGAACATCCTGAACGGCAACGCAGGCATCGTGTCGTTCCAGGTCGGCGCGAACGTCGGTCAGACGATTTCGCTGGACCTGAGCCAAAGCATGTCGGCTGCCAAGATCGGCGGCGGCCTGGTGCAGAAGGGTCAGACGGTCGGTACGGTGACGGGCCTGAGCCTCGACACCGCCGGCGTGTACACGTCGTCGGGCGCGGCGATTACCGCGATCAACGTGCTGTCGGACGGTCAAGGTGGCTACACGTTCACCGACCAGAACGGCGGCGCCATCGCGCAAACCGTTGCTCAGTCCGTGTTCGGCGCAAGCGCAACGACCAGCAACGGCACGGCAGTCGGCAATCTGTCGATTCAAGCGAGCGCAACCAGCACGAGCATGTCGTCGGCGGCGCTCACCGCAATCACGAACGCAGTTGCGCAGATCAACGCCGTCAACAAGCCGGCAACCGTGTCGGGCCTCGACATCAGCACCGTCAGCGGTGCGAACGTCGCGATGGTGTCGATCGACAACGCGCTGCAAACGGTGAACAACGTTCAGGCACAGCTCGGTGCGGCACAAAACCGCTTCACGGCAATCGCCACGGCGCAGCAGGCAGAATCGACCGACCTGTCGTCGGCACAGTCGCAGATCACCGACGCGAACTTTGCGCAGGAAACCGCGAACATGTCGAAGAACCAGGTGCTGCAACAAGCTGGCATCTCGGTGCTCGCACAGGCAAACTCGCTGCCGCAGCAGGTCCTGAAGCTCCTGCAGTAATCGCGTAGCAACCCACGGCCGGGCCCCGCGTAACGCGCGGCCCGGCCGTCGTCACTTGGCGCGCGGGGCGTTGCCCCGCCGCCAGGTCCTTATCCAGAATTTCACGGACTACCCGCCGCACGGAGCACTACGATGTCGACGATCAATCCCGCCGTCACCGCCGCCAACAGCTCGGCCAACAGCGCGCTGCAACAGGCTGCCCAATCGATCATCAGCGGATCGACCGGCAACTCGTCGATGGACGTCAACTCGCTCGTGACGGCACTCGTCAATGCGAAGACCGCCGGCCAGACCGCCGCGCTCAGCGCGCAGCAGGCCAGCGACAACACCCAGATTTCCGCGTACGGCGCCCTTTCGGCCGCGCTGAGCGCACTCCAGGCCGGCGTCACGACACTGTCGAACGGCTCGCTGCAGAACACCTTCACCGCCACCGCGAGCGGCACCGGCCTGACCGCGACCGCGGGCGCCGGCGCCGTCGCCGGCAGCTATT
Source organism: Burkholderia cepacia ATCC 25416 (assembly GCF_001411495.1). Classification (NCBI taxonomy): domain Bacteria; kingdom Pseudomonadati; phylum Pseudomonadota; class Betaproteobacteria; order Burkholderiales; family Burkholderiaceae; genus Burkholderia; species Burkholderia cepacia. The sequence continues at coordinate 1,060,974 of NZ_CP012981.1, read as the reverse complement.
CGGTCGGCGTCACGCAGATCGCGACGTCGCAGTCGCTGTCGTCGGCCGCGTTCGGTGCGTCGACGGCGCTCGGCACCGGCACGATGACGCTGTCGCTCGGCAGCAAGTCGTTCACGGTCAACGTGGGCAGCAACAACAACACGCTGTCCGGCATCGCCGCCGCGATCAACAACACGACCGGCAACCCGGGCATCGTCGCGTCCGTCGTCAACGGCAGCGATGGCGCGCACCTCGTGCTCAGCTCGACGCCGACCGGCGCGGCGAATGCGATCAGCGTCACGGTCAGCAACGTGACCGGCGACAACGGCCTCTCCAGCCTCGGCGTCACGTCGACGGCCAGCACGACGGGCGGCCAGTCGTCCATTGCGTCCGCCAACAGCAGCGCCGCCTGGAAGCAAAGCACCGCCGCGCAGGACGCCGCCTTCACGATCAACGGCATCGCCGCGACGAGCGCGAGCAACACCGTGACGGGCGCGATCACCGGCGTCACGCTGAACCTGACCTCGGCCGCCGTCAGCGGCACGCAGCCGCAAACGCTGACGGTCGCCACCGACACGAAGACGCAAGCGTCGGCGATCAACAACTTCGTGACGCTCTACAACACGCTCGTCACGACGATGGGCTCGCTGTCGAGCTTCACGGCCGGCGCGTCGTCGCAAGGCCCGCTGCTCGGCGACTCGACGCTGAACACGATCCGCAACGCACTCGCGTCGGTCGTCGCGGGCGGCGTGAGCAGCAACGGCTCGACGGTCAACCTCGCGTCGATCGGCGTCACGCTGCAGGCCGACGGCACGCTGCAGGTCGACAGCACCGCGCTCAACTCCGCACTGCAGAACAACCCGACCGGCGTCGCATCGCTGTTCAACTCGACGAACGGGATCGGCCAGCAGCTGACGAAGGACATCACGAACTACACGCAGACGGGCGGGCTGATCGCCGCACGCACGACCGCGCTCAACAACGACCTGAAAAGCGTCGCCACGCAGCAGACCAACCTGTCGAACTCCGTCGCGCAGCTGACCAGCCAGTACCAGGCGCAATTCACCGCGCTCAACACGCTGATGGCGACGATGAACAGCAACTCGCAGTACCTGACGCAGCTGTTCGGCGGCACGAACAGTGCCGGCGCGCTGTCGAGCAACAAGAGCTGACCGCCGGCCGGACAGGAGAGCCACGATGGAACAGACCGAACTGATCGCCCAGCTCGACGCGCTCACCGACGCGATCGAACATGCGGCCGCGATGGCCGACTGGATCGAGGCGGCGCGCCTCGTCGACCTGCGCGAGCCGCTCGTTGCGTCGCTCGCGGCCGATCAGCCGCCGGCCGGCATCGCCGCGATCCGCCGGATTCAGGCCAGCAACGCGCGCATCTTCGCCGACGCGCAACGCGCGCAGCAGGAGCTGACCAACGAATACCAGGCGGCGATGGGCCGCGTGCAGGCCGTCGGCCAGTACCAGAGCATCGCGAGCCGTTAAATCGCGCCACGCGGCGCCCGACACGCGCGCGCCGCCAACCTGACAACAAGAACTACGCGCTGATGTGAGGGCGTGCTCGTTCGCCTCCGCCCGCCTCGTGCGGGCGTTTTTTTGGGGTGCCGCCCGGCCCCGCGGCGGGCCGTTCAATCGGCCAAACTGACCGGGCTTTTACCGTCATCTCGCGGCATCGGCGCAGCGGCACGCTACCCATAATGGTATCGACCGACTTTCCGCAGATCCCATCATGTTCTCGACCGAACTGCCCGCCTCCGCCGCGCTCACGCCCGAACAGCAGCTTGCGCAGGATATTGCGCTCGTCATGGACAACGCGCTCGAGCGCCATCGCAGCGGCGCGTTCGACGACGCCCGGGCGCTGTACGAGGCCATCCTCGACGCGGTGCCCGCGCATGGGGATGCGCATTACAACCTCGCGGTGCTGCTGGCCGATACGGGCCACGCGGCCGACGCGGTGCCGCATTTCGAAGCCGCCCTCGGCGCGAGCCCGGACAACGGCTACTACTGGGTCAGCTACATTCACGCGCTGCATCGCAGCGGGCAGACGGCCGCCGCGTGGATCGCGGTCGAAATCGCGCAGCAGCGCGGCGTGCACGGCCCCGCGCTGAACGGCCTGATCGCCCAGTTGGCGTCACCCGACATCGTGCTCGCAACTGCAGCGGTCGCGGCCGCCCCAAGCGGCATCGACGCGGCGATCGTCCTGGAAACCGCGGCCGGGCGGAGCGACTCCGGCAAGTCTGCCCGCCGCCCCAATCAGACGCTGCTGCAAAAGCACGCAGCGCTGTTCGACAAGAACAGGCACGCGGAAGCCACCGCGCTTGCACGAAAACTGGTCGCCGACTATCCGGAAGACGGCGCATGCTGGCGCGCGCTGTCCGCCTCGCTTCACCGGGAAGGCCGCTTCCCGGAGATGATCGAGGCCGGCTTGCGCACGGTCGAATTGCTGCCGAACGAAGTCCTCGTGCGCATCCTGCTGGCCGATACGCTGCGGGCGATGAACCGTCTCGCGGAAGCCGACGAGCAGTGCATGCGCCTGTACCAGCTTCAGCCCGATCACCCGGAGGCCATGCGGATCCGAGGTCTCGTGCTGTTCGCGCTGCGCCGCACGGATGAAGCGCTCGCGGCCTGCCGGCGTGCGGTCGAACTCGCGCCCGGCGCGGCCGCGCCGTGCGGCACGCTCGGCTTCGTGCTGCTCGAACTGGGCGCAACGCAGGAAGCGATAGGCTGGCTGAAGCGCGCGATCGAAATCAACCCGACCGACAGCGTCACCCATAGCAGCATGCTGTTCTGTATCGCGCACAGCAGCGAATTCGATCCGCAGGCGCTCGTGGCGGAGCACCGCAAGTTCGGCGAGCGCTACGACAATCAAAAGCGCAAGCGCGCGGCCGTGTTCTCGAACCCGCGCGATCCGGCGCGCAAGCTGCAGGTCGGCTTCGTGTCGGGCGACCTGTACAGCCACGCAGTCGCCTCCTACGCGGTGCCCGTGATCGAGCATCTCGCGGCCGACCCCGGCATTGCGATGCACTTCTATCACAATCACTTCGAGGAAGATCACACGTCCGAGCGCTTCAAGGCCCACGCCACGACCTGGCGCAACGTCACCGGCATGAGCGACTCGGCCTTCCTCGAACGCGTGCGCAACGACGGCATCGACATCGTGATCGACCTGTCGGGCCATACCGGCCGCAACCGGCTCGTTGCGCTGGCGCAGCGCGCCGCGCCGGTTCAGGCGTCGTGGATCGGCTATCCGGCCACGACCGGCCTCACCGCGATGGACTACTACCTGACGGACCGCTTCGTCGCGCCGCACGGCGCATTCGACGACCAGTTCGTCGAGCAGATCGTGCGGCTGCCCGCGATCGCGCCGTTCATGCCGCCGCCGAACTGCCCGCCCGTCAACGTGCTGCCGGCGCTGCACAACGGCTATACGACGTACGCCAGCTTCAACCGCCTGAACAAGCTGAGCCCGCACGTGATCGAGGTCTGGGCGCGCGTGCTGCATGCGGACCCGACCGCACGCATGGCGCTCGGCGCGATCGGCAACGACGGCGACCAGCAGACGCTGACCGAATGGTTCGCAGCCGCCGGCATCGATGCCGGCCGCCTGACGTTCCACCGGCGCTCGAACATTCCCGTCTACATGCAGCAGCATCACGGCGTCGACCTCTGTCTCGACGCGTTCCCGTACACCGGTTCGACGACCACGCTGAACGCGCTGTGGATGGGCGTACCGACCGTGACGATCCCCGGCGCGACGATGGCCGGGCGCGGCAGCGCGGGCTGGCTGCAGCACGTCGGGCTCGACGCGTACATCGCGACCGACGAGGACGACTTCGTCGCGAGGGCGCTGGCGCTCGGCCGCGACACCGCCGCGCTGCAGGCGCTTCGCGCCGGCCTGCGAGCGCGCTGCGGAGAGTCCGCCGCGTTCCGGCCGGCTGTCGTCGCGGCCGGGCTGTCGTCGGCGCTGCGCACGATGTGGACCCGCTGGTGCGCGGGCGAACCCGCGACCGCATTCGACACGCCGCTGTTCGACGACATGACCACCGCACAGGCCGCGGCAGAGGCCTGAACCTCACGTCAGATCGAGAGAGACCATCATGACCGCCAGCCTGCCCGCGTCGTCCGTCGCGCAACTGCCGCACGAACGCATCTACGTCACGCAGCCGCACCTGCCGCCGCTCGACGAATTCCTGCCGTACCTGGAGAAGATCTGGGAGAGCCGCACGCTGACCAACGGCGGCCCGTTCCACCAGCAGTTCGAGCGCGCGCTGTGCGAGTATCTCGGCGTGCCGCACCTGTCGCTGTTCGCGAACGGCACGCTCGCACTCGTCACCGCGCTGCAGGCGCTGCGCATCAACGGCGAAGTGATCACGACGCCGTATTCGTTCGTCGCCACCGCGCATTCGCTGCTGTGGAACGGCATCAAGCCGGTATTCGTCGACGTCACGCCCGGCACGCTCAACCTGGACCCCGCGCGCATCGAGGCGGCGATCACGCCGCAGACCACCGCGATCATGCCTGTGCACTGCTACGGCAATCCGTGCGATGTCGACGCAATCCAGAAGATCGCCGACAACTACAACCTGCGCGTGATCTATGACGCCGCGCATGCGTTCGGTGTGCAGAACACCACCGGCAGCGTGCTCACCCACGGCGATCTGTCGGTGCTGAGCTTCCACGCGACGAAGGTGTTCAACACGTTCGAAGGCGGCGCGATCATCTGCCCCGACGCGAAGACCAAGCAACGGATCGACCACCTGAAGAACTTCGGTTTCGTCGACGAAGTCACGGTCGTCGCGCCCGGCATCAACGGCAAGATGAGCGAAATCAACGCCGCGTTCGGGATGCTGCAGTTGCAGCACATCGACGGCGCACTCGCGCGCCGCCGCGAAATCGACACGCTGTACCGCACGCTGCTCGCCGACGTGCGCGGCATCCGCTGCGTGCCGCTCGGCGGCCAGACCGTCGCGAACCACGCGTATTTCGCGATCCTCGTCGACGAAGACTACCCGCTCGATCGCGACGGGCTGTACCGGAAGCTGCGCGACTACGACGTGTACGCGCGCCGCTACTTCCACCCGCTGATTTCGGAATTCCCGATGTACCGCGGGCTGCCGTCCGCCAACCGCGACAACCTGCCCGTCGCGACCGAGGCCGCGCGCAAGGTGCTGTGCCTGCCGATCTACCCGGCGCTCACCGACGACATGGTCCGCCGTATCGTCGAGCTGATCGCGCGCTGACGCGCGACGCCTACAGGTAACGCTCGCCGGCCGCGCGCGCGCGGATCCGGCGGGCCGGGTTGCCGTACACGACGGTGTACGGCTCGACGTCGTGCAGCACGACCGCGCCCGCGCCCACGACGCCGTGCTCGCCCACCGCGATCCGGTGCCGCAGCATCGCACCGAGGCCGATCGCCGCGCCGCGGCCGATCCGGCAGTTGCCGCCCGTGACGACGCCTGGCGCGAGACTCGAGAAATCCTCCATCGTGCCGTCGTGATCGAGCGACGCGTTCGTATTGACGATGCACCCGCTGCCGATCGTGCAGCACGGGTTGATCACCGCGCCGGCCATCACGACCGTCCCCGCGCCGATCGTCGACGCCTTGCCGATGCATGCGGCCGGATGCACCGCCGACACGCACGGCAGGCCCGGCACGAGCGCCGCAAGTGCGGCCGTCACGTTCTCGCGCGCATGGTTGTCGCCGATGGCGACCAGCAGCCCGGCGATGCCGTGCGCACCGACCAGATCCGGCAGGTCGCGTTCGGCGCCCAGCACCGCGTAGCCGAGGGTCTCCTCGCCGCGGGGCCGGAACGAATCGATCAGCCCGGCGATCCGGTACCGGCCAGCCTGTTCGACGATGTCGATCACGACCTTGGCGTGACCGGACGAGCCGACGATGACGATGTTTTCCACAAGGGCCTCGATTGATCTGAAAGCAGGGGCGGCCTTGCCGCGTTCCCCGCAGTATGCCGCGTCGCCGCACCCGCGCGGCGCGCGCCATCATGTCAGACGACAGGCGCCGTCTCGTCCGCCGTCACGCGACCCGCTGCAAAATGCGCGGCAAACGCCGCCCGCAAGCGCTCGGCCAACCGGATCCAGCTCTCGTCGCGCCCGCGCCGGAACAGCCGCACCGTGCCCGGATACCACGGCGAATCGTCGCGGCCGTGCATCCAGCGCCAGTCCACGTCCTGATTCGGCAGCAGCACCCAGCAAGGCTTGCCGAGCGACGCGGCCAGATGCGCGGTAGACGTGTCGACGCACACCACGAGATCGAGTTGCGCGACGATCGCGGCCGTATCCGCGAAATCGTCGATCTCCGAGCCCAGATGCAGCAACGGCAGGCCGCCCGGCGGCTGACGCGCCTCGTCCTCGCCCTGCCCTTTCTGCAGGCTCACGAAATTCACCCCCGGCACGCTCCACAGCGGCGTCAGCAACGCGAACGACGGCAGCGAGCGGTGCGCGTCGTTGTGATGCTTCGGGTTGCCTTTCCATACGAGCCCGACGCGCGGGCCGGCCGGCAGCCCATCGACGCGTGCGCGCCAGCGCGCGGCGCAGGCCGGATCGGGCGCGAGCCGCACCGGCGGCGGGATCGTGTCGAGTGTCGTGCCCATGTGCATCGGCGCGCTCAGCAGGCTCGTCCAGTAATCGAACTGCGCGGCTTGCGCCGTCGCCGTCTCGTGATCGAGCACCGCGTCGACGCCGTCGACCGTCGCCATCAGCCGATGCAGCGCGGGCTGGCACGCGAACACCACGCGCGCCGCGTGCCGCGCACGATATTCCGCGAAATAGCGGCTGAACTGCAGCATGTCGCCCAGGCCGTCTTCCTGCCAGACGAGCAGCGTCTTGCCGGCGAGCGGCTCGCCCTGCCACTGCGCGCACCGCAGCACCTCGCGGGTCCGGCGGTGCACGAACGCCGCTTGTTCGTAGCGCGATTCGTAGCGCCGCCAGCCTTCTTCGAACCGGCCCAGGCCAAGCAACAGCGTCGCCAGGCCGAAACGCGCATCGCCATAGTCAGCACGCAGTTCGAGCGCGCGGCGGTACGCGCGTTCGGCGTCATCGTGGCGGCCGGCATGCGCGAACGTGGTGCCGAGGTTGTAGTGCACTTCGGCCATGTCCGGAGCGAGCGACAGCGCCTCGGCGAACACGGCCATCGCTTCGTCGTGACGACCCTGCGCGCGCAGGACGCAGCCGAGATTGTTGTGCGGCTGCGGCAGGCCGGGACGGCAACGGATCGCGTCGCGATAGGCCGCTTCGGCTTCCGGCAGGCGATCGAGGTTCTGCAGCGCGACGCCGAGGTTGTAGTGCGCCTCCGGGTGATCCGGGCACAGCACAAGCGCCTGGCGGCTGGCGGCTTCCGCTTCCGGCAACCGCTGCATGTCGACGAGAATCGCGCCGAGATTGGCGTGCGCGAGCACGGAGTCGGCACGCACGGCAATCACGAGCCGGTAGGCGAGTTCCGCTTCGGCCTGGCGGCCGAGCACACGCAACAGGTTGCCGAGATCGGTCAGCACGTCGGCCGACTGCGGCTCGATCAGCAGCGCCTGCCCGAATGCCTGCTCGGCTTCATCGAGCCGGCCGAGCGCTTCGAGCACCTTGCCGAACCGGTGATGGTGCGACGCCCGCAACGGCGTGACGGACGCGAGCTGCCGGCGCAGGAGTGCCTCGGCATCGGCCAGGCGCCCTTGCGACACGAGCAACGCGCCGAGGCCGTCGCTGGCCGGCTCGAACGCCGGCATCGCGTCGAGCGCGCGCCGCCACCATGCTTCCGCGTCGGCCAGCCGGTTCAGGCCGAGCGCGCAGACGGCCGCGATGTGCAGCGCCGCGACTGCCGGCGCCGGCCGGTCGAGCAGGGGCGCGACGAGCGACAGTGCGTCGGCGAACTGTCCGTTCTGGCACAGGGTCGCCGAGTGTTGAACCAGCGCGGATTCGTCGGAAGCAGGGGTCATGTCATGCGGCGCCGCGCGGCGCGCGGCGCGAACGGACGGTCAGACGGACGCCGGCACGGCGGCCGGTTGGCCCGGCTGGCTGACGGCCCGGTCCCTGGCCTCCTGGAGCGCCGCGAGCGTGTCGAGTGCGCGCTCTTCGTCGGCGGTGAGATCGACCAGAAATGCGTCGTTGTTCTGCTTGATCCAGTCGAGCGGCATGTCCCACCACGCGAGCTGCAGCAGTCGTTCGCGCACTTTTTCCGTGAAGCGGAAGCGAATCAGACGGGCCGGCGAGCCGGCATAGATGCCGTACGCCTCGGTGCGGAAATTGGGCGGGATGACGGCCCGCGCGCCGATCACGCATCCGCTCTCGATCTGACTGCCACCGAGAAACAGCGCTTCGTCGCCGATCCAGACGTCGTTGTGGATCACGGTGTCCGCGTATTGCGGCATCGGCGGATTGGTGAGGCCGTTACCGTAGAGGCTGAACAGGCTCGTGGAAATGGTCCGGATCTCGTGCTGGCCATTCAACAGGAATCGCAGACGCATTCCGCCAGCCACGTGCTTGCCGATCACGAGTTTCTGAACGCCCTGATCGTACTTTGCGATCGAGCCCACACCGATCGACGAGCACCGGCCGATATGAAACGTACCGACCTGCGCCTCTTCATCGACCCAGGTGCGGAAAAAATTGTTCGGAATCGCCGAAAAGGCGCCATCCCGGTAGCCGAGCACGATGAAATGCTTCGCCCACGGATGGTCAGGCAGCACGCCAATACAATCGTCGGAGGTCGTAACGTTCATTCGCGGTCGCAAGTGTGCCGGTGCGGCGGCTCGATGCCGGGCCGCTCGAAACGGCGGTGGAAAACGTCGCGGCACATCGGCCACGAACAGGGACGATGCAGTATAGAAAGCCGGCGACGGCAACCGACAACGAATAAGAACGGCGTTCTGGCTTCTGTTCCGGAGATAGGGGCTGGTGGGGTCTCGCGTCCGCGGCCCGGCTGCGCCGCGCGTGGGCGTGGAATTGCCGTCGCCGGCCGATGACGGGTGCGTGCATCATTCGGCGCTCGGGCATTGGCGCCCGGTTTTCCTTCGTGATGCTCACACGTCGGCGGAGGCGCCGCTTCGATCCGGCCAGCCGGTTCCGTCACGAGAGCCGGCCGCCGCTGCGATGTGCTGCCGCCGCCTTCACCAACGGTGTGCGCCGCTCACTCCCCCGCGCTCAATTACTCGACGAACACCCGCCGCAACTACTCGAACTGCACGAGCTGGAACTGCACGAACTCGACGAACTGCAGCTCGACGACGAGCAACTGCTGTCCGATGCATCGAACGCACTGCCGCTGCCAGCTTTCAGGGCGGCGAGCGACGACATCCGCGACGCGGTCTGCACGGTTTGCGAATACACCGACCAAGCGGTGCCGGCCAGCGCACCCGCACCGAACAGCGCGGCAGTCCACAGCAACGGGTCCGGGTCGTCGCGTTCGCGGTCCTGCGTCTGCTGCGTCTGCTGTGCTGCGTGCGCATCGGGTTGCGAGGGTTGCAAGGGTTGCGGGCGCTGCGGATTTCGCGCGGCGCGCGGATCGTGCGCGATCCGGCGCGCAAGCAGCGCGGCCCGCCCGGCAGCCGTCGCCCCACCGCGCCCGAAACCGGTCAGCCGCCGCACGACGATCCGGTACGCGACCGCGAACACCACCATGCAGACCGCGAGCAGCAACACGGGCCGCCCGCGGCTCAGGCCGATCGCGAGTTTCGCGGCCCCCGTGCCCAGTACGATCAGCACGATCGCACGCGCGGCCAGGCGCGACGCGCGCATCTCGCCGGGTGCCCACAGCCAGCCTTGTGCGCGCATTCCGTCGACGACCTCCTGCGCATACCCGGCGAGTCGCTTGCGAAACACGTCGTAGCTCACGGTGCCGGACGGCTGCTCCTTGAGCCACGCGCAGGGGTCGTCATGGCGCCCCGCACGTTCCATGTCGGCGATCTGCACGTAGCCGCCCTGCCCGGGGGCGGTCCACAGGTCGACCGCGCCCGCCTGCGCGAGCGACATCGTCACGACCTGGGCGACCCGTGCCTCGCCGCCGGTGAGATAGGCGACTTCGTCGGTGCTCAGGTCGGCCGACGCCTTGCGCGTACGCCCGCCCCAGCGTCGACAGCGGAACTCGATCGCCTGAAGCACGACGATCAACAACAACGCGACGACGCACGCCGGCACATAGAACGCGAGAAACTGCGGCCCCGCGTAGTTCAGCACGTTGAAGTCCTGCGCCGATGCGCAGGTCGCCGCGACGCTCGCGGCGGCAGCCGGCCAGGCGAGTTTCGGCAGCCGGTCGCGCCAGGTTCGGCGCGCCGGCACGGCGGCCGGCGAATTCGCGTCCCCCGCCCCGTTCGCGGCCGACGGTTCCGGGGGCAGCGATCCGGATGCGGCACGCAGGCCGGCAGGCCGCGGCCAGATCAACTCCGGCGGCTCGCAGCCGAACAACCGGCGATAGCTGTCCAGCGTGTCGCGATAACGCTGCGCGTACACGGCGGCCTCGTCCGGCGCGCCCGTGCCGGGCATGTGATGCAGTCGCGCGCGCAGCACGCCGGCGCAGAAGACGTCCCAGTATTCGAGCGTGTATTGCAGGTGGAAATGCCACGCGGCATCGATCGCGACCGACGGCGTGACCGGGTGTCCGGCCGCCTGCGCGAGAAACGCGAAGCGCTTGTATTCGTCGATCACGGCCAGCGCGTGCGCATGCGACCAGCCTTCGGCTTCGGCAAGACGCCGGCTGTACGGCAGCGGCGCGTTCGGGTCGTCAGGGGAATACGCGTGCAGACGCGCGAGCAGCGCGTGCTGAGCATCGGTCAGCGCGCGGGCATCGACTGCGGTCGAGGTAGACGGAATGGCAGCCATCGGGAGTCGGCGCGATGCGCGGACGGCCGCCGCGATCGACGCTTGGAGTTGTCGTTGCGCGGGATTCTCGCACATCGGCGAGGCGGCGCGACGGCGTGCCGGGCCTGCATGCAGGGCCGCTTGCGGCGCTGCGCCGCGGGTCAGAAAGTCAGAAATCGAGCTGCGCGATCGTGATGTCGAGCGCGGCCGCAACCTTCTTGCGCATCGACTTGCGCAGCTTCTCGCGCTTTTCCTGTTTGGCGTAGTCCGAGCGACTGATGCCGATCCGCCGCGCGACCTCGGCCCGCGTCAGGCCGAGATGCTCGCGCCACGCGCGCGCGGGCGAGCTTCCGTCGAACACGACGCGCGTCACGAGCTCGTGCGGAATCAGGTCGCGTGCGGCGCACCGCTGCGCGACATAGTCCGCGTACGGAATCACGACGAAGGCTGGCGCGCCGTCCGGGCCGTTGATGATCTGGACTGGGTGGGATTTGCTCATGCGGTGATCGCGGCGCCGGCTTCCGGGCGGCTGTTCGTCGTTTCGGTCGACATGTTCAATCGGCGTTTCAGGCGGGTTTCGGGTGCGTCGAACGACATCGGCGCAAGGTTTCGCCCGGTCGGATGCACGCGATCGGAAACCGCCATGCTGATAGCCGGCCGGAATATTACTGCAAGCGGGGAAATGGTGATGCGGATGAGACGGCGAAACTGTGGAGTTAAGCAATTGTTGTCGCTCCAAGACAACCTGTTCTTGACGCTTTTGCGGCCGAATCAGGCGCTCCACAAGACCGCCCTGCCACCAACACAAGCTATTCCTGTCGTCAAAGTCAGCAGACGCTTCAAATCCTTGTGGTCGCGCCCTTTTTATGAGCACTGTAACCATCTCGCCTGACCAACGCCTGTATAGATATCGCGAGAGCGTGCCGCCGTGGCGCTTGCTCTCAGAGACTCCACTCTGCCAGCATGTGGGCTTTGCCTCCAGCAGCCACTTCGGCGTCGGGTTTACCTCGTCCCACTTGAATAGCCGCCTCTGGCCCCCCAAGCCCCTTCAGCGTCTCGCGAGCGATTGCTTCGTGAAGTCAACCTCTCCCATTTCGCCCAGCATCTCGGCGTAAGCAAAGGAGCGCTTCACGAGTGGACATCGGGAAAAACGCGCCCGAGCCTCCCGCGTCTGGCGCTCATTGCGTTCTGTTGTGGCGCCGCTATCTCGGACGTGATTCTCGGGAACAAGGTGATGCTGTTCAAACGCCCGGCTCCGGCTCGGCCGACTCAGCTTTGCGTCCGCAAACGGAAAGGGGCTCGCCGGCCGCGGAATGAACTTCGGCAGGAGTTTGAGCAGATAGTCGAATCAGGGCGAGCGTCTTCCGCGCGCGAGGCCGCAGACCTATTGGACGTCTCGACCAAATTTCTGCGTTCGCTCTCGCCCACGCTGAACCAGCAACTCGTGGATGCCGGGCAGGAGCGTGTGCGCCGCACCGCAAGGGAATTGGAAGATTTAAAGTTCCACGAGTTTCGGAAATCGTTCGACGCTATTGTCGCGAAACGAGAAAAGCCCGTAAGACGTCGAGTACAGCAGGACGTTTTCGAAAGGACCGGTTTGAGCTTTCGGTACAAGCAAGCCGGCATCTTCCTTGAGCGAGTGCGTTGCCTTGCAGGCGTCGATGCACGCAGCGGGGCGGGTGGCCGTAAGAGCGGAGGCCGTCGGAGACGACGACAGGAAAACCGTCCAGATATGGACTGACATCTATGGAAAAACAACCAATTCGTGTCGTAAACGACATTAATTGATTAACTCCACAGAAACCGCCGGACGCCTGAACAGGCATGTTTTGGCGCGCCCGGCTGGGATCGAACCAGCAACCCCTGCCTTCGGAGCTTTACCGGCACTCGAAGACCCATTAAAAATCAAAGCCTTACACGACTCGCAATCAGCAAAACCAAGGCTGACCAAGGTCAATCAGGGCTGTCCAAGCTCATCCACACTGTAATTCCACTGTACCCGTCGCGTCTTAGTGAAACAGTTTGAAGCGCTTTCTTCCCGTCGTGTAACCACGTCGCTCTAGCAACTCCTACAGGTCCGTGCCGCGATTGAAATACGATCGCGCCAGCCCCGGACTCAAAATTGGCCGAGCTTGGTTACCCGGTGTCGGCCCTATCGCATGACATCACATCGTCGTATGCGCTACGCGGTCGCCGGCGTTGGCCGAATCTCGTAATCGTCAAGACCACGAGCTCATCTCCGAGCCAGTCGCCCACTCCAGCCCTACATTCGCAACCGCCCAGGGCTTGACCTCCGTCAAATGCCTCTGTAGCCTCATTACAAATGCAAATGCGAATGACTCGCATTTGCATTTGTAATGAGGGCAGATGTCCAGCCATAGACGCCCGTTGGCGGGGGAACCAAGTATAGAAACAGATTCGATATTTCGTTTGACATCAAATTTTCATATTTTATGACCACGAGATGAAATGAAAAAAATATTCGCATCGATATTTCTGCTACTTAACGCACTGTTTTTCATTAACGTGACGCATGGACAAGAGGTACTCCCAACAATCAACATAAACGCATCCAGACTAAATCTCAACTCGTTCTCATCTGATTTTGTTGGCGACATAGGCCCACCGGCAAAAGGACCAACAGTATTCGGCGCCGCCTTCATGCCAGTCAGCCCTAGACTCCAGTGTGAATTCACTAGATCACTCAGACAAGATCTAAAAAATTGCAATTTTGCCAACCCGCCGAATATTGGCGAATTCCGCCTTGACATGAAGGTTGGAAAAAAAGAACCTTTTACAAAGGCAGTTTTCTTCACACCAAATCCGGTCGCACTACAAAATGGATGCGGACCGGCCAATGGTTGGCTTAAGCACGTGATTCCTAATGCTCCGCTTGGATACGACTTTACTAACGCCTGCAACAATCATGACGTATGCTATGGAAGTAGATGGGGCAAAAATAGCTGTGATAATGCATTTGAGCGAGACATGATGCAAAGCTGCGGTGGCTCCGGAACATGTGAGGCAGCGGCTCGAGGCTATGCCGAAGCAGTTCGAAAATTCGGCGACGGTCCATACCAAGATTCCGTAGATCAATGGTTTTGTGCGCTCTTTGGCTTCATGCGCAACAAAGTTGGTCAATACTACGGCGCAAGCCTTTGTATCCTTTAAGAGGTTTCCATGAAACGCATATGGGGAATATCGATTTTTTTCATAGTTATGGTGCTGGGATATTTTGGCTACCGATCATTGACGGATCGCCCTCCGCTCCCGAATAAATCATCGGAGGCTGTTTCAAATATTAGCTCTCAACCTGCCATTAACGCAGATCACAACACAATAGTGAGGGATGGTGAAATTTCAATCCCCCAGAAATATCAACTCACGCAAGCGACAGTTTCCGGCAATTTTCAAACGGATCAAGATTTGCGCAATTCATTTTCCGGATCAGATCGATTAATTATGGATGATTTTTACGGGAAATTTGATCAAAACGCCATCGCCTTCACCAAACCTGAACAATACGATTGGCTTGTGAGAAACGGCTATCCAATGCCCCAAGACGTGATCGCCGCTCAAAAAATGAACATCGATGAATTGGGAAATCTCGTTGACCAGGGAAATATTAAGGCCAGCTATTTCTACCTAATGAGGGAGGTATACGGCAAAAACGGAGAGAATGTTCTAGATAAAATTAATAAAACTGGCTTTGACAGTCAATGGTCTCAAAGATTAGTGAATGCTGAAAAACTTGTTAGATCAAGCGGCTCGCCATTCGCAGGATACATTGTCGCGGCCCGAGCGGCCAAAGAGGGGAACAATGCCGAAGGCGTCTATGCTGGATATGCCTTGGCTAGTGTTATGGGAGATACGCGCGCGTTAAATGCTCTCGCACATGCAGAGAATGTTAATACTCAATCCTTAGTGTCTGCTTTGTCCGTGCAAATGGACATGATGCGCCTAGCAAACCCCAATGTATTTGCCGGCAAGCCTACCGAATTTCCCGACAGATACTCAGTCGGAATTAGATATTGACTCCATTTCAGGCAAGCCCGATAAAGGCTTGCTTTTTTCTGAGTCGACAGGCAGCCAAGACGGAATAGTGCCAAGACTGCATAATCAAGGCGCATAAAAGTGCACAGAAGAATAGCCCCGCCAATCGCCGCGCGGCCCAAGCCCAGCGGCCCGATCACCTGGCCGAAATGGCGCGGTTTGCGCTCGAGACCGGGCTGCGCCGTTCGAACGTGACCGGGTTGCAGTGGTCGCAGGTCGACATCGTGCGGCGCGTCGCCTGGATTCATCCGGACCAGGCGAAGGCGAAGAAGGCGATCACGGTGCCGCTGTCCGATACGGCGATCGCGGTGCTGTTGCGCCAGCGTGCGAAGAAGAAGGTACCCGAATTCGTCGACAAGTGTGTTCGTGTACCACGGCCGGCTGGTCTATCCGACCGTGACCGAATCCTGGCGTAAGGCGTTGAAGCGTGCGGCATCCGCGACTTCCGCTGGCACGATCTGCGCCACACCTGGGCGAGCTGGCACGTACAGCGCGGCACGCCGTTGCAGGTGTTGAAGGAACTGGGCGGATGGGAAACGCTGGAGATGGTTCAGCGGTACGCGCACATGTCAGCGGACCACCTGACGCAGTGGGTGCAGTCGCACACGCAGGCCGCCGTCGGCTAACTGTAATTTCACTGAAGTTTCGGGGGCCGATGAAGTAGCGAAACGGCTGGAAGGCTTATCAGGCTTGGCGCGCCCGGCTGGGATCGAACCAGCAACCCCTGCCTTCGGAGGGCAGTACTCTATCCATTGAGCTACGGGCGCGTGAGACAGTGAAACGACCCCAATATACAGGCCGCCCACGATTGGCAAGACGGCAAGGATACCCGGTTTCCCATGACGCGTCCACCTTGCCCGACGAATCCCCGCCGCACCGCGCTGCGTGCGGGTAAACACGCGCCATCGCGCCGCTCGCCGTGATGTAAACGTTCCGTCTATAATCGTCCGTGCTTCATTGGACTGCCATTTTGCCGTTGCACCGCGCTCACAATTCCTATTCACGGAGACGAGGCAAGCATGAGCGAAGCACCCCACGAATCTCCCGTCAAAACCCCCGGGCAGCTGATTGCCGTCATCATCGCGTCGTTCGCGATTCCGATCATCCTGATCGTCCTGTTCGCCAATTATGCGAACCATGCGTTCCGCGCCGGCGCCGGCACGGACGCGCTATCCGACGAGCAGGTCGCCGCGCGTATCGCCCCGCTCGCGCAGGTCGACGTGAAGGACGCCAACGCGCCCCGCACGTACAAGACCGGCGAGGCAGTCTACAAGGCCGTCTGCGTGACCTGCCACGGCACGGGCGCCGCCGGCGCGCCGAAATTCGGCAACAAGGACGACTGGGCGCCGCGCATCTCGCAAGGCTTCGACACGCTGCTGAAGACGGCGCTGGCCGGCAAGGGCGCGATGCCGCCGCGCGGCGGCACGAGCCCCGACGACGTCAGCGACTATGAAATCGCCCGCGCGATCGTCTACATGGCGAACAACGACGGCGCGAACTTCCCCGAACCGGCAGCACCGGCCGCCAACGCAGCGCAGCCCGCCAGCGGCGCGGCAGGCGCATCGGGCCCGGCCGACGCCGCGAGCGCGCAGATCGCCGCCGCGCAGGCCGCGATCGCCGCGATCCCGAAGGCCGGCGAACAACCGGCCGCCGCCCCGGCCAGCGCCGATGCCGCAACCGCCGGCAAGGCACTGTACTCGTCGACCTGCGTGGCCTGCCACGGAGCAGGCGTGCTCGGCGCGCCGAAGTTCGGCAGCAAGGAAGACTGGGCGCCGCGCCTGAAGGACTCGATGGACACGGTCTACAACTACGCGCTGCACGGCAAGGGCGCGATGCCGCCGAAGGGCGGGTCGAACGCATCCGACGCCGACGTGAAGGCCGCCGTCGACTACATGGTCAACTCGGCGAAGTAACACCGGCCGGCCAGAAAAAACCCCCGCGGCGCACGCGCACCGCGGGGGTTTGTTTTTTGCCTGACCGGCTGACTGTCGGATCGTCGGTTAGTCGCAACACCGCACGCCCGACGGCGCCGCCGCCTCACTTCTGCAGCAACGCCTTCAGGCTGGCGAGCCGGTCCTTCGGCGACATCGGCGCCTCTTCCGGGGTAGGCGGCGGCGCATCGTCGAGCCCCATCTCCGGAATGAAGCGCGACGGCTCGCACACGACCGTCTCGCGCGCCCGCTTGCGCTTCTTGCACCAGTTCAGGTGCAGGCTGCGCTGCGCACGCGTGATCGCGACGTACATCAGCCGGCGCTCCTCCTCGATCCGCTCGTTGTCGATCGGGCCGTCGTCCTCGCTGCCGCCGCGGTGCGGCATGATGCCTTCCTCGACGCCGACCAGGAACACGTGCGGATACTCGAGCCCCTTCGACGCATGGACGGTCGACAGCCGCACGGCGTCCGGATCCTCGTCCTTGCCCTCGAGCATCGACATCAGCGCGACGGTCTGGATCAGGCCGAGCAGGTTCTTGCCGGTATCGGCGAGCCCGTCGGCGTTGTGGAAGCCTTCGGCCTCGCCGTCGACAGCCTCCGTCTCGGGCTTGGTGCCCTTGCGCTTCAGCCATTCGAGGAATTCGAGCACGTTCTGCCACTTCGACTGCGCCTGGCGCTCGTCGAACGCGTCGTACAGGTACGCCTCGTAGTGGATCGCCTCCATCATGTCGTCGAGCACGACGGTCGCGGGCTCCTTGTCCGCGCGTTCGGTCAGGCGCTGGATGAAGTCGCAGAACATCCGCAGCGGCTCGACCTGGCGCGCCGACAGCCGCGCCTCGATGCCGCCCATGTACACCGCTTCGAACAGCGACACCTTCGCCTGGCCCGCGAACGAGCCGAGCGCCTCGAGCGTCGTGTTGCCGATCCCGCGGCGCGGCGTCGTGACCGCGCGGATGAACGCGGGATCGTCGTCGGCGTTCGCGATCAGCCGCAGGTACGCGCACAGGTCCTTGATCTCGGCCTTGTCGAAGAACGACTGGCCGCCCGACAGCACGTACGGAATGCGTTCGCGCCGCAGCACCTGCTCGAAGATGCGCGCCTGGAAGTTGCCGCGATACAGGATCGCGTAGTCGCGGAACTGCGCGCGCCGCTCGAACTTGTGCGCGGACAGCCGGAACACGACCGATTCGGCTTCATGCTCCTCGTCGTTGCAGGGTGTGACGGTGATCGAATCGCCCATCCCGTGCTCGGACCACAGCTTCTTCTCGAACAGTTTCGGGTTGTTCGCGATCACGTTGTTCGCGGCGGTGAGGATGCGCACCGTCGACCGGTAGTTCTGCTCAAGCTTGACCAGGTGCAGCTTCGGAAAATCCTTGCCGAGCTGCGCGAGGTTCTCGAGCGTCGCACCGCGCCAGCCGTAGATCGCCTGGTCGTCGTCGCCGACCGCCGTAAACGCGGCGCGCGGGCCCGCGAGCAGCTTCAACAGTTCGTACTGGCACGCGTTGGTGTCCTGGTACTCGTCGATCAGCAGGTAGCGCAGCTTGTTCTGCCAGCGGTCGCGCACCTGCTCGTTCTTCGCGAACAGCTCGGCCGGCAGGCGGATCAGGTCGTCGAAGTCGACCGCCTGGTACGCGTGCAGCGTCGCGACGTAGTTGCGGTAGACCAGCGCGGCCTGGTGCTCGTCCTCGTTGGCCGCGATCGCCATCGCCTCGTCGGGCATGATCAGGCCGTTCTTCCACAGCGAGATGATGCTCTGGATCTTGCGGATCAGCCCCTTGTCCGTCGTGCCGAGCTGCTCCTGGATCATCCCGAAGCAGTCGTCCGAATCCATGATCGAGAACTGCGGCTTCAGGCCGACGTGCTCGGCCTCCTGGCGCAGGATCTGCACGCCGAGCGAGTGGAACGTGCAGACGGTGAGCTGGTTGACGGGCACCTTGCGCCCTTCCTTGCCGGGCGTGGTGAGCGTCTTGCCCTCGAGCAGCTTCCCCACGCGTTCGCGCATTTCGGCGGCCGCCTTGTTCGTGAACGTGACGGCCGCGATGTGGCGCGGCTCGAAGCCTTTCGCTTCGATCAGGTGCGCGATCTTCTGCGTGATCACGCGGGTCTTGCCGCTGCCCGCGCCGGCGAGCACGAGACAGGGACCGTCGAGGTAGCGCACCGCTTCGTTCTGGGCGGGATTGAGGCCTGCGGACATGATGGCGGATGGTGTTGCGGTTGACGGCGGAACGCCGGGAGGATGCCGTGCGCGGCGGGCCGGCGAAGCAGGCGGACACGCGGGGCAGGACGCGCATGTTAACACGTCGGCGGCGCGCTTTTCGGGAGCGCCGCCGGACGGGGCCGCGCGGGCGGATTCCGCCGCCGCCCCTTGTCCGTGCGGCCAATCCGGCCCCGTTCGCGCACCGATCGGCCACAATATCTCCACCCGGCGCCGCCCCGCGCCCAACCGCCTGAATCGCCACCGGATCGACATCATGGGATACCCGTTCGCCACCGCCGCCCTTGGCCCGCTGCTGTTCGCGCAGGGGCGCTACGTGCGCCGCGTCACGCCGCGCCTGCCCGAGGCGGCCGGCCCGCGCGACGGCGTGGCGGGCGACGGCCCGCCGCTGCGCGTGCTGGTGGTCGGCGATTCGGCCGCCGCGGGCGTCGGCGTCGCGACGCAGCGCGACGCGCTGTCCGGGCAGCTGGCGAACGCGCTCGCGGCCACGCACCGCGTCCGCTGGAAGCTGCTCGCGCGCACGGGCCTGACCACGCGGGAGCTCGTCGACTGGCTCGCCGCCGAACCGGCCGAGCCGTTCGACGTGGCCGTCACGTCGCTCGGCGTCAACGACGTGACGGGCGGCGTGCCGCCGGCCCGCTGGCAGGCGCAGCAGGCCGAGCTCGTCCGGCTGCTCGCCACGCGCTTCCGGGTCGGCCACGCGATCCTGTCGGCGGTGCCGCCGATGGAGCGCTTTCCGGCGCTGCCGCAGCCGCTCGCGTGGTATCTCGGGTTGCGCGCGAAACGGCTCAACACGGCGCTCGCCGGCTGGGCCGCCACGCAGCCGCACTGCACGTTCCTGCGCGTCGAGCTGCCGCTCGAGCGCCACCTGATGGCCGCCGACGGCTTCCACCCCGGCGCTGCCGCCTGCACGGTGTGGGCCACGCAAGTCGCCGCCGCCGTGCTGCGCCGGATGGCCGCATGACGCGGCACGGCGCCCCGGCACCGGCCTTTCACCGCGCGGGCCGGCACGCAAAACCCCGCACGGTCGGCACACGGGCCCGCGCAAAATGCCGGCTTTCCTTGCGCAAGTGCCGCATCGCACCGCGCGGTGTCGCCCGAACGCCCCGGTACGAGCGGCGGCGCCATGCCAAAATAGCCGGTCGTCTTCGCGCCGTCTCGGCGCACCATCCTTTAGTTTCCTTCGCAGCCAGGGATTGCCATGTCGTCATTGCTCAGGATTGGTTTGATGGGTTTCGGTTTCGCCGGCGCGACGTTCCACGCGCCGGTCATCGCCACGAGCGGCCGCACTGAAGTCGCCGCGATCGCGACGGGGCAGCCCGATCGCGCGCAGGCCGCGTATCCGGGCGCGCGCGTCGTCCCCGATCTCGACACGCTGCTCGGCCTCGACGACATCGAATGCGTGGTGATCGCCACGCCGAACGACACGCACTTCGCGCTCGCGCGCCAGGTGCTCGAAGCCGGCCGCCACGTGGTCGTCGACAAGCCCGTCACGCTCACCGCCGACGAGGCGCTTGCGCTCGCGCGGCTCGCGAACGCACGCAGCCGGCTGTTCGCGCCGTTCCACAACCGCCGCTGGGACGGCGATTTCCTCACCGTGCGCCGCATCGTCGAATCGGGCGAGCTCGGCCGGCTCACGTATTTCGCGTCGCACTTCGACCGCTTCCGCCCGACGCCGCGCACGCGCTGGCGCGAGGAGCCCGCCCGCGGCGGCGGCCTGCTGCTCGACCTCGGCCCGCACCTGATCGACCAGGCGCTCGCGCTGTTCGGCCTGCCCGAAACGGTGGGCGCGACCGTCAAGACCCGTCGCGACAACGGTACGGCGCCCGATTTCGTGCACCTGCAGCTCGGTTATCCGGACAAGGAAGTGGCGCTGCATGCGAGCGCGCTGTCGGCGATCGAACCCGCGCGCTTCACGCTGCACGGCACACGCGGCAGCTACCAGAAGTTCGGGCTCGACACGCAGGAAGACCAGCTCAAGGCCGGCCTCACCGCAGACGACGTCGAATTCGGCGGCGGCAACCCGCCGGGCCTGCTGCGCGTGCTCGACGGCGAGGTCGAGGTCGAACGCCCGGTGCCGACACTCGACGGCCAGTACGCGGAGTTCTACCGCGCGCTCGCCGCGTCGATCCGCGACGGCGCGCCGTTCCCCGTCACCACGCAGGATGCCGTCGACGTGATGACGATCATCGAGCTCGCCGCGCAGAGCGAGCACGACGGCCGCCGGCTGCCGTTCGTGCGCCGCACGATCTGACACCGCGCGCCGGCCGGTCGCGGCCAGCCGGCACGCGCGCGGCCGGCCCGGCGGATTCGATTACAGGAACATTCGGTTACAAATGCCGGGGGAACGAAAGTCAGCGTCCGACCGGTCTGACGCGTTTCTCGAAAAAGTCGATCCGACACCAATCCGTCTGGAGAATGTTGATGCAACGGTTGATTCGCGCAGCAGCGTGCTGCGTCCTGGTTTCCTCGCTTGCGGCCTGTATCGTGCAGCCGCAGCAGCCGGTTCGCCCGGCCCCTCCGCCGCGGCCGAATCCGCAGGTCGTCGCGAACGAGCGGATGCAGCAGATCCAGGGCCGGATCGACAACCTGCACCGCCGCATCGATGCGCGCGTGAACGGCGGCTACTACCCGCCGCCGTACGGCGCGCAGCTTCACCACCGCCTCGACGTGATCCGCCAGGAAGCGAACGACATGTCCGCGCAGCACAGCGGCGGCCTGTCCGGCGACGAGCAGCGCGTGCTGAACCAGGAACTCGACACGGCCGCGCGCGCGATCGGCGAGTAACGCACCGGCGCCCGCCGGCGCGGAAAAAGCGGCGGCACCGGTTGCCGCCGCTTGTCGCGAAGCGACATTCTTTTGCTCAAATTGACAAGGCCCACCTGCTCGCGTACAGTCGCCCGCACGCGTCGGGAGAGCGTGTGACCGTGCTGTTCCAGCCGGTTGCGCCGCCGAAGGGGCACACCCGCAAACTCTCAGGCAAAAGGACCGACCGCGTCGGGGAACCTCGTCCGTGCATCGCGCGGGCCACACACTCCCCGCACTCTGGAGAGCGGCAGTAGCCCGCAGCGCATAGGCTGCGCGGGCAGGCTGCCCACCGAAGGGGCGCGCGTTCGCCAGGCCTGGCCGGCAGCGCAATCTCTCAGGTATCGAGGACAGAGGGGCATGTACCGGATCGCTCGCAGGCCGTCGGCCGCGGTGGTCGGCACATGGCCGTTCTGATCCGCGCGCAAGCGCCTTGCCTGAGGCCTCGATGACTGCACTGAATCACACCCCGCTCAACGCCGCGCACCGCGCGCTCAATGCCCGCATGGTCGACTTCGGCGGCTGGGACATGCCCGTCAACTACGGCTCGCAGATCGAAGAACATGAAGCCGTGCGCACCGACGCCGGCATGTTCGACGTGTCGCACATGTGCGTCGTCGATTTCACCGGCAGCCGCGTGCGCGCGTTCTTCGAGCACGCGATCGCGAACAACGTCGGCAAGCTCAAGACGCCCGGCAAGGCACTCTACTCGTGCCTGCTCAATCCGCAAGGCGGCGTCATCGACGACCTGATCGTCTACTACTTCACCGAAGAATTCTTCCGCGTCGTCGTCAACGCCGGCACGGCCGAGAAAGACATCGCGTGGTTCAACCAGATGAACGAGCAAGGCGGCTACGGCGTCACGATCGCGCCGCGCCGCGATTTCGCGATCATCGCCGTACAGGGCCCGAACGCCCGCGAAAAGGCCTGGGCGACCGTGCCCGCCGCGCGTGCCGCGACGAGCGAGCTGAAGCCGTTCAACGCCGCGCAGGTCGCCGGCACGCCGTTCGGCGATCTCACCGTCGCACGCACCGGCTATACCGGCGAAGACGGCTTCGAAGTGATCGTCCCGGCCGTGCACGTCGAAGCGCTGTGGAACGCGCTGCAGCAGAACGGCGTGCGCCCGTGCGGGCTCGGCGCGCGCGACACGCTGCGCCTCGAGGCCGGCATGAACCTGTACGGCCAGGACATGGACGACACCGTCTCCCCGCTCGACGCGGGCCTCGCGTGGACGGTCGACCTCGGCGCGCCGCGCGACTTCGTCGGCCGCGCCGCCCTTGAAGCAAACGGCACCCGCGCCGCGTTCGTCGGCCTGATCCTGCAGAAGGAAAACGGCAAGGCGGGCGGCGTGCTGCGCGCGCACCAGAAGGTCGTCACGCCGCACGGCGAAGGCGAGATCACGAGCGGCACGTTCTCGCCGTCGATGCAGGAATCGATTGCGTTCGCGCGCGTGCCGGCGGCCGTCCAGATCGGCGACGTGGTCCAGGTGCAAATTCGAGACAAGAATCTTCCCGCGCGCGTGGTAAAACTGCCGTTCGTGCGCAACGGCAAGGTCCTCGCTGCGTAACGGCCGGGAGGCCCGCCTCCCGGGAAGCCGGGAGATGGCGCCTGGCGCAACACCACACCCGGCGCGCCCCGGCGGCGCGCCAGCAAAACGAACAAACCCTTTTATCAGGAGCATCCGATGAGCAACGTCCCGGCCGATCTGAAGTACACCGACGAACACGAGTGGATCCGCACTGAAGCCGACGGCACGCTGACGGTCGGCATCACCGATCACGCGCAGAACACGCTCGGCGACATCGTTTTCCTCGAACTGCCGGCCGTCGGCAAGCAGGTGAAGGCGGGCGACGCGATCGGCGTCGTCGAATCGGTGAAAGCCGCGTCGGACATCTATTCGCCGGTGTCGGGCGAGGTGGTCGCGATCAACGCGGACGCCGTCGACACGCCGGAAGAAGTGAACAGCGACGCGTACGACACGTGGCTGTTCAAGATCAAGCTCGCCGACGGCGCATCGACCGACGGCCTGCTCGACGCCGCCGCCTACAGCAAGCTGATCGACTAATTCCCTTACCCGAACCGCGCGACGCCGGCCGCCGGCCGGCCCGCGCGGGACCAGAGTCACGCCATGAAGCTCGAACACCCGGACCGCCTGATGAACCGCACGCCCCTCTCGCTCGCCGCGCTCGAAACGCACGACGCGTTCGCCGAACGCCACATCGGCCCCGACGCCGCCAGCCAGCAGGCCATGCTCGACACGCTCGGCTTCGCGTCGCGCGCCGCCCTGATCGACGCCGTGATCCCGGCCTCGATCCGCCGCGCCGAAACGCTGCCGCTCGGCCCGTTCGCGCAGCCGAAGAGCGAGGCCGAAGCCCTCGCCGCACTGCGGGTTCTCGCGGACAAGAACCAGGTGTTCCGCTCGTATATCGGTCAGGGTTACCACGACACGCACACGCCGGCCGTGATCCTGCGCAACGTGCTCGAAAACCCGGCGTGGTACACGGCCTACACGCCGTACCAGCCCGAAATTTCCCAGGGCCGCCTCGAGGCGCTCCTGAACTTCCAGCAGATGGTCGCCGACCTGACGGGCCTCGCGATCTCGAACGCGTCGCTGCTCGATGAAGCCACCGCCGCCGCCGAAGCGATGACGCTGCTGCAACGCACCGGCAAGCCGGCATCGAACGTGTTCTACGTCGCCGACGACGTGCTGCCGCAAACCCTCGAAGTGATCCGCACGCGCGCGCTGCCGGTCGGCATCGAGGTCAAGACGGGCCCGGCCGCCGACGCAGCGCAGGCGAATGCGTTCGGCGTGCTGCTGCAATACCCGGGCGTGAACGGCGACGTGCGCGACTACCGCGCGCTCACCGAAGCGATCCACGCGGCCGGCGGCCACGTGGTCGTCGCGGCCGACCTGCTCGCGCTGACCGTGCTGACGCCGCCCGGCGACTGGGGCGCGGACGTCGCGATCGGCAACACGCAGCGCTTCGGCGTGCCGATGGGCTTCGGCGGCCCGCACGCCGCGTATCTCGCGGTGCGTGACGAATTCAAGCGCCAGATGCCGGGCCGCCTCGTCGGCGTGACGGTCGACGCGCAGGGCAAGCCCGCGCTGCGCCTCGCGCTGCAGACGCGCGAACAGCACATCCGCCGCGAGAAGGCGACCTCGAACGTATGTACCGCACAGGCGCTGCTCGCGATCATGGCCAGCATGTACGCGGTCTACCACGGCCCGCACGGCCTGAAGACGATCGCGCTGCGCGTGAACCGCATCGCGGCCCTCTTCGCCGCCGGCGTGAAGCAGCTCGGCTTCGCGACCGTCAACGACACGTTCTTCGACACGCTGACGATCGATACCGGTGCGCGCACCGCGCAGGTCCACGAACTCGCGAAGGCCAAGCGCATCAACCTGCGCCGCGTGAGCGACACGCAAGTCGGCGTGTCGGTCGACGAAACGACGACGCGCGACGACCTCGCCGATCTCCTCGCCGTGTTCGCGCAGGCCGCGGGCGGCACCGCACCGGCCGTCGATGCCCTCGACGCGGGCCTTGCCGGCGTTGCCGCGCTGCCGGCCGGCCTCGAGCGCACGAGCGCGTACCTGACGCACCACGTGTTCAACCGCCACCATTCCGAAACCGAAATGCTGCGCTACCTGCGCAGCCTGTCGGACAAGGATCTCGCGCTCGACCGCTCGATGATCCCGCTCGGCTCGTGCACGATGAAGCTGAACGCGACGTCGGAAATGCTGCCGGTCACGTGGCCCGAATTCGGCGGCATCCATCCGTTCGCGCCGGCCGAGCAGACCGTCGGCTACCGCGAGATGATCGACCAGCTCGAGCAGATGCTCGTCGCGGCCACCGGCTACGCGGCCGTGTCGCTGCAGCCGAACGCCGGCTCGCAGGGCGAGTACGCGGGCCTGCTGATCATCCACGCTTACCACGCATCGCGCGGCGAAGCGCACCGCGACGTGTGCCTGATCCCGGCATCCGCGCACGGCACGAACCCGGCCTCCGCGCACATGGCCGGCATGAAGGTCGTGGTCGTCGCCTGCGACGCGCAGGGCAACGTCGACATCGCCGATCTCAAGGCCAAGGCCGACGAGCACGCGAAGGACCTCGCGGCGATCATGATCACGTATCCGTCGACGCACGGCGTGTTCGAGCAGAACGTCCGGGAGATCTGCGAGATCGTGCATGCGCACGGCGGCCAGGTGTACGTCGACGGCGCGAACATGAACGCGATGGTCGGCCTGACCGCGCCGGGCCAGTTCGGCGGCGACGTGTCGCACCTGAACCTGCACAAGACCTTCTGCATCCCGCACGGCGGCGGCGGCCCGGGCGTCGGCCCGGTCGCGGTCGGCGCGCACCTCGCGAAGTTCCTGCCGAACCAGCGTTCGACCGGCTACTCGCGCGACGAAAACGGCATCGGCGCGGTGTCGGCCGCGCCGTACGGCTCGGCGTCGATCCTGCCGATCTCGTGGATGTACATCGCGATGATGGGCGCGAAGAACCTGACCGCCGCGACGGAAACCGCGATCCTCAACGCGAACTACATCGCGAAGCGCCTCGCGCCGCACTACCCGGTGCTGTATTCGGGCCCGGGCGGGCTGGTGGCGCACGAGTGCATTCTCGACCTGCGCCCGATCAAGGAATCGAGCGGCATCACCGTCGACGACGTCGCGAAGCGCCTGATGGATTACGGCTTCCACGCGCCGACGATGAGCTTCCCGGTGCCGGGCACGCTGATGGTCGAGCCGACCGAATCGGAATCGCAGGAGGAACTCGACCGCTTCATCGCCGCGATGATCGCGATCCGCGAGGAAATCCGTGCGGTCGAGGAAGGCCGCGCCGACCGCGAGGACAACCCGCTGCGTCACGCCCCGCATACGGCGGCCGTCGTCACCGCGAACGAATGGCCGCACGCGTACTCGCGCGAGCAGGCCGCGTACCCGGTCGCGTCGCTCGGCACGAACAAGTACTGGCCGCCGGTCGGCCGCGCGGACAACGTCTACGGCGACCGCAACCTGTTCTGCTCGTGCGTGCCGATGTCGGAATACGCATAACGCACACGAGGCCAGGAGCCGTCCGATGGTGCCCGCACCGCACGCAACCCGGGGTTGCGTGCGGTTTTTTTGTTCGCCGCTCGAACCCGTGCACGTTCGTGCGCCAATCCGGCTAACATCACACGCGATCCAGCCAATGAAGGAGTTCCGCATGGTGCGTCCGATGTTTCCGGGCCATGGTGCACTGCAAGGGCGGCCGCGCGCGCGCCGCTTCGTGCCGATGTTCGTCGCGTCGCTGTCGTTGGCCGCTGCCGGCCTCGGCGCGTGCGGCAGCGCGCGCGCGGCGATGAATTTCTGCGCGGCGCCGGCCCTGCAGGCAAGCGAAACGACGCAGGCCGAGCCGGGCGTCCAGGCGCTGATCCGCAGCGTCGACGCACGCATCGGCGAGCAGCCGAAGGCGATGGCGCGCGTGCACACCGAGGGCACGCTGCCGCACGAAGGCATCTACGACCAGAGCGCCGCCGCGCTGAAGGATCTCGACCTGATGCGCGATGCCGCGCTCGCGTGGCGCGTGACGAACGCGCCGCGCTACCTGCAGCTCGTCGACCGCTTCCTGTCCGCGTGGGTCGGCACCTACCAGCCGAGCTTCAACCCGATCGACGAGACGCGTTTCGACAGCCTGATCGTCGCGTACGACATGACCGCAAGCGCGCTGCCGGTGAAGACCCGCAACGCGACCGCGGCGTTCATCGCGAAGCTCGGCGCCGGTTATGTCGCGCAGATCGACGCGCAGAAGCGCCCGCTCACCGGCACCTGGCGCAACAACTGGCAGAGCCACCGGATCAAGCTGATCGCGCTGTCCGCGTTCACGCTCGGCGACCGCAGGATGATGAACGCCGCGCAGCGGCTGTTCGTCGAGCATCTGGCCGACAACATCGGCCCGGACGGCAAGACGTGGGACTTCGAGGAACGCGATGCGCTGCACTACGCGGTCTACGACCTGCAGCCGCTGGTGACGGCCGCGCTCGCCGCGCGCCGCTTCAACCGCAACTGGCTGCGCGAGCGCGGCACGAACGGCGCGACCCTCGAGGCCGCGCTCGACTGGCTCGTGCCGTACGCGCTCGGCGAGAAAACGCACGAGGAATTCGTGAATTCGCCGGTGCCGTTCGACGCGAAGCGCCGCGAAGCCGGCCTGCCGGGCTACACGGGGCAGTGGGACCCGAAAAACGCCACCGAACTCTTTCATCTGGCCGCGCGGCTCGACGGGCGCTATGCCCGCGTCGCGCAGCAACTTTCCCCAACGCCGCCCGCATGGCTCGCCGCGTGCCTGCCATTGCAGGCGCGCTAGCACTACTCTTAAAGCAAGGCAGGAATCGAAATGGCAGTCAGCGTCTTTGACCTCTTCAAGATCGGTATCGGTCCGTCCAGTTCGCATACGGTCGGGCCGATGCGCGCGGCGCTGATGTTCGTCCAGGGCCTCGAGCGCGACGGGATGCTCGACGCGACCGCCCACGTGAAGGTCGAGCTGTACGGCTCGCTCGGCGCCACCGGCAAGGGCCACGGCACCGACCGCGGCGTGATGCTCGGCCTGCTCGGCGACGCGCCCGACACCGTCGATCCCGACACGATCGACGCGCGGCTGGAAGACGTCCGCCAGTCGAAGAAGCTCGCGCTGCTCGGCACGCACCCGGTGCCGTTCGTGCTGAAGGAGAACATCGCGTTCTACCGCCAGGCGCTGCCCGAGCATCCGAACGGGATGAAGCTGCGCGCGAGCGACGCGAACGGCGCGGTGCTGGTCGAGCGCACGTACCTGTCGGTCGGCGGCGGCTTCGTCGTGACGGCCGGCGCGCCGAACACGAAGGTGCTGAGCGCGGCCGAGCAGATGACGCACCCGTTCCGCACCGGCGCCGAGCTGCTCGCGCTGACCGAGTCGACCGGCAAGTCGATCGCGCAGCTGATGTGGGAAAACGAGCGCGCGTGGCACACCGAGGAAGAGACGCGCGACGGCCTGCTGAAGATCTGGGCGGTGATGCAGTCGTGCGTGTCGCGCGGCTGCGGAATCGGCAACCCGGATGCCGACGGCAACCTGCCCGGCCCGTTCCAGGTCAAGCGCCGCGCGCCGCAGCTGTACCGCACGCTGACGGGCAGCCCGGAGCGTGCGCTGCAGGATCCGCTGTCGATGATCGACTGGATCAACCTGTACGCGATCGCGGTCAACGAGGAAAACGCGGCCGGCGGGCGCGTCGTGACCGCGCCGACCAACGGCGCGGCCGGCATCATCCCCGCCGTGCTGCACTACTACACGCGCTTCACGCCGGGCGCGAACGAGCAGGGCGTGATCGACTTCCTGCTCACCGCCGCCGCGATCGGCATTCTCTACAAGCTGAATGCGTCGATCTCCGGCGCGGAAGTCGGCTGCCAGGGCGAAGTGGGCGTCGCGTGCTCGATGGCCGCGGGCGCGCTCGCGGCCGTGCTCGGCGGCACGCCGCAGCAGGTCGAGAACGCGGCCGAGATCGGGATGGAGCACAACCTCGGCCTCACCTGCGACCCGGTCGGCGGGATGGTGCAGATTCCCTGCATCGAGCGCAACGCGATGGCGTCGGTGAAGGCGGTCAACGCGGCGCGCATGGCGTTGCGCGGCGACGGCTCGCACTACGTGTCGCTCGATTCGGTGATCAAGACGATGCGCGAGACCGGTGCCGACATGAAGACGAAGTACAAGGAAACGTCGCGCGGCGGGCTCGCGGTGAACATCGTCGAGTGCTGATGCCGGTTCGGCGGTCATGCGGGGCGGATCGATGTCCCGCCTGACCGCCGGGCTCGATGCCCGACATCAATCGTTCAGCCAGTTCTCCAGCCGCAATCCCGGATAGCTGACGAAATCCCGCTCGTTGTTGGTCACGAGCGCAACGTCGAGCGACACCGCGTGCGCGGCGATCAGCTTGTCGAGATGATCCCTCTTCCGCTCGCGGGTTGCGTCGCGGACCGGACCGTACGCTTGCGCCGCCGCGACGTCGAACGGAGCAACGGGGATATCGTCGATCAGCGCGGCGAGATGGCGACGCTCCCGCGCAGGATTCGCACATGCGGCGACGCCGTACTCGAGCTCGGCATACGTGATCGCCGACATCACCACATCCCCCGTGTAGCACTGCGCAAATTGTTTCGCGACTTGCTCGGGCTGGTTCTTCATCAGATAGATGCACATGTTGGTGTCGAGCATGTAGCGCGGCATTACAGCTCCTCGCGATCGGCCTGCTCCTGGTCGCCGCGCCCTTCGGCCATGAAATCCGGCCCGAATTTCGCGAACTTCTCGAGTACGCGGGTCAACGGCCGCCGCATCGGTCGAATACGGATTTCGTCACCGATACGCTCGATTTCCAGTTCGATATCGTTACGCTCATAGGCGAGGTCGGCAGGAATTCGCACGGCCTGCGAGTTGCCGTTCCGAAATACCTTCGTCGTGTGCATGTCGATCTCCGCACGGATGTACATGGGATGTACATTATCCGATGCGGTCTGCGATGTAAATCCATGTGTGTACATAACATGCGTTCCCGTGAAATCCTTCATCCGCTGCTCGACGCCGACTTGCGGATATCGGGCATCACGGCCACTGCCGTCGCGCATGCAGCACGCGGAGGATCTCGACGATCCCCTCAGCCGGTCTGATGCGATACACGAGCACGTAGTTCGGCGCGACCACCAGTTCGCGCGTGCCGGCCACTCGCCCTTGCCGATACAGCTCTGCACGGGCCGGCAACGTGGCGGCCCTTTGTTCCAGCAGTTCGTCGAGTTCGATTGCGGCCTGCGGGTCGTCCTCGCCGATGTAGTCCATGATCGCGGCGCGATCCTCGTACGCCTTCGGATTCCAGTGCAGCGCGAGGGTCAAGAAGCATCCCCTCGCCTGCCCGCGAGCCGTTCACGCAGCGCCGCACGGCGCGACGCGAAGTCGGCGCTCACCTCCGCGTCGGGAATCGACGCGCGCGGATCGTCCAGCGCCTGCTGCACCTGCTCGCGAAACCAGCGATCGTGGGCCGCTGCCTCGTGTGCCGCCTTCAGCGCAGCTGCGCGATCGGGCCGGGTCGCGCGGCAGGCCGCATCCGGGTCGAACGTGGACGCGTCCACATCGAACCGGCTGATGCCGATGTCGCGCAGAAAGCCGACCAGCGTTTCAAAGCGGCGAAACACCCGCACGTCGCCGCGTTTCGCCGACAGGAAACGTTCGTGCGCACCGCAACGGGCGGAAAGTGCCCAACCGTTGCCGCACCCCACCACGCGGGCCGCGCTTACGGCGCCGGCTTTGACAAGCTCCGTCAGCATCTTTTGATCGATCGTTTCGGTTGTCATGGCGATCCTCGATCCCTTTATCCATCCGTTCGTTGAAATTTTACTATTGCCTGGCTGCCCATTTTATTGTTAATCGGCGCCCACTTTCAGCGGACAAACAGGCATTGGGTCCAGCTTCACATCCATGGCAATCACTTTTCACCTTCGCGCACGCCGACACAAGCCGGCCGTTCGGCCACCCGAAGCCACGACGCGCGCCGCAAACCGCCCCGCGTTCCGACACTTTTCTCCGGCCGCCGTACCGGCGCCCCGCCGACAGGCGTAAGCTGTACGTCCCGCTACCCAGGGAGACGGCAGCCCATGTCGCATTCCAAGGATCTCGAGCAGCCCGCCACCACCGGCGCGCGACTGCTCGTCGATGCGTTGCTCGCCAATCACGTCGAACGCGTGTTCTGCGTGCCCGGCGAGAGTTTCCTCGCCGTACTCGATGCGCTGGCGGACGACACCGCGCGCATCCAGACGGTCGTCTGCCGCCACGAGGCGGCCGCCGCGAACATGGCCGAGGCGGTCGGCAAGCTGACCGGCCGCCCCGGCATCGCGTTCGTCACGCGCGGGCCCGGCGCGACCCATGCGTCGATCGGCGTGCACACCGCGTTCCAGGATTCGACGCCGATGATCCTGTTCGTCGGCCAGTGTGCGCGCGAGCACCTCGACCGCGAAGCCTTCCAGGAAATCGACTACCGGCGGATGTTCGGCCAGATGGCGAAATGGGTCGCGCAGATCGACGATCCGCGCCGCATTCCCGAGTACCTGAGCCATGCGTTCCACGTCGCGACCGCCGGCCGGCCCGGCCCGGTCGTGCTCGCGCTGCCGGAGGACGTGCTGTCCGAAGCCTGCGCGCCGCAGCCCGTCGTGCCGGCCGCGAAACGCGTCGCGGCCGCGCCGTCGGCCGCGCAGCTCGACGAGCTGCGCGAGCGGCTCGCGCGCGCCGAACGTCCGTTCGCGATCGTCGGCGGCAGCGGCTGGACGCCCGACGCGTGCGCGAACCTGCGCACCTTCGTCGAACGCTGGCAGTTGCCGGTGGCCTGCGCGTTCCGCTACCAGGACACGATCGACAACGCGCACCCGAACTATGCGGGCGACGTCGGGCTCGGGATCAACCCCGCGCTCGCGAAGCGCATCCGCGACGCCGACCTGCTGCTCGTGATCGGGCCGCGCCTCGGCGAAGCGACGACCGGCGGCTACACGCTGCTCGACATCCCGAAGACACGCCAGACGCTCGTTCACGTGCACCAGGGCGCGGACGAGCTCGGCCGCGTGTATGCGGCCGACCTGCCGATCGTGTCCGGGATGCCCGAAATCGCCGCGCCGCTCGCCGCGCTCGAGCCGCCCGAGCACCCCGCGTGGGCCGGCAGCGCCGCCGAAGCGCATCGCGCGTATCGCGAATGGCATGCGCCGCTGCCGATGCCCGGCGACGTCCAGCTCGGCGACGTGATGGTGCAATTGCGCGAGCGCCTGCCGCACGACGCGATCCTCACCAACGGCGCGGGCAACTATGCGATCTGGCTGCATCGCCACTTCGCGTACCGGCACTTCCGCTCGCAGCTCGCGCCGACGAGCGGCGCGATGGGCTACGGGCTGCCGGCCGCGCTCGCCGCGAAGTCGCTGTACCCGTCGCGCGCCGTCGTCGCGCTCGCGGGAGACGGCTGCTTCATGATGGCCGGCAACGAGCTCGCGACCGCGATGCAGTACGGGCTGAACATCGTGGCAATCGTCGTCAACAACGGGCATTTCGGCACGATCCGCATGCATCAGGAGCGCAACTACCCGGGCCGCGTGCACGGCACGGGGCTCACGAATCCCGATTTCGCCGCGTATGCGCGCGCATTCGGCGCACATGGCGAGACCGTCGAGCGCACCGCCGATTTCGCGCCCGCGCTCGAACGCGCGCTGACCTGCGGGCTGCCCGCGCTGATCGAGATCCGCATCCCGCAGGACGCCAGCACGCCGGCCGCGACCCTCGAGCAGATCCGCGAACAGGGCCGCCGCGCGCGCGGCGGATGACAGTGAGCACGCACGCCGCGCCGCCTGCCGGCGCGCTGTCGCACGACGACGCGCTCGCGCTCCCCGGCACGCTGCTCGCACCGGACGGCACGCTCGTCGCGCCCTACGACCTCGAGCACAGCGACGCGCGTGCCGCCGGCCACGTCGCGGCCGCGCCCGCGCGCGGCCTGCTGCACGCCGCGCACCGGCCGTTCCGGCTCGACTATGGCCGCGCACGGCAGGTGCATGTGATCAACGGAATGGGGGTCACGCTCGGCGATTCGGTGATCGGGCTCACCGCCCTCGCCGCGCTGCGCGCAGCGCACCCGGGCCTGGGCTTCACGCTGTACCGGCCTGCCCGCGCGCCGCGCTACGTCGATGCGCTGTATGCGCTCGCGGCCGACATCGTCGCGCCGTCGCGCGCGCTGCCGTACCCCGCCGACGCGCTGCCGGCGGACGCGCCGTGCATCGACGTCGGCAATCACCTGTACTGGCCCGCGTTCGCGCGGTTGCCGATGATCGATTTCTTCCTCGACGCGCTCGGCGTGGAGCCTGCCTCGGTGCCGGCGTCGGCCAGGCGCAACCGCTGGCTCGCGCGGCTGCCGTTGCCCGCGTTGCCCGCGCAATGGCAGCGTCCGTACGTGCTGTTCTGTCCGAACGCGAGCACCGCGTTGCGCAGCGTGCCGCCTGCCCTCCGGGCAACGTTCGTCCAACAGCTGTCCCGGCGCTACGGCTTGCCGGTGGCCGGGTTCGGGCCGGTCGCGCATCCCGCGTATGTCGACGTGAGCGCCGATGCGGCAGGCGATACGGCCCGGTTCATCGCATGGGTCAAGGGCGCCAGCCTGCTGTTCGCGCCCGACACGGCCGCGCTGCACCTCGCCGACGGTTTCGACGTGCCGACGCTCGCGTGCTTCACGACGATCGGGCCGGCGCTGCGCGTGCGCGACTATCCGCATTGCGTGCCGGTCGCGCTCGACGTGCCGGCCGAATTGCGCGGGCTGCATCGCAGCGAGCGGCCGGCCGATCTCGCGGCGGTCGAAGCCGCTTACCGGGCGATCGACTGGGACGCGCTGGCCTGGCCCGCGCCGCGCAAAGCCGCGGCGACCGCCGCACGGGAAAACCGGACGCCAGCATCCGCTGCGTGGCCGAAAGCGCAATAGCGTGCCCGCGCCGCCTGAGCCTGAGCCTGAGCCTGAGCCTGAGCCTGAGCCTGAGCCTGAGCCTGAGCCTGAGCCGGAGCCGGAGCCGGAGCCTGAGCCGGAGCCGGAGCCGGAGCCGGAGCCGGAGCCGGAGTCCGAGTCCGAGTCCGAGTCCGAGCCCGAGCCCGAGCCAGGCTCACCCCGACTGCTGCCCCGCGCTCACCCCGCCACCATCACCGCGCGATCGCGCAGCGTCTCTGACGGCCGCTTGCCGAACAGCCGCCGGTAATCGGTCGCGAACTGGCTGAGATGCCAGAAGCCCCACGCCTCCGCAACGTCCTGCACCGAACCGGCCGCGCGGCCGCACAGGTCGCGCCGCGCACCGTTCAGCCGCAGCGTGCGCAGGTAGGTGGCGGGCGCCATGCCGAGCACGTCCTGGAAGCAGTACTGCAGCGTGCGCCGGCTCACGTGCAACTGCTCGCACAGTTCGGGCACGCCGACCGGGCGCGTGCGGTGCGCAAGCACGTAGTCACGCGCCTGTTCGACGATCCAGCGGCGCATCGACGGCGCGCGGCCGGCATCGTCGTCGGCCGGTTGCGCGCACACGTCGAACAGCGCGGCCAGCACCTCGGCCTGCAGGTCGTCGCGCTGCGCATCGGCCAGCGGGCCGGCCATCGCCACCGCCCCGTCGAGCCGGCGGCCGAGCAGCGCGCACAGGCGCGCGAGCCGCGCATCGCCGACCTGCATCACGCGCTGCGTAAACAGCCGCTCGTCGAGTGCGCGGTGTTCGACCTCCTCCGCATAACGGCGCAGCACGTCGCCGCGCACGACGATCCCGTAGATCGAGAACTGCGCGGGCGTCACCAGTTCGAATTCGACGTTGCCGGGCCGGAACGCGAGCGCGCCGGGCCCGATGCGGCACGCATCGACGCGCGCGGTGCCGTCGCTCACGAGCGGGATGCCGAACCAGTACGCATCGCCGCGCACCTCGCATGCCTGGCGCAGCAGGTGGCTCGTCGATTCCCGAAACAGTTTCATCGTGTCGAGCGGCAGCTCGGTCAGCGTGCCGACGAAACGGCCGGCCGCGAGCTGGTCGTAGGTCTGCCGCCAGCCGATCAGGTTGCGCGCCTGCTCGTCGGCGTCGTGCGCGACGCTGACGACCGCCTGCCCGGCCAGCGCATCGTCGCCCTGCGCGTTGCGTCGCGTGTCTTCGGCCGTCGGTTCTTCGCTATACGCCACGTGTTGGTCCATCGTGTCCTCCCTCACCTGCCCGGAACCGCGTCTGTCACGCAAGTCCCGTGCCGAACCGCGCGGTTCGGCGCACGGCCCGTCATTCCACGTTGCCCGGCCGTTGCGCGCCATCCGGGCGCACCCGAAGGCGGCGTGCCGTGCACGCCGCCGGTGCGATCCGCGCGACGACCGCGCATCTCGACCGCCGCCGGCCACCGAATCCCGGCTACCCGGCCGGCTTCAGCCGGACGACCCGCGTACCGCAATTGCCATACGCCTGCGCGACCGCCAGCTCGACGATCGCGCTTCCGGCCGGCCAGGGTGCCGCGTCGGCTTCGGGCAAATCGGCGCGCAGCGTCGCGCGACCGTTGATCCGGTAGCGGATGCCGCGCACGAAGTCGACGAACAGCAACCCGACGCCGCTGCCGTCGCATGCCGCCGCATCGATCCGGCCCCCGGCGCCGGGGGCGGCGGGCAACGCGAACCGCAGCGTCTTCGTGTCGATCACGCGGACGACCGGCAGCAGATCGCCGTTCGCATCGCGCATGCCCGGCACGATGTCGCAGCTCACGGATGTGCGCGAGCCGCCTGCGGTGGCGATGAACATGAACGGCTGAGATTCGACGAACTGCCGCACGCCGATGCTCACGCGTGTCGTCACCACGTCGCTCATCCGCTCGGCTTCGTCGGCCACGACGAAGCGGTGCTGCGCGTCGAGTTCGCCCGCATGGAACACGGGGTGACGCGGAAAGGATCGGGGCAGTTCTGCCATGCTGGTTTTCGTTACACGCATCGGCGCGCCGTGCCGCAGCGACGACACGACGGCCGGTATCGTTTCCGGCGCCGGCCGCGACGATGCTCGACCGGCGCCGGGGGTCGGATGTCGAAGTCGAAAATGGCGAAGTGCCGGGTGGCCGGGTGGCCGGATGGGCCGACGGCCACCAGCCGATAGCCGATAACCGCCGCATCGCACCCGCATGTGCAACGTTCGACGGACGGGCAAACGTCACCCGACCATCGAACGTCGAACGCAGCCAGTGCGCCACGCGCCCCACCAACGAACCCCGGCGATCGTCCCGGCCGGCGCTACCCTGCCGGCCGATCCCGGCGCTCCGCCACTGCGTCGACGCCCCGGGTCAGAAGAACCCGAGCGCCTCGGCCTGGTAGCTGACCAGCAGGCACTTCGTCTGCTGATAGTTCGACAGCGCCATCTTGTGCGTCTCGCGGCCGATCCCCGACTGCTTGTAGCCGCCGAACGCCGCGTGCGCGGGGTACAGGTGGTAGCAGTTGGTCCACACGCGGCCGGCCTCGACCTCGCGGCCCATCCGGTACGCACGCGTGCCGTTGCGCGTCCACACACCCGCGCCGAGCCCGTAGAACGTGTCGTTCGCGAGTTCGATCGCCTCCTGCTCGTCCTTGAACGTCATCACCGACGCGACCGGCCCGAAGATCTCTTCCTGGAACACGCGCATCTTGTTGTTGCCGAGCAGCATCGTCGGCTTCACGTAGTAGCCCGTGTCGAGGCCGGCGGCCGGCGCCGTGCGTTCGCCGCCCGTCAGGCATTGCGCGCCTTCGCCGCGGCCGATGTCGATGTACGACAGGATCTTGTCGAGCTGCTGCTGCGACGCCTGCGCGCCGATCATCGTCTGCAGGTCGAGCGGGTGGCCGGCCTTGATGCGCTCGACGCGCGCGACCGCCTTCTCGATGAACTTCTCGTAGATCGATTCCTGGATCAGGATCCGCGACGGGCACGTGCACACCTCGCCCTGGTTCAGCGCGAACATCGCGAGCCCTTCGAGCGCCTTGTCGAGGAACGCGTCGTCCTGGTCGAGCACGTCGGCGAAGAAGATGTTCGGGCTCTTGCCGCCCAGTTCGACCGTCGACGGGATCAGGCTGTCGGCCGCCGCGCGCAGGATGTGCTTGCCGACCGGCGTCGAGCCCGTGAACGCGATCTTCGCGATCCGCTTGCTGGTCGCGAGCGCTTCGCCCGCTTCCTTGCCGAAGCCGTTCACGATGTTGATCGTGCCGGCCGGGAACAGGTCGCCGATCAGCTCCAGCAGCACGAGCACCGACGCGGGCGTCTGCTCGGCCGGCTTCATCACGACGCAGCAGCCGGCCGCGAGCGCCGGCGCGAGCTTCCATGCGGCCATCAGCAGCGGGAAGTTCCACGGGATGATCTGGCCGACGACACCGAGCGGCTCGTGGAAGTGGTATGCGACGGTGTTGTCGTCGATCTCGGAGATGCCGCCTTCCTGCGCGCGGATGCAGCCCGCGAAGTAGCGGAAGTGGTCGATCGCGAGCGGCAGGTCGGCCGCCATCGTCTCGCGCAGCGGCTTGCCGTTGTCGATCGTCTCGGCCACGGCCAGCAGCTTCAGGTTCTTTTCCATCCGGTCGGCGGCGGCGAGCAGCAGGTTCGCGCGCTCGGCCACGGACGTCTTGCCCCACTTGCGGCGCGCGGCATGCGCGGCGTCGAGCGCCAGCTCGATGTCGTCGGCGCCCGAGCGCGGAATGCGGCAGAACGGCTGGCCGTTGATCGGCGACACGTTCTCGAAATACTCGCCTTTCACCGGCGGAACCCACTTGCCGCCGATGTAGTTGTCGTATTGCTGACGGTACGGGTATTCGACGTCGAGGCCCAGTTGCTTCAGGTCAAACGGGTTCATACATGTCTCCTGTTCATCGTGCTTGTGTGCGTACAGCGCCGGTTGGATCGCGCTGCATCCGTTTACGCAACATGCGTGCCAAACCGGACGGAAGCACGGCGACCACGGCCGGCCCGCGTGCGCACCGTGCCGTGTTCACCCATGCAGCACGGCGGGTGTACCCATTCTGAACAGCGCGATTGCGCAGCGGCCGGGCCGGTGTGCGAAATTTCCACAGTACGCGGGCGCGCGTGCAGGCGGACGCCGGCCGCGACGCGTGGCATGTCGCTTGCGTGCGCATCGTGCATTCCCATGCAACGGCGAGTGCGCCGACCGACACCATGA
Source organism: Burkholderia cepacia ATCC 25416 (assembly GCF_001411495.1). Taxonomy (NCBI): domain Bacteria; kingdom Pseudomonadati; phylum Pseudomonadota; class Betaproteobacteria; order Burkholderiales; family Burkholderiaceae; genus Burkholderia; species Burkholderia cepacia. The sequence goes on along the minus strand of NZ_CP012981.1, from coordinate 1,022,491 downwards.
ACGACCGCGGCCCCCTGACCGACGACGCCATCGCGTTCATCCGCGAGCAGGCGTTCCTGATCGTCGCGACCGCCGACGAAGGCGGCAACAGCGACTGCTCGTACCGCGGCCGCCAGCCGCGCGCCGACGGCTCATTCGAGCCGCTCGTCGACATCCCCGACCGCCGCACGCTCGTGCTGCCCGACTTCGCGGGCAACAACCTGTTCAACACGATCGGCAACCTGCTCGTGAATCCGGCCGTCGCGCTGCTGTTCGTCGATTTCGTGCGCCAGTCGACCTGGCTCGTGCAGGGCCGCGCGACGATCGACGAGGATGCGCAAGGCCGTGCCCACCTGTGGCCGGACGCGCGGCGCTATGTGGTGGTTGACGTGGAACGGGCGCAGGCGCGCGCCGATGCGGCGCTGCCGCCGCTGGTGCTGGCGTGATTCACGTGATGCGCTGGACGAATCGCCGACTTGCGATGCAAACGACGATGAAACAATGCGGCACTCCCGCTGCCGTGGCCGAAGCGCCCGCGCATGGCGATACGCCGCTCAACGCCCGTGCGTTTCCGTGCAGGCCGCATCGATCCGGCTGCGCACCGGCACGTCGGCATGGGCGTGCCCGTCGGTGCCGTCGCCCGCTTCCGCAGCCACCCGCCGCCCGCCGAGAAACACGAACACCACCACCGCACACAACACGGTGACGACCGCCAGCCCGATCAGCAACCGGTCGAATGCATGCGCGTAACTCGCGAGCAGCGCCGCCTGGCCGACACCCGGCAATGCAGCCGCCGCGCCTGCGAGATCGCCGGTCGCGAGCCGCGCGGCCGCACGCAGCGTCGCCTCGGGCGTGCCGGCGGCGCCCGCCGCCTGTCGCAGCCCCGTCTGCGCGAGTGCGGCCAGTACCGCGCCGACGATCGCGAGCGCGATCCCTTCGCCGGCCACGCGCGTCGTGCTGAAGATGCCCGTCGCCATCCCCGCGCGCTCCTTCGGCACGACGCTCACCGACAGCCCGTCCATCAGCCCCCACGGCATGCCGGCCCCGACGCCGATCGCGAGCATCGGCGCGATCGCCGCCGGCCCCGCACCGCCGCGCAGCGCGACGTCCAGCCACACCAGCCCGGCCGCCGCGATCAGCAGCCCGAGCCCCGAGATCACGCCGGCCGTCAGCCAGCGCGTGAGCGTCGCCGCGACCAGCGGCACGACCAGCATCGGCGCGGAAATCGCGAGCATCAGCCAGCCGGCGTCGATCTCGCTGAAGCCGTCGATGCCGATGAAGCGCAGCGGCAGCACGACGAGCAGCACGATGTAGCAGCAGCAGGTCGACACCGGCAGCACCTGCACGCCGACGAAGCGCGCGATCCGGAACAGCGACAGGTCGAGCATCGGCCGCGCGACCCGCGTCTCGATCGCCACGAACGCGCAGGCGCCGAGCGCCGCGCCGGCCAGCAGCGCGATCACGAGCGCGTTCGACCATCCGCGTGCGGGGGCCTCGATCACGCCGAACGTGAACAGCGTCAGCGCGGCGGTGAACGCGGCCGTGCCGGGCCAGTCGAGCCCCGTCGCGTGCGGGTCGCGCGACTCGTGCATGCGCGGCAGCCCGAAGCCGAGCGACAGCCCGCCGGCCACCGCGCTCGTCACGAAGATCGTGCGCCAGCCGCCGTGCCCGATCAGCGCGCCGGCCAGCACGGGCCCGAACGCGAGCCCGATGCCGAAGGTCGTGCCGAGCAGGCTGAATGCGCGCGTACGCGCCGCGCCGTCGAACTCCTGCGCGAGCGCGGCGGTGCCGCCCGCGAGCGCCGCGGCCGCCGCGAGCCCCTGCGCGGCGCGCAGCAGGTCGACCGCGAGCATCGACGGCGCGAACGCGAGCGCGACCGACATCAGCGTGAAACCGCCGACACCGATCGCGAACACGCGCTTGCGACCGAACTGGTCGGCCAGCGCGCCCGCCGCCATCAGGCAGCTACCGAACGCGAGCATGAACGCGTTGGTGATCCAGTTCATCGCGACCGTGCCGCCGTGCAGGTCGCGGCCGATCGCGGGCGTCGCGACCGCGCCGCCCGAAAACGACAACGGCAGCGCGACGGCGGCCATGCAGACGGCGGCCAGCACCCACGCGCGCCGGCGTGCCGACTGCGTCGATGCGGCTGAAAAAGGCTGATCCATCATCGCTCCTCTAAAGGCCGGCGCGGATGCGCCGTCAGAGCGACAGAAGATAAATCCGATTCAATCGAAGAAAAACCACGCGAAGTTCCGCATATACCGGACTAGAATTCCGCAATTCACTTCACCGCGCGTGTCGTCGAGCGCGCTTCGATTCGATGGAAAACCTGTCCGGCATCGTCGCGTTCGTCCGCACCGCCGAAGCGCTGAGCTTCGTCGCGGCCGGCCGCGCGCTCGGCATCTCGGCGTCGGCGGTCGGCAAGACGATCGCGAAACTCGAACAGTCGCTGGGCGTGCGCCTGTTCAACCGCACGACCCGCCGCGTCACGCTCACCGAAGAGGGGCGCCACTTCTACGAACGTTGCCAGCGGATCCTCGAGGATTTCCGCGACGCGGAAGCGACCGTGACGGCGTCGGCGCAGCGCCCGCGCGGCAGGCTGCGCGTGAGCCTGCCGGTGATCGGCTACCGGTTCCTGCTGCCGGTGCTGCCCGAATTCCGGCAGCGCTACCCGGACGTCGAGCTCGATCTCGATTTCAACGACCGGATGGTGGATGTCGTCGAAGGCGGCTTCGACGCGGCGATCCGCAGCGGCCCGCTGTCCGATTCGAGCCTGATGTCACGGCGGCTCGGCCCGTTTGCGTTCGTGCTGTGCGCGACGCCCGCGTATCTCGCGCGGGCCGGCACGCCGCGCACGCCGCGCGATCTCGAAGCGCACGAATGCGTGCGCTACTGCTTCCCGACCACCGGCAAGCTGCAGGACTGGGCGCTCTCGGCCGCCGACGGCACGCCGCCGAAGCTGCGCACCGCGCTGACCTGCAACAACATGGAAGCCCTGCGCGGCACCGTGCTCGCGGGGCTCGGCATCGGCTACATGCCCGACTTCCTCGCACGCGACGCGCTCGAACACGGCGCGCTCGTCACCGTGCTCGACGACTACCGGATCGCGCCGGGGCAGTTCTCGATCGTGTGGCCGTCGAGCCGGCAGTTGTCGCCGAAGCTGCGCGTGTTCGTCGATTTTCTGTGCGAGCGGCTGTTCAGGTAGCCGGGTGGCGGGCGCCTCGACAGCCGCCCTCGTGCCGCTCCTGCCGCCCGAAAAGCACGCAACCCGCGATGCGGGAGCGGCCCGCGTGCGCCCGTTTTCAGTCCGCCCCGATCCGCTCCGCTTCCGCCTGCGGCAACAGCGCGTCGCTGTCGTCCTTTAGCCCGACGCCCGTCAGCTGAAGCCGGCGCGCATGCGTCATCAGGTAATGCAGCTTGTGCGCGGCCGCCGCGTACGGCAGCCCTTCGGGCCGCACGTTCGAGATGCAGTTGCGCAGCGCGTCGTGGCAGCCGACCTTCGGCGCCCACGTCAGGTACACGCCGAGGCTGTCCGGCGAGCTGAGCCCCGGCCGTTCGCCGATCAGCATCGCCACGACCTTCGCGCGCAGCAGCTCGCCGATCTCGTCGCCGAGGGCGACGCGCGCCTGCGTCGCGACCACCACCGGGCCGATCCGCCAGCCGTCCGCGTCGAGCCGCGGCCGCACGGCCTGCAGCAGCGGCAGTGCCTGCTTCGCGGCCGCGAACGCCGAGAGCCCGTCGCCGACCACGAACACGACATCGGGCGCGTCGTCGAGCGCCGCGCCGTAACCGGCGAGCAGCCCGCGGCTGTCGTCCGACAGCTTGCGGCCGAGATCGGGCCGGCGCAGATAGTGGTCACGGTCCGGCGCGGCGCTCTGCACGCCGAGCGTCGGCAGCAGGCCGGCCGCCTCGATCTCGCGCCGCAGCGCGTCCGAGTCGAGCGGCTGGTGCACCGCGTCACGCGCCTGCGCGTGCGACAGGTTGAAGGCCAGCAGCGGCGCGGTCGGCAGGCTGTTGCCCGCGCGGCCGAGCGCGATCCGCGCGTTCGTGAACGACTTCAGCTGGCCCCACGGATTCTTTTCGACGGCGTCGCTCATGCCGAAATCCCCATCCAGTCGTTCGCGCCCGCGAGCAGCGGCACGCGTGAGCTCGCGGCGCGCAATGCACCGTGCGCGTCGGCGATCTCCATCGTCTCCAGCCACTCCTCGAATTCCGGCGCGCGGCGCAGGCCGAGCACCTCGCGCACGTAGAGCTGGTCGTGAAACGACGTGCTCTGGTAGTTCAGCATCACGTCGTCCGCGCCCGGAATCCCCATGATGAAGTTGATGCCGGCCGCGCCCAGCAGCGTCAGCAGCGTGTCCATGTCGTCCTGGTCGGCTTCCGCGTGGTTCGTGTAGCAGATGTCGCAGCCCATCGGCACGCCGAGCAGCTTCCCGCAGAAGTGATCCTCGAGCCCCGCGCGGATGATCTGCTTGCCGTCGTACAGGTATTCGGGCCCGATGAAGCCGACCACCGTGTTCACGAGGAACGGCTCGAACTTGCGCGCCACCGCATACGCGCGCACTTCGCAGGTCTGCTGGTCGACGCCGAAATGCGCGTTCGCCGACAACGCGCTGCCCTGGCCCGTCTCGAAGTACATGAGATTGTTGCCGACGGTGCCGCGCTTGAGCGACAGCGCGGCCTCGCGCGCCTCGCCGAGCAGCGCGAGCGAGATGCCGAAGCTCGCGTTCGCCTTCTCGGTGCCCGCGATCGACTGGAACACCAGGTCGACCGGCGCGCCCTTCTCGACCGCCGCGATCGTGTTGGTCACGTGCGTGAGCACGCACGACTGCGTCGGCACGCCGTAGCGTTCGCGGAACCCGTCGATCATCGCGAGCAGCTTCACGATCGCCGCGAGGCTGTCGGTGGCCGGGTTGATGCCGATCATCGCGTCGCCGCAGCCGTACATCAGCCCGTCGAGCATCGACGCGGCGATCCCCTTCACGTCGTCGGTCGGGTGGTTCGGCTGCAGCCGCACCGACATCCGGCCCGGCAGGCCGACCGTGTTGCGAAAGCGCGTGACGACGCGGCGCTTTCGTGCCGCCGCGATCAGGTCCTGGTTGCGCATCAGCTTCGACACGGCGGCGACCATCTCGGGCGTGAGGCCCGGCGCGATCCGTTCGAGTGCCGCGCCGTCGGCGGCCGGCGACAGCAGCCAGTTGCGGAAGTCGCCGACGGTGAGGTGCGAGATTTCCGCGAACGCCGCCGCATCGTGATCATCGAGGATCAGGCGCGTGACCTCGTCGTGTTCATACGGGATCACCGCCTCGTTCAGGAACGCCTTCAGCGGCACGCCCGCGAGCGCGATCTTCGCGGCCACGCGCTCCTCCTCGCTCGCCGCCGCGACACCGGCGAGCTGGTCGCCGGAACGCAGCGGGCTCGCTTTCGCGAGCAGCGTCTTCAGGTCCGCGAAACGGTACGTGCGCGGGCCGATCGTCTCCGTATAGGACATCGTGCGAGTCTCCTTGCCTTGCCAAAAGCCGACGGCGCGCCCGTTCGACGGGGCGCGCCGGATGCCGTCAGGAACGGCCGTTCACCTTCACCTGCTCACTCCTCCAGCAGCGCGTCGCCCGGCGCGCTCGCCCGCTGCGAACGCGTCGCGAGGAAGTACGCGTAGCCGACCGCGAGGAAGCCGACGAACACCAGCGCGACCAGCCCGTTGAAATACACCATCGTACCGAGGCAGACGAGCGCCGCCAGGATCGCGAAGGCCGGGAAGATCGGGTACAGCGGCGCGCGGAACGGCCGCGCCATGTTCGGCTGCGAGCGGCGCAGCTTGAACAGCGACGCCATGCTCACGATATACATCACGATCGCGCCGAATACCGACATCGTCACGATATTCGCGGTCAGCGTCTGGCCGCCGAACTGGATCAGCTCGTCGCTGTAGATCGCCGCGATGCCGACCACGCCGCCCGCGAGAATCGCGCGGTGCGGGGTCTTGAAGCGCGGATGCACCTTGCCGAGCCACTCCGGCAGGTAGCCTTCGCGGGCCAGCGCGAAGATCTGGCGCGAATAACCGAGGATGATCCCGTGGAACGACGCGACGAGGCCGAACAGGCCGAGCCACACGAGCATGTGCATCCAGCCGCTGTTCTCGCCGACGATGTATTTCATCGCCTGCGGCAGCGGGTCGTTGATGTTCGCGAGCTTGGTCCAGTCGCCCGCGCCGCCGGCGAACACCATCACGCCGATCGCGAGAATGACGAGCGTCAGGATCCCGGCCACGTACGCGATCGGAATCGAGCGCTTCGGGTTCTTCGCCTCTTCGGCGGCCATCGCGACGCCTTCGATCGCGAGGAAGAACCAGATCGCGAACGGGATCGCCGCGAACATCCCGTGGAACGCGCCCAGGCTGAAATGATCGGCACCCGACCAGCCGCCCTTCATGAAGTTGCTCCACGCGAAGCCCGGCGACACGACGCCCATGAACACCAGCAGCTCGAAGATCGCGAACAGCGTGACGACGAGCTCGAAGGTCGCCGCGATCTGCACGCCGACGATGTTCAGCGCCATGAACACGAGATACGCGCCCATCGCCGCATGCTTGGGCTCGAGCCCCGGAAACTGCACGTGCAGGTACGCGCCGATCGCGAGCGCGATCGCGGGCGGCGCGAACACGAATTCGACGAGCGTCGCCGCGCCGGCGAGATAACCGCCGGTCGGGCCGAACGCGCGGCGCGCATACGCGAACGGGCCGCCCGCGTGCGGGATCGACGTCGTCAGCTCGGTGAAACTGAAGATGAAGGTCGTGTACATCGCCGCGACGAACAGCGCGGTGATCACGAAACCCAGCGTGCCGGCGCTCGCCCAGCCGTAACTCCAGCCGAAGTATTCGCCGGAAATCACGAGGCCGACCGCGATGCCCCACAGTTGCCAGGTCCCGAGCGTCTGCTGCAGCGCGGGCTGGCCGGACGACTTGGCGCCGGCGGCGGGCCGGTCATTCGACTCTGCTTTCATCGGACTCTCTCCTCAAATGCGCCGGGCCTGGCGGCCTGCGCGACTGAGAATCGATGCTAGAGAGTCATTAAACGACGTGTTATCGAAATTCGGCAAAGATCGCGGCTGACATTTCGCTGACGGAAACGCCTGTTCCGGGCGTGTACGGCCTCCCGATGCGCGAAAGGCGCCGATGCCGGGCCCGCCCCGCTGCGACCGCCGCCGCCGGCCGCACGAAGCAGCCGGACGGATGATCGACGCGCAAGACTTATTGCCCGCCGCCGCGCTGGTTGAACCAGTGGTCGAGCAGCTTGCCGGCCGCTTCGCGGCCACCGAGGCCGAACGACAGCGCCACCGCCACCGCGATCGCACCGAGCACGAGGCCGAACGCGAGCTGCACGATCTCGTTCGCGATGCCCATCGCGCGCAGCCCCATCGCGAACACGAGGCCGAGGATCGCGAATTGCGCGATGCGCGCGAACAGCACGCTGTGCTCGCGGTCGGCCTGCTCGATCACGCGGCGCGCGAGGCCCGCGAGCCACACGCCGATCACGAGGATCACGCCGCCCGTCAGCACGTGGCCGCCGAATTCGATGAACAGCGTGACGACGTCGCGCACCTGCGAGAAGCCGAGCCGGTTCGCCGCTTCGACCGAGGCGAACAGCATCGCGAAGAACACGATCAGCCGCGCCACCAGCACCGACGGCAGCAGGATCCCCGAGAACACGCGCTCGACGCCGAGCACGGCCGGGAGCCCGTCGGCGCCCGCGGCTTCCAGCAGCTTCTGCGCGAGCGACGCGACGAAGCGCGCGAAGTAGAACGTCACCAGCACGATCACGATCGCCGCGACGATGTCCGGCACCGCGCCGAGGAACTGGTTCAGCATGTTGGTGGCCGGCACCGAGATCGCGTCGATCTTCAGCGCGTCGAGCGCGGAGATCAGCGTCGGCACGAACACGAACACGTAGACGACCGTGCCGATCAGGCTCGACACGCGCACGGGCGTCGGGCTGTCGAGACGCTGCGTGAGGCGGTCGGCGCCGGCGGCGACGAGCAGGTTCGTCACGAGGCCGCGCAGCACGCGCGCGACGATCCAGCCGACGATGCCGATCACCGCGGCCGCGAACAGGTTCGGCACGATCGCGAGCAGCTTGTCGACCATCCCCTGCACGGGCGTCAGCAGCCCCGACAACGCGAACGACGCGAGGATCGCCGGCAGGAACATCAGGATCACGAGCCAGAACAGCACGTCGCCGAGATAACCGCTCATCGGCTGCAAGCCGGCGCCTTCGGACAATTTGTCGTCGATCTTGCTCGCCTTCAGCGCGCGGTTCGCGAGGCTGCGCAGCAGCGACGCGATGAGCCACGCGATCAGCGTCAGCGCCGCGCCGCCGATCAGGTTCGGCAGGTAGTTGACGATGTGGGTGACCAGCAGCGAGAACGGGTTGGAGACCGCATACAGGTTGAGCACGTTGAAGATGCCCACCGCGGTGACCAGCAGCACGAGCCAGAACAGGCCGCCGGCGATGATGCGCTCGACGCATGCGCCCTGGCCGGTGCTTTCGTTGATCCGCTGATCGACCTTCAGCGCGCCGAGCAGACGCATCGCGCCGGCCCGCACCACGACGGCGATCAGCCAGCCGATCACCAGGATGCCGATCGCGCCGGCAATCTTTGGCAGATACCCCCCTAGCGTGGTCTGCAGCGACGTGATGAAGCTGGAAGCATCCATTTCTTCTTCTCCCGAAAACGTGGTGTTGCGATTGGACATCGACGAACTACCTGCGTACTTCGAAAAGCGTGCTGCCCCGACGGAGCAACTTACCCGAGAAAAATGACGCGATCACCCGATTTCACCGTCTTTAACTTTAGTCATAGATCGCAGAGGGGCAAGACCCCATTTCGTCAAAATGAAAAAGGGCCCGACGGGTCGGCGCGCCTGCGTATTTCCGCAAGATTTATCAATTCGCACCGTGCTACCGTGGCGTCGGTTCCTGCCCGGATACGCCGATGACCGTCGAAACGAAACCCGACCAGCCTGCCTGGGCCCGCTACGCGGCAAGCGTGGCGCGCGTCCACGAATACATCCGCGCGCACCTCGACGGCCCGCTCGACCTGAACCGGCTCGCCGAAGTCGCGTGCCTGTCGCCGTATCACTGGCAGCGCGTCTATCGCGCGCTGTACGGCGAATCGATCGTGCTGACGGTGCGGCGGATGCGGATCGTGCGCGCGTCCGAGGATCTCGTGTGCACGGCACGGCCGATCGACGAGATCGCGCGGCGCGCGGGCTACGGTTCGACGCACGCGTTCGCGCGGGCGTTTCGCGACGCATACGGTGTGCCGCCCGCGCAGCACCGGCGCACGGGCAGCCACCGGCCCATCTATCCACTACAGAGAGGAAAGGAAGACATGTTCAAGCATGAAGTCGAAATCCGGCGGCTGCCGGAACTGCGCGGCTACGCGGTGGCGCACACGGGCGCGTACATGAAGGTCGGCGACGCGTTCGGGCGGATCGGCGCCTGGGTCGGGCAGCACGGGCTGATCGGCCCGGGCGCGAAGATGATCGGCATTTTCTACGACGATCCGGACACGACGCCCGAAGCGCAGCTGCGCGCGAAGGCGTGTTTCATGCCGGCCGACGGCGCGCCGGACGTCGAGCCCGTGCCGCCGGTCGAACGCGCGACGGTCGCGGGCGGCGAATACGCGGTGCTGCTGCATACGGGGCCGTATGCGGATCTGAAGACGGCCTACCAGTGGCTCTACGGCGACTGGCTGCGTCATTCGGGCCGCGAAGCCGCCGACGCGCCGCCGTTCGAGCTGTACCTCAACACGCCGATGGATGCGGCGCCGGCCGACCTCCGTACCGAAATTCATCTGCCGCTGCGCTGAGCAAAGGGGGCGTCGTGGAGCCGTGTATCTGGACGGACCGCGACGATATTGCCGGCGCGAGCATGCCCGGGACGATATCGGGCAGGCTGGTGCGCCGGCCGTCGAACGAAGCGCGCCGGCCGGTGCTCATGCGCAGCCGGCACGAACGCGCGGACGTCTTCAAGCCGCCTGCGTCCCGCAGCCGGGACAGAACCGCGCGTCGGCCGCCAGCGCCGCATGGCAGCGGCTGCAGGCCTTGCCGCGTTGCGCCGCGCCGCACTGCGCGCAGAAGCGCGCATCGGCCCCATTGAGCGCGCCGCAGCCGGCGCACGCGAGCTGGCTCAGCGGCACGTTGCCGCCCTGGCCGCCTCGCCCGCCACTGGCGTCGGCCGGCGCCTGCCAGCCCCAGCCGTGGCGATCGCGGCCGCGCGCGTCGTGGCCGCCGTGTGCGTCCTGACGCTGCACGCCGTGATGCCCGCCTCCACCGCCGTGGCCTCCGCCACCGTGGCCGCCATTGCCGTGGCCACCGCCATGGCCGCCCAGGATTCGCTTCAGAAAGCTCATCGCCCGCTCCTCAACGCGTGGCCTGCGCGCCGCCGAACGCCCCGGAGGACGACAGCAGCCGCAAGCCGTTGGCCACGACGATCAGGCTAGCGCCCGCGTCGGCGAAGACCGCCATCCACATCGTGCCGAGCCCCGCGACCGTGAGGCCGAGGAACACGACCTTCACGCCGAGCGCGAAGCCGATGTTCTGCACCAGGACGCGATGCGTCGCACGCGACAGCCGCACGAACGCGGGAATCTTGCGCAGGTCGTCGTCCATCAGCGCGACGTCGGCGGTCTCGATCGCCGTGTCGGTGCCCATCGCCCCCATCGCGAAGCCGATGTCGGCACGGGCGAGCGCCGGTGCGTCGTTGGTCCCGTCGCCGACCATCCCGACCGCGCCCGCGCCGCCGGCCGACAGCTCCTCGACCGCCGCGAGCTTGTCTTCCGGCAACTGGTTGCCGCGCGCGTCGTCGATGCCGGCCTGCTTCGCGATCGCCTGCGCGGTATGCGGGTTGTCGCCCGTCAGCATCGCGGTGCGGATGCCGAGCGCGTGCAGATCGGCGATCGCTTCACGGCTCGTGTCCTTGATCGTGTCGGCCACCGCGAAGATGCCGAGCACGCGCGCTTCGTCGACCAGCACCACGACGCTCTTGCCCTGCCGCTCGAGCGCATCGAGCTTCGCTTCGAGCGCCGTCGAGCAGCGTTCGAGCTCCTCGACGAGCCGGTGGTTGCCGAGCCAGTAGCGCGTGCCGTCGATCGTGCCGCGCACCCCGCGCCCGACGATCGCTTCGAAATCCTGCACATCGGCGAATGCCGTCGTGCCGGCGTCACGGGCCGCGGCGGCGATCGCCTGCGACACCGGGTGATCGGAGCGCGCCGCGAGGCTCGCACCGAGGTACCGCACCCGCACCGCATCGGCATCGGTCGCATGCAGGTCGAAATCGGTCTGCACCGGCTTGCCGTGCGTGATCGTCCCGGTCTTGTCGAGCGCGAGCCAGGCGAGCTTGCGCCCTTCTTCCAGATAGACGCCGCCCTTCACGAGAATCCCGCGTCGCGCCGCGGCCGCGAGCCCCGACACAATCGTCACCGGCGTCGAGATCACCAGCGCGCACGGGCACGCGATCACGAGCAGCACCAGCGCACGATAGATCCAGTCGTGCCACGCACCGCCCACGACGAGCGGCGGCACCACCGCCACCAGCAGCGCGACCGCGAACACGATCGGCGTGTAGACACGCGCGAACTGGTCGACGAAGCGCTGCGTCGGCGCCTTCGCGCCCTGCGCCTCCTCGACCGCGTGGATGATCCGCGCGAGCGTCGAGTTGGCCGCCACCGCCGTCACGCGGTATTCGAACGAACCCGATTCGTTGATCGTGCCCGCGTACACGGCGTCGCCGGTCGTCTTTTCGACGGGCAGGCTCTCGCCGGTGATCGGCGCCTGGTTCACCGTCGAGCGGCCGGCGACGACCTCGCCGTCCAGCCCGATCCGCTCGCCCGGCTTCACGCGCACGACCGCGCCGAGCGCCACCTGCGCGGCCTCGATCGTGCGCCACGAGCCGTCGGCGTCCTGCACGGTCGCAGTGTCAGGCGCGAGCTGCATCAGGCCCTGGATCGCATTGCGCGCGCGGTCGAGCGACTTCGCCTCGATCAGCTCGGCAATCGTGAACAGCACCATCACCATCGCGGCTTCGGGCCACTGGCCGATCGCCATCGCCCCCGTCACCGCGATGCTCATCAGCGCGTTGATGTTCAGGTTGCCGTTGCGGATCGCGATCCAGCCCTTCTTGTACGTGGTGAGCCCGCACGCGAGTACCGCGGCAAGCGCGAGCGCCGCCGCGAGCCACACCGGCAGCCCGGCCCACGTCGCGCCCTCGGATGCGATCGCGGCGACGCCGGCCAGCGCCAGCGGCCACCACGGCTTCGCGGGCGCGTCGACGACGCGCGACGCCGGCGCGCCGGCCGCCGCGGCCTCGGGCGTCATCCCGAGCGTGCGGATCGCGCCTTCGATCGCCGGCTGGGCGCCCGGCACGTGTTCGACGGTCAGCATCCGCTGCATCAGGTTGAATTCGAGCGCCGACACTTCGCTCATCCCGCCGAGCTTCTTGCGGATCAGCGTTTCCTCGGTCGGGCAGTCCATCTGCATGATCCGGAACGCGGAGCGCACGTGACCCGACGCGGTCGCCTGCGCGACCGGCAGCGGCGCGAGCGTCAGCGCGGCAGGCGCGCAGCAGTCGCCGGCCGCGTGGTCGTGGTCGTGGTCGTGGTCGTGGTCGGCATGGTCGTGCTTGCCGTGGTCGTGAGAGCACGCGTCGCCGTGCACATGGCCGCTGCCTTCCGCATGATCGTGGCCATGATCCGAAGGGTCGTGCGCGCCGTGGTCGTGCGTGCACGCCGCGCCGTGCCGATGCGCGTCGCCGTGGTCGCCGTGATCATGGTCGTGGCCGTGCGCGCGCTCGCCGGCCGCCGGCACCGCGTCGGCAACGGTCGCCGTCTGCGTGTCGCGCGAATCGGCGCAGCACGCATCGGCGCCGCCGGCGTGACGGTGTCGTGGGTCGTGGGTACGCTGGGCATCGGTCATGACAACCTCCTCAATGGCTTTCAATGGCTTGACGGAGTAGAGTTAACACCCTGAAGCCACTACAAGGTCAACCCTTGCACGGGAGAAAGACAATGAAGATCGGCGAACTGGCCAAGGCGGCCCGCTGCACACCCGAGACGATCCGTTTCTACGAGAAAGAGGGGCTGATGCCGGACGCGGAACGCACCGACTCGAACTACCGCAACTACACCGACGTGCATGTCGAACGGCTGCGCTTCATCCGCAACTGCCGCGCACTCGACATGGCCCACGACGAAATCCGCGCGCTGCTGCAGCTCACCGACACGCCCGCCGATCCCTGCGATTCGATCAATGCGCTGCTCGACGAACACATCGGCCACGTCGATGCGCGCCTCGCGGAACTCACGCATCTGCGCGACCAGCTCACCGAATTGCGCCGGCAGTGCGTCGGCGAGCATTCGGTCGAGGATTGCGGCATCGTGCACGGTCTCGCGACGATGGAAACCGTCGCACCGGCCGCGAAACGCTCGCACCTCGGCTGAAACCCTTGTGGAATATGATAGTTTCGTCGAGAATAGTTATATTATTACTAGATATGCGATAACTATTCATGTCCACTAGTCGCCCGTCCCCGCTCGCGCTGGCCGTCCTCGCGACGCTCACCGAAACGCCGATGCATCCGTACGGGATGCTGCAGCAACTGAAGGCCCGCGGGTACGACGAAGTCGTCAACGTCCGGCAGCGCACGAGCCTCTACCAGACGATCGACCGGCTGCTGCGCGACGGGCTGATCGCCGTTCACGACACCGAGCGCGACGGCGCGTTTCCCGAGCGCACGCTGTATGCGCTGACCGAGGCCGGGCACACGGCCGGGCAGGCGTGGCTGCATGCGCTGCTCGCGGAGCCCGCGCGCGAATTCCCGGCGTTCGGCGCCGGCCTCGCCTTCCTGCCGCTGCTCGACGCCGAAGATGCCCGCCACCAGCTCGAGCTTCGGATCGCCCGGCTCGACGCCGAGCGCGAGCGCCTCGAGACGCTGCGCAACGCCGCGCAGGCCGACCAGGTGCCGCGCCTGTTCCTGCTGCAGAACGAACACGCGCTCGTGCTGCTCAATGCCGAGCTCGGATGGGCGCGCAGCGTCGTCGAACACCTGAAGATCGGCGCGCTGCGCTGGGTGGACGGCTGACGAATCACGCAGGCGGGCGCCCGGCGGCGACAGGCAACGCCGCCGTCAAAGCACCTTGCCCGGATTCAGGATGCCGCCCGGATCGAGCGCGGCCTTCAGGCGTCGCATCAGCCCGATTTCCGCGTCGCTGCGCGTGTGCGCGAGATAAGGCCGCTTGAGCACGCCGATCCCGTGCTCGGCCGACACCGAGCCGCCCATGTCCCGCACCACCGCGTACACGCAGTGATCGAGCGCGTCGGCGTCCGCATCGCTCATCCCGGCCAGTGACACGCCGATATGCACGTTGCCGTCGCCGACGTGCCCGAAGAACAGGCACACGGCATCCGGCCATTGCATGCGCAGCGCCGCCTCGCAGCGTTCGGCGAACACGCCGAGTTCGCCGGTCGGCAAACTCACGTCGAAGTTGACCAGATGCGGCAGCGCGTCGATCGCGAGGCCTTCGCGCAGCGTCCACAAGTCCCGCGCCTGCCGCTCCGACGTCGCGAGCACCGCATCCTCCACGAGCCCGGCCTCGATTCCCGCCGCGAGGCCGGTTTCCAGCGCCTGGTGCGCATCGCCGCGCGGTGCGCTCGTCGCGCATTCGATCAGCACCGCGAAGCCGTCGTCGCCGACAAACGGCGCCGAGACGCCCGGCGTGCGGCGCGCGACGTAGTCGTAGAACGCCGGCCACATCGCCTCGAAACTGACGACCTCCGGCAGCACGCGCACGCGATTCCACAGCGCGATGACCGCGTCGTAGTCGCGCACGCGGCAGAGCGCCGTGGCCGGCGCGGCGAGCAACGGATGCAGCCGCAGCACGGCGCGCGTGACGACGCCGAGCGTCCCCTCGCTGCCGATGAACAGCTGCTTCAGGTCGTAGCCCGCGTTGTTCTTCAGCATCCGGTTCATCGACGACACGACCGTGCCGTCCGCGAGCACGGCCTCGAGCCCGAGCACCTGCTCGCGCATCATCCCGTAGCGGATCGCGCGCGTGCCGCCCGCGTTGGTCGCGAGCATCCCGCCGATCTGGCACGAGCCGCGTGCGCCGAGATCGACACCGAACGTGAAACCCGCCGCTTCCGCGGCTTCCTGCACCGTCTGCAGCGGCGTCCCGGCGCGCACGGTCATCGTGCCGGCCGCCGCGTCGAGCGCCTCGACGCCCGCGAAGCGTTCCATCGACAGCACGACCTCGCCGCCGAGCGCGACCGCGCCGCGCGCGAGCCCCGTCAGGCCCCCCTGCGGCACGACCGTCTGGCCGAGCCGCGCGCACAGCGCGAGCGTGCGCGACACGTCGTCGACACTGCGCGGGCGCACCAGCGCGCGCGGTCGCGCGCCGGCCGGCTCGTTGTAGGCGGTGAAATAACGCGGATCGATGTCGGCCGCGCGCGTGACGAGCGCATCGCCCAGTTCGGCGACGAGCACGGCTTCGAGCGCGTCGCCCGACAGCGGCGTGCCCGCCGGTTCGCCGCCCGCGGCGGTCGTGTTCCGGTTCTGCATCGCGCGCTGCCCCGCTTACTTCGCCGAAATGTCGATATCGCCGAAATACTTCAGGCCGAGCGACTTCACCGTGCCGTCCGCCTTCAGCTTGTCGATCGCCGCATCGAGTTTCGCCTTCAGCGCGCTGTCGCCCTTGCGCAGCCCGAATGCGATGCCGCTGCCGAGGATCCGGTCGTCGTGCACGGGCTGGCCGACGAACGAAAAGCCCTTGCCGTCCGGACGCGACAGGAAGCCGCGCTGGCCGGACGGTGCGAGCACGAGCGTCGCGTCGAGACGGCCCGCGACCAGATCCGCATACGCCTGGTTCTGGTCCTGGTACGCGACGACCGCGACGCCGGCCGGCTCCCAGTGCGCCTTCGCGAAGGTTTCCTGGATCGACGCCTGCAGCACGCCGACCCGCTTGCCCTTCAGCGATTCCGGCGTCGGCAGCAGGCCGCTGCCGGTGCGCGCGATCAGCTGGGTCGGCACGCGATAGATGATCGTCGTGAAGTCGATCGCCTGGCGCCGCTGCTCGGTCGCATTCATCGCCGAGTTGATCGCGTCGAATTTGCGGCCCTTCAGCGCGGGAATCAGGCCGTCGAACGACGTCTCGACCCATTTGCACGACAGCTTCGCCGTCTGGCAGACGGCGTTGCCGACGTCGATGTCGAAGCCCTGCAGGTCGCCGTTCGGCGCTTTCGATTCGAACGGCGGGTATTGCGCCTCGAGGCCGAAGCGCAGCGTCTGCGCATCGGCGAGCGCCGCGCCGGAACCGATGGCGCACGCGAGTGCGAACGCGAGTTTCAGGGTGGCCGTGTGCTTCATCGTGATCTCCTGTGTCTGGTCGATGCGACGTACCCGTCGCCGGATGCCCGTGGCCGGATGCCGTACGGGGTTTACAGCGAACGCAGCCGCCGCGCGCCTTCGACCAGCGTCGCGTCGTCCTTCGAAAAGCTGAGCCGGATCACGCCGGCGTCGGTGCCGTCGGTGTAGAACGCCGACAGCGGAATCGTCGCGACACGCGCGTCGCGGATCAGGCGCAGCACGAAATCGCTGTCGCTTTCGTCCGAGAAGTGCCGGAAACGCGCGAGCATGAAGAACGAGCCCTCGCTCGGCAGCAGCTCGAAACGCGAATCGGCCAGCTCGCGCGCGAGCAGGTCGCGCTTGGCCTCGTAGAACGCCGACAGGCCGAGATAACTGTCCGGCCGCGCGAGGATCTCCGCGAACGCGATCTGCATCGGCGTATCGGCCGAGAACACCATGAACTGGTGCACCTTGCGGATCTCGTCCATCAGTTCGGCCGGCGCGAGGCAATGGCCGACCCGCCAGCCGGTCACGTGGAACGACTTGCCGAACGACGACACGATCACGCTGCGCTCGGCCAGCTCGCGGTGGCGTGCGACGCTCTGGTGCTGCGCGCCGTCGAACACGACGTGCTCGTAGACTTCGTCGGACAGCACGACGATGCCCGTGTCGCGCGTGAGCTGCGCGAGCCGCTCGAGATCGTCGGCCGAGAACACGGTCGCGGTCGGGTTGTGCGGCGTGTTGACGATGATCATCCGCGTGCGCGGCGTGATCGCGGCCGCCACTTCATCCCAGTTCACGCGGAAATGCTCCGGCGACAGCTTGATCGCCACGGGCGTCGCGCCCTGCAGCCGCACGATCGGCGCATAGCTGTCGAACGACGGCTCGAAGTAGATCACCTCGTCGCCCGGGTGCACGAGCGCGCTGATCGCCGCGTACAGCCCCTCGCTCGCGCTCGCGATCACCGTGATCTCGGTGGCCGGGTCGTATCGCGCGCCGTACAGCGCCTCGGTCTTTTCCGCGAGCCGCTCGCGCAGCGCCATCACGCCGGCCATCGGTGCGTACTGGTTGTGCCCGTCGCGCATCGCGCGCGCGACGCCTTCGACGAGCGCCGGATCGGGCGCGAAATTCGGCGCGCCCTGCGACAGGTTCAGCGCATCGTGCCGGGCGGCCAGCTGGCCGATCACCGTGAAGATCGTCGTCCCGACGTCGGGCAGTTTCGAACGGGGCGCGGTGGCGCTTCGCATGACTCCTCCTTCTAATGTCCTTCGGGCGG
The DNA here is from genome assembly GCF_001411495.1 of Burkholderia cepacia ATCC 25416. Classification (NCBI taxonomy): domain Bacteria; kingdom Pseudomonadati; phylum Pseudomonadota; class Betaproteobacteria; order Burkholderiales; family Burkholderiaceae; genus Burkholderia; species Burkholderia cepacia. The sequence goes on along the minus strand of NZ_CP012981.1, from coordinate 1,004,839 downwards.
CCCCGCGCGACGCGCGCGGCCTGCATCGCCGCATGATTTAGCCCGAGCCAATATCGGTGGACAAACGAAACTTCGTCATGGCGGCCATGTATTTTTCTCATGCCCCATGGAGAGAAGCACGCGGCGGCAAGGCTCGCCTGCCCGGCCGACATGCGAATCCGGCATTTCTCTTAAAGGATGCTACCGGCCGCCGCCAGATAGGCGAGCAGCACGGCCCGCAATTCGCCACGCAGCGCGGCGATGTCGAACGCGGGCCCGAGCGTCAGCAGCGCCTGCGAGAGCCCGCCGTAGCAGAGCGTGTGCGCCATCCGCGCGATCCCGTCGAGCCGCGCGGCCGGCGGCGGATCGGCCGCGTGCGCGAGCGCGTCGCGCCACAGCGCGACGTACGCGTCGTAATGCCGGCGGTAGGCGGCGAGCGGCGACACCTGCCGCTCCAGCGCGAAGAGCGCGCCCCACAGCGCCGCGTCGGCGCCGATCGCGTCGACCTGCAGGTCGACGAGCGCGGCGGCGAGTTCGGCCCGCGGCGCGCCGCGCAGCCCCGCCACCGCGTCGCGCAGCCGGTCGGCCAGCGCCAGCACGTGCCGATGGATGCAGAGCGCCGCGAGGCTCTGCTTGTCGCCGAAATACTCGTAGAAGGTGCCGATGCTGACGCCCGCGACGGCCGCGATCTCGCGGATCGTCGCTTTCGCGTAGCCGCGTTCGAGCAAAAGCTGAACGAACGCCTGCTGCAGCGCGTCGGAACTCGCCTGCGCGCGCGACTGGCGCGGCCGGCGGCGCAACGCGGGCGCGGGTTGCGCCGCCGGCTGGCCGGGCGGCGCCGGAACCTGAACATGTCGCGGCGGCATATTTGCTACTCTGGAAATCAGCAGGGCATGCGTTTTACCGGGGGCCGGAACCGGCGCCGAAGCGTCATCCGTGCGGCATGACGCCGGCCGCCCGCGAAGCATGAGACCGGAGACAACTTCGATGACCGAATCGACTCACGCCGTCACGAACCAGTTCGACGAACTGGTCGACTATAACCTCTTCACGACGGACATCGCGCTGCGCGACGCGCTCGCCCGCGCGGGCGCCGACTGGGCCGTGCCGCAGCTCGACGCATACGGCGCGTGGCTCGGCAGCGCCGACACCGCGCGGCTTGCCGACGAAGCGAACCGTCACACGCCGGAACTGAACACGTTCGACCGGCGCGGCCGGCGCATCGACCGCGTCGACTTTCACCCGGCGTGGCACGCGCTGCTCGGCCGGTACCGCCGGGAAGGCTTCGTGTCGCTCGCGTTCCGCGAGTCGCGCCGCGGCCGCTGGGCCGCGACCGCGGCCGGCTTCTACCTGCATGGCCAGATCGAGGCCGGCACGCTGTGCCCGGCGACGATGACGCAGGCCGCGATCCCCGTGCTGCAGAAGGAGCCCTCGCTGTGGGCGCTGCTGCGCGACAAGCTCTACAGCGACGACTACGATCCGCGCGACGTGCCGGTCGCCGACAAGCGCTCGATCTGGTTCGGCATGGGCATGACCGAGAAACAGGGCGGCTCCGACGTACGCGCGAACACGACGCTCGCGACCGCCGTCGGCGCGGGCGGACGCGGCGGCGAATACCGGCTGCGCGGCCACAAGTGGTTTTTCTCAGCGCCGATGTGCGATGCGCACCTCGTCGTCGCGCAGACCGAAGGCGGCGGCCCGTCGTGTTTCTACGTGCCGCGCTGGCGGCCGGACGGCACGAAGAACGCGGTCGAGATCCAGCGGCTGAAGGACAAGGTCGGCAACCGCAGCAACTCGAGCAGCGAGATCGAGCTGAACGACGCGTGGGGCATCATGCTCGGCGACGAAGGCCGCGGCATTCCGACCATCATCGAAATGGCCACCTACACGCGGCTGAACTGCGTGCTCGGCAGTGCGGCGATGCTGCGCCAGGGCGTCGTGCAGGCGATCGCGTACACGCGCCAGCGCCATGCATTCGGCCGTGCGCTCGCCGAACAGCCGCTGATGCGCACCGTGCTGGCCGATCTCGCGCTCGAAAGCGAAGCCGCGCTCGTGCTGGCGATGCGTCTGGCCGACGCGTTCGAGCGCGACGACTCGCCGCGCGAACGCGCATGGAAGCGCATCGTCACGCCCGCCGCGAAATTCTGGGTGTGCAAGCGCGCGGTCGAGCTGACCGGCGAGGTGATGGAAGTGTTCGGCGGCAACGGCTATGTCGACGACGGCCCGATCGCGCGGCTGTTCCGCGAGGCGCCCGTCAACTCGATCTGGGAAGGCTCGGGCAACGTGATGTGCCTCGACGTGCTGCGCGCGGTGTCGCGCGAGCCCGACGCGGCTGCCGCGCTGTTCACCGAGCTCGCCGACCTCGGCGCGGGCGAACCGCGCATCCGCGCGGCGCTCGACGCGCTGCGCGCGATGCTCGACGCACCGGCCGACACGCTCGAGGCGTCGGGCCGCGTGTTCGCGCAGCGCCTCGCGCTCGTCGCGCAGGCGTGCCTGCTGCGCCGCGACGCACCGGCGGCCGTCGCCGACGCGTTCGTCGCGACACGGCTTGCCGCGCCCGACTGGGGCCGCATCGCGGGCGGCTTCGACCCGCACGCGATCGACGTCGCCGCGCTGCTGCAGCGCGCGTACCCGGCCTGACGCCCGTTCGTCCGGCCCGGTTCCCCCCGTTCGCCTTCGTTCGCCCGCCCGGAGCCCCGATGAACCTCGTCGCCGCCCTCGACCGCGCCGCCCGCGCGACGCCCGACAAGCCGTTCCTCGTCAGCGAATCCGCGACGATCACCTATGCCGCCGCGCGCGAGCGCTCGCACCGCGCGGCGGCCGTGCTGAGCGCGCTCGGCGTCGCGGCCGGCGACCGTGTCGCCGCGATGTGCTTCAACACGCCGGCCTTCGTCGACCTGATGTTCGGCGCGTGGCGGCTCGGCGCGACGTTCGTGCCGATCAACCACAAGCTGCAGGCGCCGGAAGTCGACTACGTGCTCGAACACAGCCGCAGCAAGGTGCTGCTGTTCGACGTGACGCTCGCGCCGGTGGTCGAGCGCATCGTGCATCCCGCGCGACGGCTCGTGACCGAGGGCGAACTCGACGGCGTGCCGTGCTTCGACACGCTGTGCGCAACGATGGACGGCCTCGCGGGCATCGAGCCGGCCGACGGCGACATCGCGCAGATCCTCTATACGTCCGGCACGACCGGCCACCCGAAAGGCTGCGTGCACAGCCACCGCACCGTGACGCTCGCCGCGATGCAGGCGGCCCTCGCAACCGGCATCGGCCGCAACGAGCGCACGCTGATGGCGATGCCGATCTGGCATTCGTCGCCGCTCAACAACTGGTTCGGCGGCACGCTGTATGCGGGCGGCACCGTCGTGCTGCTGCGCGAATACCATCCGCTGCGGTTCCTGCAGGCCGTCGAGCGCGAGCGCGTGACGCTGTATTTCGGCGCGCCGGTGTCGTACCTGCTGCCGCTCGACACGATCGAGGGTTTCGCGGCGTTCGACCTGTCGAGCGTGCGGGCATGGCTGTACGGAGGCGGCCCGATCGGCGCCGCGCAGGCCGAACGGCTCGCGCGCGCGTATCGCAGCGACGCGTTCTTCCAGGTGTACGGCATGACGGAAGCGGGCCCGGCCGGCACGACGCTGTATCCGGACGAGCAGATCGCGAAGGCCGGCTCGATCGGCCGCCACGGCGGCCCGGGCGTCGACCTGCGCGTCGTGCGGATGGACGGCGTCGACGCGCAGCCGGGCGAGACCGGCGAGATCTGGCTGAAGACCGACAGCATGATGCTCGGCTATCTCGACGATGCGGCCGCGACCCGCGCCGCGTTCGCGCCGCACGGCTGGTATCGCACCGGCGACATCGCGCGGATCGATCAGGATGGCTACCTGTTCATCGTCGACCGGCTGAAGGACATGATCGTGACGGGCGGCGAGAACGTCTATTCGAAGGAAGTGGAAGACGTGCTCGGCGCGCACCCGGACATCGCCGAGTCGGCCGTCGTCGGTGTCCCGCATCCCGACTGGGGCGAGACGGTCGTCGCGCACGTCGTGCTGCGCGCGGGCACGGTACCCGACGCGGACGCGCTGCGCGCGTTCTGCGGCGAGCGGCTCGCCGCTTACAAGATTCCGCGTGAGTTCACGTTCGTGCAGGCGCTGCCGCGCACGCCTACGGGCAAGCTGCAGAAGTTCCTGCTGCGTGTGCGTCGCGAGGACTAAGCATCCACGATTGCGCAAGCGCACTTACAACTCACGCACTCATATTCCCCTTGCGAACCGCAAAGCAAGATACGGCATCACTCCTTATCCGCATCACCTGGTCAACACATTCGCGCACGCGCGGTCAATGCAAAAGGCAGAACTGAACAAGTAATAGAAATTAGCAGCCCTGAATCATATTCGTCAGATTGATCTACGTTTCCTATCTGGAATAGCGTCTCTAGGCAGCCATTCCATTTACTGAGACAGGGAAGCCGGATGAAAGACGAACTCAAAGCACCGACCCATCTTTTCGCCACCGTTGGTGCACTCACGGAACGCGGTGGACGCGTCACCACCGCAACCAGCGGCCTGACCCTGGCTGGATTAGAAGTCGCCTGCGTCGGCGACGTAGTGACCTATGACGACGGCAGCGAGGCTGCGATTATCGACGGCGCGGGAAACAACCATAGCGGAGGCAAGCCGTTCGCGTTGGTCGGCAGCCGGTTGAGCAACGGTGACCGCATTACCGAAACACTGCGCACCTCATGGGGCATTCACGTGCGGGATGGGCAAAGCGCTGCGGGCCTGTTCGATCCGACCTATGTGCCGCCGCCCGCGCCGCCCGCCTACAGATTGGCGGTATGTGGCGCGACAACCGCGCGCGGCGGTGCATTGCGCGAGCCGTCCGGCACATGGGAAGTAGCGCCGCACTTGGGCAAGGCTGCCACGGTGGGCGACCTGATCCACTACCCGGACGGTTCAACCGCGCGCGTGACGAGCGGTCTGGGTTTGGCCGACAGGCCCGACTTCCCACCGCTCGCATTCGTTGGCAGCGAACTCGATAACGGCGACACGATCACCGATAGTCCCGAACGACGAGGCGTAGCGTCATCCGTTGTATTTAGCGTCGTCACCCGCTCGTCCATGCCCCGCTGAGGTAGCGTCCATGATCCGCTACTTTCTTGCCAAAGGCGACCGCGCCGGGGAAGCGGTGATTGTCGAAGGCCTCGACACCGTGACCTGTTCCAATCCGCCGCCGAGGGTTCATATCGCCACGCTGGATATGAAGACCTACTGTTCTGCCTGCAAGCGTGAAGGACACATCGCACCGCAAGGTCCGCGCTGGCCAGGTACCGGTCCGAACGGCAAGCAGTGGGCATTGAGCGGGGATATCAATGTCTGCGGCTGCAACCCACCGCCGATCTTCTACGCTGAGCGCGGCATGCGGATGATTTTTACTGCGGAAGAGACTGCGACGCTGAATGGGCGCCAACCTGATGCAGCCGATCGGTCATTTGCTCGGTCGGCTGTCGTACACGACGAGCAATTCACCTTGCTCGATGACTCCTGCCGCCCGCTCGCGAACATTCGCTATCGAATCGTTACGGACGCTGGGCAGATTTTCACGGGCACCACGGACACGGCCGGGCAAACACATCGAATCGCCACCGACGCCTCGGCAACTCTGAAAATCTATACGACGGAACATTGAAGCAATGAAAAATTTTGACGTGAATGATGACGGAGAATGGTTCCTCGTACACTCAGGCGCAGTCACCAATACCAATCCTGGGTCGATGGTGGAAGTAACGATCAATACCGAAAAAATATGTCACAACATGACAAACAAGGAATTCCGGGAAATGGTATTGAGTAAACGCGATCGAGCCGTTTCTCTCGTCGAGAAAAGAATCAAGGATCTGCAGCGCTGGTCCAACACTGATAAGGCACGCGTATTACAGTGGTTCGGCAGGACTGATGAACGCACCCGCATAACGCTATTAACAGGCCTGACTGCAATCGTCCGCGTACTAAAGGCACTCACCGGATACAATTTCACGCGATGGGACAGCGAGCGATTCAAACATATTGGATGCGTTCCAAATTCGAACAAATCGGGAGTCGCGGCATCAGTGTGTTCGCCGGATACCGTAACTCATACGATCGCAATACACCCCGATTTTTGTACAATGCGAGACTTCTCATGGGAAAAAGATTCCGTCGTTTCCACCCTGATTCATGAGGTGAGTCATTTTGACGACACAATGGGAACCCGGGATCACAAATATTTCATGGAGGAGTGTTTGACGTTTGGAGCCGAAAACCCGAATCAAGCAATCAACAATGCCGACAGCATTGCTGGATACGTCATTTACAATGCTTAAATTTATTCTTGCCCTAAGCCTTCTCGTCTCCAATCCGGTATTTGCTTGCATCGCCAGCGAGAACTTCGACATCTACTTTTCGAGAGATAGCTCGCACCTTTCGAACGCAGAGATCGTCCGCATTGCAAAATGGACAGCCGACCAAAAGCTCAATTACGCGAATCACCTGACCAAAGAGACAACCCTGATCAGCGGCCATGCCGAGGAAAGTGAACCGGGAGCACTGGCCCTTGCGCAATCAAGATTGCAAACCGCGTATGCGCTGTTGAAGCAACTCGGCTTTTTACGCGGAACGATCAAGAAGAGCGCCCGCGTCTATTCGCATGGCGACGTGGACAATGGGCGACGCGTGGAAATTTCCTTCCTGCCCGATTGCCCTAACAAGTGCTGCGACGGCAAGTAACGTCATACTGCCGCCGATCGGGGCGATGCGGTATCGACGTACACATGCGGCGATCCTGCTGCACCACTACCTGCAACATCCCTATGCCCCTGTCGGGTGTGTCCCACCAAAGAAAAAGCCACCCGGCCCGACGGCCAGGTGGCTTTTTCGCATGACCGGCGGGGCGGCGACGTGCGCCGCCGCCCGTTCGTCACGTCACGGGCTGCTTACTTGCCGCCGATGCTCTTCAGCGGCTTCCACTCGCCCTTCTCGACCTTGTACATCGTGATGCCGCCGTTCTTCAGGTCGCCCTTCGCGTCATACGCGACGTGCGTCGACGTCACGCCGGCCATGTCGGTCTTCGCGAGCACCGGCAGATACTTCGCCGGATCGGTCGAGTCGGCCTTCTTCATCGCGTTGAACAGCGCCATCGCGCCGTCGTACGCATACGGCGAGTAGGTCTGCACGTCTTCGCCGAAGCGCTTCTTGTACTTGTCGGCGTACGTCTTGCCGCCCGGCATCTCTTCGAGCGGCAGGCCTGCCAGCGAGGCGATCGTGCCGTCGGCCGCGTTGCCCGCGATCTTCAGGAACGTCGGCGTCTTCACCATTTCGCCGCTCATCAGCGGGGCGGTGATGCCGAGCGTCTTCATCTGCTTGACCATCGGTGCAGCCTGCGAATCCGCGCCGCCGTAGTAGACGAGATCCGGCTTCGCCGCCTTCAGCTTGGTCAGGATCGCCTTGAAGTCCACCGCCTTGTCGTTCGTGAATTCACGGTCGACGATCGTCGCGCCGCCGGCCTTCGCGGCCTTCTCGAACTGGTCGGCGAGACCCTGGCCGTAGGCCGTGCGGTCGTCGACGATCGCGATCTTCTTCATGCCGAGATCCTTCGACGCGAACGTGCCGGCCACCGAGCCCTGCTGCGTGTCGGACGTCATCATGCGGAAGGTCGTCTTGTAACCTTGCTGCGTGTATTCCGGTGCGGTCGCCATCGCGATCTGCGGAATGCCCGCGTTCGCGTAGATGCGCGAGGCCGGAATCGTCGTGCCCGAGTTGAAGTGGCCGAGCATGCCCTTGATGCCGTCGTCGACGAGCTTCTGCGCGACCGTCGTGCCGGTGCGCGGGTCAGCCTGGTCGTCCTGCGTGTCGAGTGCGAACTTCACCGGCTTGCCGCCGATCTTCGGGCTCGTCGCGTTGAAATCCTCGATCGCGAGCACGATCCCGTTCTGCATATCCTTGCCGTAGTGCGCCTGCGCGCCCGTCATCGGCCCTGCGTAACCGATCTTCACGTCATCCGCATGGGCCGTCCCCGCCAGCGACATGACCGCGACGAACGTCGCGCCTGCCACCTTTTTCATCGTGTGTTGCATAGCATCTCCTTGGTACCAGGGTAAATGGAGCGGCTTCGGGATCGCCTAGCCGCTTCCTTTGTTTGATCCGAACGGCAAGGATGATCAGCCGATCGTCATCAAATTCGCATTGCCGCCCGCCGCGGCCGTGTTCACGCTCACCGAGCGCTCCGTCAACAGCCGTTCCAGCGCGTAATCTTCCGCATCGCCGTTCTCGAACGCGCCCACCGACACGCCCTGCACCGACACGATCGGGCCCGGCCGCTGCGCGACGTCCTTCACGAGCGTCTGCAGTTCGTCGCTGTCGCCTTCGAACAGCACCGCGTCGAACGGCGTATCGGCCTGCTTGCGCACGGTCGCATGCGCCTTCAGCGACGCCGGCAGCGCGGCGACCAGCGCCTCGCCGGCCGCGCCCGCGAACAGCGCGCGGTTGCCGGTCGCCAGCACTGCCGCGAACTGCGCGCGCGCGCCGCCCGGCGTCGCCGCGACACACAGCACCGTGCCGCGCGGGCCGAGTGTATACGTGTTTCGCTCGCCCGTCGGGCCGGTCAGCACGGCGGTCGCACCGGCCGGCACCTGCGCCAGGTAGCCGTCGCAACGCGCGGCCAGTGCCGGCTCGCGCTGCTCGATCAGCCAGTCGCGCAGCGTCGTGAGCGCTGCCGCCGGGTTGCCGCGCGCATCGCCTTCGACCGCGCCGTCCGCGATCAGCGTCTGCGCGAGCGAACGCGGCAGGCCCGACGGACGCGTCGCGAGCAGGCGCTGCAGGTACAGCGCGCCGCCGGCCTTCGGGCCCGTGCCCGACAGCCCTTCGCCGCCGAACGGCTGCACGCCGACCACCGCGCCGATCACGTTGCGGTTCACGTAGATGTTGCCGACGTGCGCATTCGAGATCACGTGCGCGATCGTCTCGTCGATCCGCGTGTGGATGCCGAGCGTCAGGCCGTAGCCGGTCGCGCGGATCTGCTCCAGCAGCTTGTCGAGCTGGCTGCGGCGGTAGCGCACCACGTGCAGCACGGGGCCGAACACTTCGCGCTTCAGCTCGTCGATGCTGCCGATCTCGATCAGCGTCGGCGGCACGAACGTGCCGTGCGCGCAGGCTTCCGGCGCCGGCAGCTGCGTGACCGCGTGCCCCTTCTCCTTCATCGCCGCGACGTGCGTGTCGATCGTCTGCTTCGCTTCACCGTCGATCACCGGGCCGACGTCCGTCGACAGCCGGTCGGGGTTGCCGAGCGCCAGCTCGTGCATCGCGCCCTTCAGCATCGTCAGCGTGCGGTCCGCGACATCGTCCTGCAGACACAGAACGCGCAGCGCCGAACACCGTTGACCGGCCGAGTCGAACGACGACTGCATCACGTCCGCGACCACCTGTTCCGCGAGCGCCGACGAGTCGACGATCATCGCGTTCTGGCCGCCCGTTTCCGCGATCAGCGGGATCGGCTTGCCGTCCGGGTCGAGGCGCGCCGACAGCGTCTTGTTGATCAGGCGCGCGACTTCGGTCGAACCGGTGAACATCACCGCACGCGTGCGCGGATCGGCGACCAGCGCCGCACCGACGGTCTCGCCGTCGCCCGGCAGCAGCTGCACCGCGCCGGCCGGCACGCCGGCCTCGCGCAGCAGGCGCACGGCCTGGGCGGCGATCAGCGGCGTCTGTTCGGCCGGCTTCGCGAGCACCGTGTTGCCGGCCGCGAGCGCGGCGGCCACCTGGCCCATGAAGATCGCGAGCGGGAAGTTCCACGGGCTGATGCAGACCACGGGACCGAGCGGGCGGTGCGTGTCGTTCGAGAATTCGTCGCGGATCTGCGCGGCGTAGTAGCGCAGGAAGTCGACCGCTTCGCGGATCTCGGCGATCGCGTTCGGCAGCGACTTGCCGGCTTCGCGCACGATCAGGCCCATCAGCGTATGCATCTGCGCTTCGAGCAGGTCGGCCGCGCGCACCAGGCAATCGGCGCGTGCGTCGACCGGCGTCGCCTGCCAGATCGGCGCGGCGGCCACCGCGTGCGCGAGTGCCGCGCTCACGTGTTCGGCCGTCGCTTCGCTGACGGTGCCGACCGTGTCGCGCTGGTCGGCCGGGTTGCGCACGTCGCGGGCCGGCGCGTCGGCGAGCGCGTCGTCGGCGAGCATCGGCGCCGCGCGCCACGGGAAGTGCGCGCTCGCGAGCAGCGCGGACGACAGCGACGCGAGGCGGTGTTCGTTCGACAGGTCGAGGCCCATCGAGTTGGGACGCTCGTCGCCGTACAGGTTGCGCGGCAGCGGGATCTTCGCGTGCGGCGCGCCGAGCGGCACGACCTTCGACGCTTCGTCGACCGGATCGGCGACCAGTTCCTTCACCGACACGGTCTTGTCCGCGATGCGGTTCACGAACGACGTGTTCGCGCCGTTTTCCAGCAGGCGGCGCACCAGGTACGCGAGCAGCGTCTCGTGCGTGCCGACCGGCGCGTACACGCGGCACGGCCGGTTCAGCTTGTCGCGGCCGGTGACTTCCTCGTACAGCGGCTCGCCCATCCCGTGCAGGCACTGGAATTCGTACTGGCCCGGGTAGTAGTTCTGGCCCGCGAGCTGGTAGATCGCGGCGAGCGTGTACGCGTTGTGCGTCGCGAACTGCGGATAGACGGCGTCGGGGGCGGCGAGCAGCTTCTTCGCGCACGCGAGGTACGACACGTCCGTGTAGATCTTGCGCGTATAGACCGGATAGCCTTCGAGGCCGTCGACCTGCGCACGCTTGATCTCGGTATCCCAGTACGCGCCCTTGACCAGACGGATCATCAGGCGGTGACGGCTGCGGCGCGCGAGATCGATCAGGTAGTCGATCACGAACGGGCAGCGCTTCTGGTAGCCCTGCACCACGAAGCCGATGCCGTTCCAGCCCGCGAGATCCGGATCGAAGCACAGCGCCTCGAGCAGGTCGAGCGACAGTTCGAGGCGGTCGGCTTCTTCCGCGTCGATGTTCAGGCCGATGTCGTAGCGGCGGGCGAGCAGCGCGAGCGCGCGCACGCGCGGCAGCAGCTCGCTCATCGTGCGGTCCTGCTGCGAACGCGAGTAGCGTGCGTGCAGCGCCGACAGCTTGATCGAAATGCCCGGGCCTTCGTAAATGCCGCGGCCGCCGGCCGCCTTGCCGATCGCGTGGATCGCCTGTTCGTACGACGCGTAGTAGCGCTGCGCGTCCTCTTCGGTCGTCGCCGCTTCGCCGAGCATGTCGTACGAGTAGCGGAAGCCGCGTGCTTCGTACTTGCGGCTGTTGGCCAGCGCTTCGGAAATCGTCTCGCCGGTGACGAACTGCTCGCCCATCAGGCGCATCGCCATGTCGACGCCCTTGCGGATCAGCGGCTCGCCGCCGCGGCCGATCAGGCGCGTGAGCGCCGACGACAGCCCCGCTTCGCTGTTGGTCGTCACGAGCTTGCCGGTGATCATCAGCCCCCAGGTCGCCGCGTTCACGAACAGCGACGGCGCGTGGCCGACGTGCGAGCGCCAGTCGCCCTTGCTGATCTTGTCGCGGATCAGCGCATCGCGCGTCGCGCGATCGGGAATGCGCAGCAGCGCCTCGGCGAGGCACATCAGCGCGACGCCTTCCTGGCTCGACAGCGAGAATTCGTGGATCAGCCCTTCGACGCCGCCGCCCGAGCTCTTCTCGCGCAGCGCCTCGACGAGCTTCGTCGCGAGCGCCTGCACGTCCGCCTGCAGGTTCGCGGGCAGGCGCGCCTGGCCGAGCAGGAACGGCACGCATTCCGGCTCGGGGCGGCGGTACGCGGCCGTGATCGCCGCGCGCAGCACCGATTGCGGCTGCACGTTCTGCGCGAATTCGAGGAACGGGTGCGGCGAGTTGTCGTCGTCGCCGTCCGCGGCCTGGCCGTCGGCGAGCTCCGTGACGCCGCTGTGGCCCGACAGCTCGGGCGGCAACTGGCCGTGCTCGATCCGCTCGAGATAAGCGAAGATCGCCTGCTTGATCAGCCAGTGGGGAGTGCGCTCGAGACGCGCGGCTGCGTCCTTGAGGCGCGAGCGGAGAAGGTCGTCGACCTTGACGCCGAGAGTCGTGCTTGCCATGGTGGGTTCGTGCGCCGGTGCGAGCCCGGCAATGTGGTGTGAGAGGATGCGCGAAATCCTACGGCACGCAATAAAAAGGTGCAACCAAATTGCGAGCTGGGTTGCACCCTTGGGTTAGTCAATATAATCAGCCACTTATGAGGTTGCAACCTAGGAGTTGCCCGTGGTCGGGGGATCGGTGTTTTCCCTGAGCAGGCCGGTTTGGCATGCGTGCGCAACCTTCCCCGCGCGTGGCGGCGGACGAAAACGGGTTGCACTGGGGTGGCGGCGGAGGGGATGGCCGGGGGTGGCCGTGCCGCAAAAGACGGTTCGGGGCTGCCCGACGGCCCGGGCGTCGACGCAGCGGCGCGTGGCGCGTGGCGCGTGGTGTGCGGTGTGCGGTGTGCGGTGTGCGGTGTGCGGCGCTCGGCACGACGGCCGCATGGCGCGCCGCTCAGATATCCAGCGGATCGACCTCGACGCTCCACCGCAGCACGCCCTTCAGCGCGCGCAACTCCGGCTGCCATGCGCGCAGCGCATGCTGCAGCGCCGCCCGCGACGCGCTTTCGAGCAGCAACTGCGCGCGGTGGACGTTCGCGACCTTGACGATCGTCATCGGCACCGCGTCGTAGACGGTCACGCGATCGGCGCCCGGCAGCCCCGGCAACGCGGCCGCGGCTTGCAGCAGGAACGCGAGCGCCGCGTCGAGCGTGCGCCCCTCGGCGCGCAGCAGCGCCTGGTAGACGAACGGCGGCAGGTGCGCGTCGCGGCGCTCGCCGAGCGTCGAATTCGCGAAGCCGACGTAGTCCTGCCGCCCGAGCGCGTGATACAGCGCGTGACGCGGGTAGCGCGTCTGCACGAGCACCTCGCCCGGCAGCCCCGCGCGCCCCGCGCGGCCGCTCACCTGCATCAGTTGCGCGAACAGCCGTTCGCTCGCGCGGAAGTCATGCGAGAACAGCGCCGTGTCGGCATTGAGCACACCGACGAGCGACACGCGCTGGAAGTCGTGCCCCTTCGCGATCATCTGCGTGCCGACGAGGATATCGACCTCGCCCGCGTGCACGTCGGAAAAGAGCGCCTGCGCACTGCCCTTGCGGCGCGTGCTGTCCGCGTCGATCCGCAGCACGCGCGCGCCCGGCACGGCCTCGGCGAGCGCCTCCTCGATGCGTTGCGTGCCGCGCCCGAGCGGCGCGATGTCGACGTTCCCGCACTCGGGGCACGATCGCGGAATGCGGGCTTCCCAGCCGCAGTGATGGCAGCGCAGCGCATGCTCGGGCTTGTGCAGCACGACGTACGCGCTGCAGCGCGGGCAGCCTGCGACCCAGCCGCATGCGTCGCACGCGAGCTGCGGCGCGTAACCGCGCCGGTTCAGGAACACGAGGCTCTGCTCGCCGCGCTCGAGCCGCGCCTTCAGCGCCGCGACGAGCGGCCCCGACAGCCCGCCCATCGACGCGCGGCCGCGCCGCCGCTCCTCTTCGAGGTCGATCAGCCGCACGGTCGGCAGCGTCGCGTCGGCCACCGCGCGGCGCGACAGCGTGAGTCGCGTGTAGCGGCCCTGCTCCGCCTGCCACCAGCTTTCGAGCGACGGCGTGGCCGAGCCGAGCACGACCGTGATGCCGAGCTGCTTCGCGCGCCACACGGCGAGATCGCGTGCCGAATAGCGCAGCCCTTCCTGCTGCTTGTACGCGGGCTCGTGCTCCTCGTCGACGACGATCAGCGCGAGCGCCGGCATCGACGCGAGCACCGCGAGGCGTGTGCCGAGCACGATCCGCGCACGCCCCGTATGCGCGGCGAGCCAGTTGCGCGCCCGCTCGCCCTCGGCGAGCCCGCTGTGCAGCGTGACGATCGCGTCGTCGGCGAGCGCACCCGCGAAGCGCGCGCGAAACGCGGCCTCGAACTGCGGCGTCAGGTTGATTTCCGGGACGAGCACGAGCGCCTGCGCGTCCGGCCGGGCGTCGAGCAGCGACGCGAGCGCGTGCAGATAGACCTCGGTCTTGCCGCTGCCCGTCACGCCGTGCAGCAGGAACGGCGCAAAGCCCTGCGCGGCGCGGATCGCGTCGAGCGCCTCGGCCTGCTGGTCCGTGAGCGCCGGCGGCACAGTTCGTCCACCGGCTGCCAACAGGTTATCCACAGCTTTGGGCACAGGCGCATCGGCCCAGCCGATCTCCTCGACGTCGACCCAGCCGCGCGCCGCCCAGTCGTCGAGCGTCGCGGCCGCCTTCGGATGCAGCGCGCGCGCATCGGGCAGCGCGAGCGAGCCGGTGTCGACCAGCGCCTGCGCGAGCCGCCGCAGCGCGGCCCCGCGTGCGGGCAACGCATCGGGCAGCGCCGCGCGGCCGGCCTCCGTCGGCCGGTAGCGCACCTCGGGCGCAAGCAGCCGCCCCCAGCGCCCCGCATCGCGCAGCGCCTGCGGCAGCGCCGGCAGCGCGACCTCGCCGCGCCCGCGCTGGTAGTAATCGGCGGCGAACGACACGAGCGCGAGCCAGTCCGGCGACAACGGCGGCAGGTCGGTGCAGATCGCGTCGACCGCGCGCAGCCGGGACGGCGGCACGTCGGTGTGAGTCGTCACTTCGCAGACGAGCCCGACCGCCTGCCGCTTGCCGAACGGCACCTGCACGAGCGTGCCCGGCACGGGCGCCGGTTGCGCGTCGCAGCGATAGTCGAACAGGGTGGCGAGCGGATGGTCGAGCGCGACGCGCAGGTAGGTGCCGCTCATCGCGGCGCTCCGGCTGCGGCATGCACCGCATCGAGACGGGCGGCCGGCATCCGCGCCCGCATCGTGGCGGCGGACTTAAAGTAAAACGTCAGATTCGGCGCTAAGTTTTGGATTCGCATTAGGAATCGCCGTATACCCTGCCCAGCCTGTGGATAACTTTGTTGAGAACTCGCCGCTCACGGGCCGCAACGCACGCGGGGCCGCGCTTTCCGCTGATTTTCGCCGTTTGTGGCGGTCCCCCGCGGAGCCTTATTCCATAAGGCTGCTATTCAAATTACCGAACCATAGCGAGGCAATTTGACCGACACAGGGCTCTACCGCGCTGCAACGAGGAAAATGTGTATAAGTCAAGTCTTGACAAGCACTGAATCGGCAACCGGTGCGGGGTTGCGCCCTGTTTAGCGCCGAAAACGAAACGCTGTCATCCCGCAGTGCAGCATGACAGCGCTTGCGTTCAGCCGGCGGCTCCGCTACGGATCGCGCGGCTGTGGTTATGCACCTCGTCGACGAGTTCAGCGACGTGATCGGGCGACGTGAATTGCGAAATACCGTGCCCGAGGTTGAATACATGGCCCGGATGGTTGCCGTAGCTGTCGAGCACCGCGCGCGCCTGCTCGCGCACCGCGGCGGGCGGCGCAAACAGGATCGTCGGGTCGAGGTTGCCCTGCAGCGCGACTCGCCCCGCGACGCGCTCGCGCGCGGCGCCGAGGTTGACCGTCCAGTCGAGCCCGACCGCGTCGACGCCGGTCGCCGCGATCTCCTCGAGCCACAGCCCGCCGCCCTTCGTGAACGTGATGACCGGCACGCGCTCGCCGTCGTGCTCGCGCTTGAGCTGCGCCACCACGCGACGGATGTAGTCCAGCGAGAAGCGCTGGTACGCGCCGTCCGCCAGCGCGCCGCCCCACGTATCGAAGATCATCACGGCCTGCGCGCCCGCTTCGATCTGCGCGTTCAGGTAGGCCGCCACGGCCTGCGCGTTCACGTCGAGGATCCGGTGCATCAGGTCGGGGCGCGAATACGCCATCGACTTCACCGTGCGGAAATCGTCCGACCCGCCGCCTTCGACCATGTAGCACGCGAGCGTCCACGGGCTGCCCGAAAAGCCGATCAGCGGCACGCGCTGGCGGCCCTGGCCGTCGGTGAGCGCGCGGCGGATCTCGCGCACCGCGCCCGTCACGTAGCCGAGCGTCTCTTCGATGTCCGGCACCGCGAGCCTGGCGACGTCGGCCTCGGTACGCACCGGATGCGCGAACTTCGGCCCTTCGCCGACCTGGAAGTCGAGGCCGAGGCCCATCGCGTCCGGAATCGTCAGGATGTCCGAGAACAGGATCGCGGCGTCGAGCGGAAAGCGCTCGAGCGGCTGCAGCGTCACTTCGGTCGCGTAGTCGGGATTCTTCGCGAGACCGAGGAAGCTGCCGGCGCGCGCGCGCGTCGCGTTGTATTCGGGCAGGTAGCGGCCGGCCTGGCGCATCAGCCAGATCGGCGTGTAGTCGGTCGGCTCGCGCAGAAGCGCACGCAGGAAGGTGTCGTTGAGCAGGGTATGGGCCACGGTAGGAGCGACGGTGCGAAGGCAAAGCGGCATTTTACCGGACAGCCGCCGCAAGGCTGCGCATGCCGGCGCGATGGCGGCCATATGACGCGCGCGATGGCTCCGTTATGATCGGACGCTCATATCGAACGAAACGAAGGAGGAGACCGATGAAACCATTCGCCACGCTCGCCGCCGCCGCGTTGTTTTGCTGCGCCGCCGCGCACGCGCAGACCGCCGCGGGCGCAGCCGCCGCCGCACCGGGCGCCGGCTCGCGGCTCGACGACGTGCTCGCGCGCGGCACGCTGCGCGTCTGCACGACGGGCGACTACAAGCCGTATTCGTACTACCGTGCGGACGGCCGCTTCGAGGGCATCGACATCGACATGGCCGAATCGCTCGCGAAATCGCTCGGCGTGAAGACCGACTACGTGAAGACGAGCTGGCCGAACCTGACCGGCGACTTCGTCGCGAAATGCGACATCGCGGTGGGCGGCGTCTCGACGACGCTCGAGCGCCAGAAGCGCGTGTTCTTCACGCAGCCGTACGTCGTGGACGGCAAGACGCCGATCGTGCGCTGCGCGGACGCCGACAAATACCAGACCGTCGCGCAGATCGACCGGCCGGAAACGCGCGTGATCGTGAACCCGGGCGGCACCAACGAGCGTTTCGCGAAGCAGTATTTCACGCACGCGAACCTCACGGTCTATCCGGACAACGTAACGATCTTCAAGCAAATCCTCGCGGGCAAGGCGGACGTGATGGTGACGGATGCGTCCGAGACGCTGCTGCAGCAAAAGCTGAATCCGGGCCTGTGCTCGGTGCATCCGGACAAGCCGTTCCAGTTCGGCGAGAAGGCGTACATGGTGCCGCGCGGCGACGTTGCGTTCCAGCAGTACGTCGACCAGTGGCTGCATCTCGCGCTGTCGACCGGCGAATACCAGGCGATTTCGGACAAATGGCTGAAGTAAGCGGGTTCGCACGCGGCGGCCCGCAGTGACTTTCGCGGGCACCGACCCCGCGGCCGCCGCCCGCGAAAATCGCTGCACGGCGGCGGCCGAATCGCCGCCGTTACACTTCGACGCAGCTCGCCGGCGCCGGCAAAATCGGCCCGATGCCGGCGAACTGGCCGGACGGTCGACTTCCACGCCGCCCAATCACGTTTCAAAATCTTTCTGACGAATGAATCGTCATGCGCAGCATCTGCCGAACCGCGCATTTTCTCGCGTGTAAATCGGCAATTCGTCGAGCCTGATACGCATGAAAAACGCATCGTGCGCACGCGCTGAAAACGCTGCGGAAAATATGGGTAAAAATGACCTTTTTCGGGCCCTCAAAAACAGCAAAAAATCCCGGAAAGCCTTATCTGGCGGGCGTTACAACCTGAAACACTTTGTTACCGCGAGGGGTCATTAATTCGCCCACAATGGCCTCAACGGTTTCAACACGGATGCGGTCTCGTGTGCCAAGTGTGAGCGGACGCGAAGCGCTGCGAGCCAGTCGGTCACGTACCGAAGCCCTTCCAAGGGGCATCCCTGTTGGAGTCGTTTCCGGCCCCCCGCCGGACTCGGTTTCATCTTTGGTCTCCTCGCGCTAACCCCGTAGCGTGTGGTTTTTAGCGGGCTAATAAGCCCGCTTTTTTTCGTCCATCGAAAACGCAACGGCCCGCAGGCCGCCGCGTTTTTCCAGCGCATTTTCCCTTCTTCATGCCGCGCTAAGCGGTCTTCTGCACGTCGAGCTTCAGCTCCTCGATCATCCGGTCGCGCATCACGAACTTCTGCACCTTGCCCGTCACCGTCATCGGCAGCTCGTCGACGAAGCGGATGTAGCGCGGGATCTTGTAGTGCGCGATCTGCCCGCTGCAGAACGCACGCACGTCGTCCTCGGTCATCTGCTCGTCCGCGCGCAGCACGATCCACGCGCACAGCTCCTCGCCGTACTTCGCATCGGGTACGCCGAATACCTGCGCGCTCTGAATCTTCGGATGCCGAAACAGGAATTCCTCGATCTCGCGCGGATAGACGTTCTCGCCGCCGCGAATCACCATGTCCTTCAACCGGCCGACGATGTTGCAGTAACCGTCCGCATCGAGCGTCGCGAGGTCGCCCGTATGCATCCAGCCGTCCACGAGCACCTCGCGCGTCTTCGTGTCGTCGTCCCAGTAGCCGAGCATCACCGAATAGCCCTTCGTGCACAGCTCGCCCGTCGCGCCGACCGGCACGATATCGCCGCCCGGATCGACGATCTTCACTTCCAGGTGCGGCTGGATGCGGCCGACCGTCGTCGTGCGCTTCTCGAGCGGGTCGTCGGTCGAGCTCTGGAACGACACGGGGCTCGTCTCCGTCATTCCGTACGCGATCGTGATCTCGGACAGGTGCATCTGCGACACGACGCGCTTCATCGTCTCGATCGGGCACGGCGAGCCGGCCATGATCCCGGTGCGCAGCGTCGACAGGTCGAATTGCGCGAACGCCGGATGATCGAGCTCCGCGATGAACATCGTCGGCACGCCGTGCAGCGCGGTGCAACGCTCGTCGGCCACCGCCGCGAGCGTCGCGACCGGGTCGAATGCTTCGCCCGGGAACACCATCGCCGCCCCCTTCGACACGCACGCGAGCACCGCGAGCACCATCCCGAAGCAGTGATACAGCGGCACCGGGATGCACAGCGTGTCCTGTTCGGTGAAGCGCATCGCGGTCGCGATCGAGCGGCCGTTGTTGACGACGTTGCGATGCGTGAGCGTCGCGCCCTTCGGGCTGCCCGTCGTGCCGCTCGTGAACTGGATGTTGATCGGCTCATGGGCCGCGAGCGTCGCGCCGATCGCATCGAGCAGCGCGGGATCGACGGCCTGGCGGCCGCGCGCCATCACGTCCGCGAAGCGGAACATGCCGGCCGGCGCGACGTCGCCCATCGACACGACCGTGCGCAGGCTCGGCACGCGCGCCGCATGCAGGTCGCCCGGCGTCGCGGTCGCGAGTTCCGGCGCGATGGTCTGCAGCATCTCGACGTATGCGGACGTCTTGAAGCGCTCGGCGGCGATCACGGCTTTACAGCCGACCTTGTTCAGCGCGTATTCGAGTTCCGCGAGCCGGTAGGCCGGATTGATGTTGACGAGCACCGCGCCGATCCGCGCGGTCGCGAACTGCGTGAGCAGCCATTCGCTGCGGTTCGGCGACCAGATGCCGACGCGATCGCCCTTCACGATGCCGAGCGAGGCCAGCCCGGCCGCCAGCACGTCGACCTCGTTCGCGAACTCGCGCCAGGTCCAGCGCACCTGCTGCTCGCGGAACACGACGGCCGGCCGATCGGGAAAGCGGCCTGCCGTGTCGAGCAGGAACCGGCCGATCGTCGCTTCGGAGAGCGGCACGTCGGTCGTGCCGCGCACGTACGACAATCCGTTTTCGGGCGCGATCAGCGCCCCCACGCCAAGGTCTGCTGCCATGAATGTCTCCGTCCGTTTTTTGTCTGACCGGCCCGACATGCGGCTCACGCGTGTCTGCTCCGCCGCCGTCGCGACGGATAGCCTCTCCGGGATGATGCCGTGCGCGGCTGACGACACTCTGACATCGAATTACTGCGGACGGGTGAAATAGCACGACCGGACGGTATGATCCGACCCGTAAAAACAGACAAAAACGACGGGCGAAAAAAAAGCAGCCCGAAGGCTGCTTTCTTTCGCGGGATACGCGGCGCGGCTCAGTGCCGGCTGCGGATCTTCGCCAGACGCTGGATCGCTTCGAGCTGCGCCATCGCGGTCGCGAGCTCGGATTGCGCCTTCGCGAGGTCGAGATCCGACTTCGCGTTCTGCAGCGTTTCCTCAGCACGCTTGCGTGCTTCCTCGGCTTTCGCCGCGTCGAGGTCCTTGCCGCGGATCGCGGTGTCGGCGAGCACCGTCACGGCACCCGGCTGCACTTCGAGAATGCCGCCCGCGACGAACACGAATTCGTCGTTGCCGCCCTCGACTTCGATGCGCACCGCACCCGGACGAATCCGCGTGATCAGCGGCGTGTGACCCGGCAGAATGCCCAGCTCACCCGTTTCGCCCGGCAGCGCGACGAATTTCGCCTCGCCCGAGAAGATCTGCTCTTCCGCGCTGACGACGTCTACTTTGATGGTTGCCATATCGACTCCTGTCGATCGGAACGAGCGCTTCAGCGCCTGCTCCGATCCCATGCACGGCGGGTTGAGCGTATTACGTGAGCGCCTGTCCGCGAACGGATACCATCAAGGTATCCCTCACGGACGTAGCGGCGCCCGCTGCGTTACGCCTGACCCTTACGAGATCTTCTTGGCCTTTTCGAAGGCTTCGTCGATCGTGCCGACCATGTAGAACGCCTGTTCCGGCAGGTGGTCGCACTCGCCGTCGACGATCATCTTGAAGCCACGGATCGTTTCCTTCAGCGGCACGTACTTGCCCGGCGAGCCCGTGAACACTTCAGCGACGTGGAACGGCTGCGACAGGAAACGCTGGATCTTACGCGCGCGTGCGACCGACAGCTTGTCTTCCGGCGACAGTTCGTCCATGCCCAGAATCGCGATGATGTCGCGCAGTTCCTTGTAGCGCTGCAGCGTCTGCTGAACACGACGGGTGATCGAGTAGTGCTCTTCACCGATCACGTTCGGGTCGATCTGGCGCGACGTCGAGTCGAGCGGGTCGACCGCCGGGTAGATACCCAGCGAAGCGATGTCACGCGACAGAACGACGGTTGCGTCCAGGTGGCCGAAGGTCGTAGCCGGCGACGGGTCGGTCAAGTCGTCCGCAGGGACGTACACGGCCTGGACCGACGTAATCGAGCCCTTCTTGGTCGACGTGATGCGCTCTTGCAGCTTGCCCATTTCTTCAGCCAGCGTCGGCTGATAGCCCACTGCCGACGGCATACGGCCGAGCAGTGCCGACACTTCGGTACCGGCCAGCGTGAAACGGTAGATGTTGTCGACGAAGAACAGCACGTCGAGGCCTTCGTCACGGAAGTGCTCGGCCATCGTCAGGCCGGTCAGCGCGACGCGCAGACGGTTGCCCGGCGGCTCGTTCATCTGGCCGTACACCAGCGCGACCTTGTCGAGAACGTTCGAGTCCTTCATTTCGTGGTAGAAGTCGTTCCCTTCACGGGTACGCTCGCCCACGCCCGCGAACACGGAGTAACCGCCGTGCTCCTTCGCGATGTTGTTGATGAGCTCCATCATGTTGACGGTCTTGCCCACGCCAGCACCGCCGAACAGGCCAACCTTGCCGCCCTTTGCGAACGGGCAGATCAGGTCGATAACCTTGATACCCGTTTCGAGCAGTTCGGTCGACGGCGACAGTTCGTCGAACGCCGGAGCCTTCTGGTGGATCGAGCGCGTCGTTTCGCTCACGATCGGGCCAGCCTCGTCGATCGGACGGCCGAGCACGTCCATGATCCGGCCGAGGGTCGGCTTGCCGACCGGCACCGAGATCGGATTTGCCGTGTTCTTCACGGTCAGACCGCGGCGCAGGCCGTCGGATGCACCCAGACAAATGGTACGGACCACGCCGTCGCCCAGCTGTTGCTGGACTTCGAGCGTCAGTTCCGAGCCATCGAGAATGAGCGCGTCGTAGATCTTCGGCATGCTGTCGCGCGGGAATTCCACGTCGATAACGGCGCCGATGCACTGTACGATCTTGCCTTCTACCAAAGCAGCAGTACTCATCGCTTTTCCTTTAAATACCTGATTCTTTACTCGCGCAAAGGCGCAGTTGTCGTCCGTGGCGCGCGCTTAAACAGCGGCTGCGCCGCCGACGATCTCCGACAGTTCTTTCGTGATCGCGGCCTGGCGGCTCTTGTTGTACACGAGCTGCAGTTCGCTGATCACCGTCTTCGCGTTGTCGGACGCGGCCTTCATCGCGACCATGCGCGCCGATTGCTCGGACGCCATGTTTTCCGCGACGGCCTGGTACACCAGCGCCTCGACGTAACGCACGAGCAGTTCGTCGACGACTGCCTGCGCGTCCGGCTCGTAGATGTAGTCCCACGACGTGGCCGGCGTACCATCATCGGCTTCGAAGTGTTCCGACGACAGCGGCAGCAACTGCTCGATCACGGCTTCCTGCTTCATCGTGTTGACGAAGCGCGTGTAAGCGATATAAACCGCCGACAGCTTGCCTTCCGAGTACAGATCGAGCTGCGTCTTCACGGCGCCGATCAGCTTGTCCAGATGCGGGGTGTCGCCGAGGTGCACGACCTGCGACATCACCTTCGCGCCGAAGCGATTCAGGAACCCGAGGCCCTTGCTACCGATCGCGGTGGCTTCGACCTTCTGGCCCTTCTCTTCCAGCTCCTTGAACTTCTGAACCGTCGCACGCAGCACGTTGGTGTTCAAACCGCCGCACAGACCCTTGTCCGTCGTGACGAGAATGATGCCGGCCGTGTTCGCGCCTTCGTTCGCCACCATGAACGGGTGACGGTACTCCGGGTTCGCGCGGCTCATGTGCGCGGCGATGGCACGGACCTTGTCCGCATACGGACGAGCGGCGCGCATGCGTTCCTGCGCGCGACGCATCTTCGATGCGGCCACCATCTCCATCGCCTTCGTGATCTTGCGCGTGTTCTGCACGCTCTTGATCTTGCCGCGAATTTCCTTCATTCCAGCCATAGCTTGCTCCTTGACCGAAGCGGCGCGGGCGCGTCAGCACCCGCGCGGCCTCAGTGTGTCACTCGCGGATCAATAGGCACCGGACTTCTTGAAGGATTCGATCGCCGAGCGCAGTGCGCCTTCGTCGTCCTTCGAGAGATCCTTGGTGTCTTCGATGCGCTTGATGAGGTCAGCGTGGCTGGTCTTCAGGCTTTCGCGCAGGCCCTTCTCGAACGGCAGCACTTGCTTCACGTCGAGGTCGTCGAGGTAGCCGTTGTTCGCGGCGTACAGCGACACGGCCAGTTCCCACACCTGCAGCGGCTGGTACTGCGGCTGCTTCAGCAGTTCCGTCACGCGGCGGCCGCGCTCGAGCTGCTTGCGGGTCGCTTCGTCGAGGTCCGATGCGAACTGCGCGAATGCGGCCAGTTCACGGTACTGCGCGAGGTCGGTACGGATACCGCCCGACAGCTTCTTCACGACCTTCGTCTGAGCGGCGCCACCGACTCGCGACACCGACACGCCGGCGTTGATTGCCGGGCGGATGCCTGCGTTGAACAGGTCGGTTTCCAGGAAGATCTGGCCGTCGGTAATCGAGATCACGTTCGTCGGAACGAACGCGGTCACGTCGCCTGCCTGCGTTTCGATGACCGGCAGTGCCGTCAGCGAACCGCTCTTGCCCTTCACTTCGCCGTTCGTGAACTTCTCGACGTACTCTTCCGACACGCGAGCCGCACGCTCCAGCAGACGCGAGTGCAGATAGAACACGTCGCCCGGGTACGCTTCACGGCCCGGCGGGCGGCGCAGCAGCAGCGAGATCTGACGGTATGCCCAAGCCTGCTTGGTCAAGTCGTCATAAATGATCAGCGCGTCCTGGCCGCGGTCGCGGAAGTATTCGCCCATCGTGCAGCCGGCGTACGGTGCCAGGTACTGCATGGCGGCGGAATCCGATGCCGTGGCGGCGACGACGATCGTGTATTCCATCGCGCCCGTTTCTTCGAGCTTGCGAACCACGTTCATGATCGACGAAGCCTTCTGGCCGATCGCGACGTAGATACAGATCAGGTCCTTGCCCTTCTGGTTGATGATCGCGTCGAGCGCCACCGCGGTCTTGCCGCACTGACGGTCGCCGATGATCAGCTCACGCTGGCCACGGCCGATCGGCACCATCGCGTCGATCGACTTGATGCCCGTCTGCACCGGCTGCGACACCGACTTACGCCAGATCACGCCCGGGGCGATCTTTTCGATCGCATCGGTCAGCTTCGCGTTGACCGGGCCCTTGCCGTCGATCGGGTTGCCGAGCGCATCGACCACGCGGCCGACGAGTTCCGGGCCAACCGGGACTTCGAGAATGCGGCCCGTCGTCTTGACGATGTCGCCTTCCGAGATGTGTTCGTATTCGCCGAGAATCACCGCGCCGACCGAGTCGCGCTCGAGGTTCAGCGCGAGGCCGAACGTGTTGCCCGGAAACTCGAGCATTTCGCCCTGCATCACGTCCGACAGGCCGTGGATACGCACGATACCGTCGGTCACGGAGATCACGGTGCCCTGGTTGCGAACGTCTGCGCTCGCTTCAAGGCCCTGGATCCGGCTCTTGATCAGCTCGCTGATCTCAGAGGGATTGAGTTGCATTATTCGCTCCTGATAGTCAATTCTGTTGCGTGCCGGCGTGGCGCTCAGGCGGTCAAGGCAGCCTGCATCGATGCGAGGCGCGCGCGAACCGAGGTGTCGAGCACTTCGTCGCCGACCGTCACGCGCACGCCGCCGATCAGCGACGAATCGACTTCGACCGTCGGTTTCAGCTTGCGCTTGAACTTGCGTTCGAGGCCCGAGACGAGACTGTCGAGATCCGCGCCGTTCAGCGGGAACGCGCTCACGATCTCGGCGTCGGCGGCACCTTCACGTTCGTTCTTGAGCGCCTCGAACTGCTCGGCAATTTCCGGCAGCAGCGCGATGCGATGATTGTCGACCAGCATCTGCACGAAGTTCTTCGCTTCGGCGCCGGCCACGAGCGGCGACTTCGCAGCAGCAAGCAGCAACTCGGCTACTTGCGTGCGCGTCACCTTCGGGCTCGACGCGACCGACAGCACTTCCGGCAGACGCGCAACCTGGGCCAGCTCTTGCACGAGCGTGGACCAGGCGGCGATGTCACCGCCCTCGGCCACGCGGAACAGCGCTTCTGCGTAAGGGCGGGCGATGGTTGCAAGTTCGGCCATGATCAGAGCTCGGCTTTCAGTTGATTCAGCAGTTGGGCGTGGGCCGTTTGATCGACTTCGCGCTTCAGGATCTGCTCGGCGCCCTTCACGGCCAGCGTAGCGACTTCGCCACGCAGCGCTTCGCGCGCCTTCACGATTTGCTGTTCTGCTTCCGCCTTCGCCTGGGCGACGATGCGGGCGGCTTCAGCCTGGGCGTTGGCCTTGATTTCCTCGGCGACCGCCTGGGCACGCTTTTCAGCGTCGGCGATGCGCTGCTGGCCGTCATTGCGGGCCTGCGCGAGTTCCTGGTCCACGCGCTTGTGCGCTGCGTCGAGTTCTGCCTTGCCCTTCTCGGCGGCGGCGAGGCCGTCGGCGATCTTCTTCGAACGTTCGTCGAGGGCGTTGATCAACGGCGGCCACACGAACTTCATCGTGAACCACGCGAGGACCAGGAACACGACCATTTGCGCAAACAGAGTTGCGTTGAGATTCACGGTGTTTCCTTATCTGCTATTCCGGAAAAATGAAACGGTAAGGCGCTCATCGAGTTGCATTCGATCAGCGCCCCAAGTCTCCGTTCCGCCCTGCGCCGGCTCACGCCGGACGCATATTTCCGAGGAACCTTAGCCTGCGACGAGCTTCGACAGGAGCGGGTTCGCGAACGCGAACAGCATTGCAACACCCACGCCGATCAGGAATGCCGCGTCGATCAGACCAGCCAGCAGGAACATCTTCGTTTGCAGCGGGTTGATGAGTTCCGGCTGACGTGCGCAGGCTTCGATGTACTTACCACCCATCAGCGCGATACCGATACAGGCGCCGATTGCACCCAGGCCGATGATGATGCCGATACCGATGGCGGTCAGACCCTGGATGTTGGCGATGTAAGCTTGCATGATCACTCCTTTGTGAAAAGACTTGGAACTGAGATTTAAAAAACTAAAACGGAAACTCTTTTTTGCACGCCGCGCTTAGTGCTTGTCGTGCGCCTGGCCGAGATACACCAGCGTCAGCATCATGAAAATGAATGCCTGCAACAGAACAATCAGGATGTGGAAGATTGCCCAGACGCTGCCCGCGATCACGTGGCCAACGAAGCCGAGGAACGTTGCGTCGCCACCGAAGCTCCACATGCTGCCGAGCAGGGCGATCAACAGGAACAACAGCTCACCCGCGTACATGTTGCCGAACAGCCGCATACCGAGGGAGACGGTCTTGGCGAGATATTCGACGATGTTGAGCGCGAGGTTAGGGATCCACAGCAGCGGGTGGGCGCCGAACGGTGCCGACAGCAGCTCATGCACAAAGCCGCCCGCGCCCTTGATCTTGATGCTGTAGTAGATCATCAGGACGAACACGCCGAGCGCGATGCCGAGCGTGCCGTTCAGGTCGGCCGTCGGGACGATGCGATGGTGGGAAATCACGTCCGACAGACCGAGCAGGCCGATCACGCGGCCCGGCAGGTCGACCGGGAGGAAGTCGAGGGAGTTCATCAGCGCGACCCACACGAACACCGTGAGCGCGAGCGGAGCGATGAAGGTACGATTGCCGTGAACGATGGCCTTCGATTGGTCTTCGACCATCTCGACGAGCATCTCGATCGCGCACTGGAAACGGCCCGGCACGCCCGACGTCGCCTTGCGGGCAGCCAGACGCAGCAGGACGATCGTCACGATGCCGCAAACGATCGACCAGAACAGCGTGTCGAGATTCCAGACGTGGATGTCGAAAATCGACGTCTGATGCGAGGTGGAGAAATTCTGCAAGTGGTGCGCAATGTACTCGGACGGATCCGGACCGCGCGTGCCTTCGCTAGCTGCCATATCGTTAATGCCACCCAAATTGTCGAAAATCGTTTTGCCAGTTCCGCAACACGCTATTGCGGGAACGGGCCGGCGCGGTTCGTTGTCGAAACCGCACGCTGCTTGTTCCTTACCGCCAGGCCAGTGCGATCCAGTACGTCTTCAGCACGACGAGGTACGTGACGAGGAACGGCACCCAGTGCACGCCGGCCCAGCCGAACGCCACTGCAGTGAACATCCCGATCGTCAGAGCGAGCTTCAGGGCTTCGCCCATCACCCAGCTCATCACGGTGGCCGAACCACCTGCCTTCAGTCGTGCCACGAATACCGCACTTGGCACCCAGCCGATCGCTCCGCCCAGAAACGCGGATTGCGCAGCGGCGCCCGGCGACTTCGAAAACAGCCACCACGCCAGCGTTGCAACCAGGGACAGAACCACTTGCGCGAATACCACCTTATAGGGGGTCACGCGCGAGGGCTTGCTCACGTTCGGGCCGAACAGCTTTTCGGCTTCTGCCCGCGTGAGCGGAACGATGTTGTTATCTTGCTGCTCGGCGTCCCAGTCATCGTCGGATTCGCGCCGCTCGCCGGCCGCCGAAGCGGTGCGTTGCGTGCGCTGATCATCGTGCCTGTCGTCCGGCGCCTGACCCGCCATCGCAATCTTCCGCAAAATCCTTGAACCCGGCCCCAAGCTTTCTGAAAGCTTTCAGGGGTGCCTAGCTAACAAATCCGGGCGATTGTAAGCGATAGTTGCAAGTGATTCAAGGCTTTAGACGCGACAAAAACCTGCGTAAAACGACGCCTCATCATGTGAAAAAACACGCGATTCGACGACGTACGATGACAGTTGTAAGGTCGCTTTTTTGCGCCGGTATTTCTTGCTCGAAAAAATCCGGCGACGAGGAAATGACAAGGAAACGAGGCCCGATGCGGATGCCGGCGGGACGGCTCGAACGCCATCCGGAATCCACGCCGTGACGCGGCCCCGGGCTCACGCCAAGCACGAAGCGCCGAGCAGGAAAAACCTGTGACCACCCCGCGGCACCGGATGCCCGAAATCGGGGCCGACGCCGACGCGTCGAATCATCCAATCAGTTGTCATGCCACCACAGGCGATCGACTGTGAATTGCCGGACTTATCAACAGCCCCGCAACCAGCGCGAATACTGTGCACCCGCCCCGCCACCCGAATCGCACGGCTGTGCCGCACGCAGCCGCGTCACTCAACCGTGAACGAGCAGCCACGCGCCGACCGCCGCACTGGCGAGTGCGAACGGAATCGAAACCAGATGGAACGGCAGCCACATGCGCGGCTCCTTCGCGAGACGCACCGCGATCAGGTTCGCAAGCGAGCCGATCGCGAAACCGAAGCCGCCGACCGATACGCCGAACGCGAGCGCACGCCAGTCGTGCGTGAATTCCGACAGCAGGATCGCGGCCGGTACATTGCTGATGACCTGTGACAACAGCGCGCCGGCCGCGTAGACGCGCAGCGGCGAATCGAGTTGCGCATTCGCAATCGTGTCGTGCACGACGGGCAGCGCAGCCGCGGTACGCAGCACGACGAACATCAGTACGAAGATCAGCAGCAGCAGCCAGTCGATCTTCAGGACTGCGTCGCGTTTGACGGCGAGCAGCACGATGGCGACACCGACGAGACCGGGCAGCGGATGATGCGCATCGGCGAGCAGCACGAACGCGGCGAACAGCACCGCCGCGATCAGCGCGTGCATGCGTTGCACGGGCAGCGCTGTGACATCGCCGGACAAGTCGAGCGGCTTTGCGCGAAACGCGCATGCGGTCAGCACGAGCAGCAGCGCCATCAGCGCGATCGCGAGCGGCCCGAGCGTGACCACGAAGCGGCCGAACGACGCACCGCTCAATTGCCACAGGAAAAGATTCTGGGGATTGCCGAGCGGCGTCGCGACGGACCCCGCGTTGACCGCCAGCGCAACGACGATCACGAGCCGCCGGAACGGCAGTGGCGTCAGCGCACGCAGCGAGACCATCAACGGCACGACGACGAACAGCGCGACGTCGTTGGTGAGCCACATCGACAACAACGCGGCGAACCCTACGAGCAACAACGCGAGCCCGCGTTCGGAATGCACGTGATGCACGATGCGGTGTGCGAGCCACATCAGGCAGCCGGACAACTCGAGCGCCTTGGTCAGCATCAGCAGGCCCGCCAGCGTCGCGACCGTCTGCCAGTCGACGCGACCGGCCAACACGGAAAATGGTTGCGGACGCACCCATTGCAGCACGATCAGGCCAAGTACGAGCACCGACAGCACCGGCTCCTGCGCAAGCCATCCCAGCCACCGGCGCGGCGTCGGCGCGCCCGTCTTCTCCATCGGCACCGCGTTACTCTTCGGTCGCGACGTTGCCGCGCAGCCGCACGAGAATGCCCTCGAGCGCGTCGAGGTTGCCGAAGTCGATCGTGACCTGCCCTCGTCCTCGGCGGCCGAGCTTGATCTTCACCGTCGACGCGAGCAGGTCGGACAACTCCTCCTCGAGACGGCGCGTATCGCGCCCGCCGTCGTCCTTCGCGCGCGCCTTCACGGCCGGCGCTTCCTTCGTCGTGTGCGTGACGAGCTTCTCGGTCTCCCGCACCGACATGCGCTTGTTGACGACCTGATGGGCGAGCGTGATCTGCGTGGCCGCATCGACGGCGAGCAGCGCGCGCGCATGCCCCATGTCGAGATCACCGGCCAGCAGCATCGTCTGCACCGGCGAAGCCAGGTTCAGCAGGCGCAGCAGGTTCGACACCGCGCTGCGCGAACGGCCGACCGATTCGGCCGCCTGTTCGTGCGTGAAACCGAACTCGTCGAGCAGGCGCTGGATACCGTGCGCCTCTTCGAGCGGGTTCAGATCCTCGCGCTGGATGTTCTCGATCAGCGCCATCGCCGCGGCGGCCTGGTCGGACACATCCTTCACGAGCACCGGCACTTCATCGAGGCCCGCCAGGCGTGCCGCGCGGAAACGGCGCTCGCCCGCGATGATCTCGTATTTGTCTGACGAAATGGGCCGTACCAGGATCGGCTGCATCACGCCCTGTGCGCGAATGCTCGCCGCGAGCTCCTGCAGGCTGCCTTCGTCCATCCGCGTCCGCGGCTGGTACTTGCCGGCCTGCAGCTTGCCGAGCGCGAGCGTGTTCGGTGCCCCTTCGATCTTCACCGCTTCGGTGATATCGGCACTGCCGCCGAGCAGCGCTTCGAGGCCACGTCCCAAGCCCTTCTTCTTTGGTACCGCGTTCATGTCTTTCTTCCTCGCTTCGCTCATGTCCGGATCACGACACCTCGAACGCGCGAACGCGGTCGATCATCTCGGCACCGAACTGGAGATACGCTTGCGCACCGCGCGAGCTGCGGTCGAACACGACGCCCGGCAGCCCGTAACTCGGCGCTTCCGCCAGGCGCACGTTGCGCGGAATCACCGCGTCGAACACCTTGTCGCCGAAGTGCGCTTTCAGTTGATCGGAGACTTGCTGCTGCAGCGTGATGCGCGGATCGAACATCACACGCAGCAAGCCGATGATCTTCAGGTCGCGGTTCATGTTCGCGTGAACCTGCTTGATCGTGTTGACGAGGTCCGACAACCCCTCCAGTGCAAAGTATTCGCACTGCATGGGGATCACGACGCCGTGCGCCGCGCACAAGCCGTTCAGCGTCAGCAGCGACAGCGTCGGCGGGCAATCGATCAGCACGAAATCGTAGTCGTCGGCCACGTGCTCGAGCGCGGCCTTCAGCCGGCGCTCGCGGTTGTCGATGCTGATCAGTTCGATCTCGGCACCGGACAGCTCGCGGTTCGCGGGTAGCACGTCGTAGGTGACGCCGTCCGGCCGGATGCGCGCGTCGGTCACCGACACGCCGTCGACCAGCACCTCGTACACGGTCGCTTCGCAAGCAGCCTTGTCGATCCCGCTGCCCATCGTCGCGTTACCCTGAGGGTCGAGATCGATCAGCAGGACTCGTTGCTCCTGCGCTGCAAGGCTTGCGGCGAGATTGACCGATGTCGTCGTCTTGCCGACGCCCCCCTTCTGGTTCGCAACGCAGAAGATCTTTGCCATCGTTGGTGTGTTCCCTTTACCTTCAAACAAACGGCGCGCCATCGCGCGCCGGCCCTTCAATTCGCTTCGTCGACGGCCACTTCGATCAGATGCCGTTCGGCATCGAGCAACGGCACCGCCAGCCGTATCGTCTGCTTCACGCGGCTGCCTTCCGGCAACCGCGCAATCTCGTCGTCCGGATGAACGCCCTTCATTGCCCAGATCGATCCGCCCGGCGCAACCAGGTGTCGAGCAAGTTTAACGAAGTCGGACAGATCCGCGAAAGCGCGGGATACGATCATGTCGAATTTTTCCGGCACTTCGACACCCGGCTGCAGCGATTCGACCCGCCCCGTGACCACCGACAGGTTCGCGAGCTTCAGCTCCGCACGCATCTGGGTCTGGAATGCAGACTTCTTCTGCACGATATCGTTCAGCGTGATCTGCCAATCCGGCTCGACGATCGCCAGCACGATACCGGGCAATCCACCACCCGAGCCGACGTCGAGCACGCGGGCTGATGCACGGCCACGCAGATGCGGAACGATGGAAAGCGAATCGAGGATGTGCTGGATCAGCATCTGCTTCGGGTCGCGGATCGCGGTCAGGTTGTAGACCGCGTTCCACTTGCCGAGCAGCGCGACGTAGTCGAGCAGCTGGTTGCGTTGTGTATCCGTCAGCATAAGGTCGAGCGCCGTCGTGCCTTCGACGAGCATCTGTTCCAGTACGTCCCGATTAACCGCCGGCGCGCGACGCGCCGTCATTGTTGCGTCGGGACGGCGCCGTCCCCCTGCTCCGCTGCCGCTTCGGCCGTGCCATTACGGCGGCCCAGGCCGCGACGCTTCAGGTGCACCATCAGCAGCGAAATTGCCGCCGGCGTGACACCCGAGATGCGCGACGCCTGCCCGATCGTTTCCGGTCGGAACTCGTTGAGCTTCTGGCTCACCTCGAACGACAGGCCGCGGACTTCGCGGTAATCGATACCGTCGGGCAGGCGCGTGTTCTCGTTCGCATCGTTGCGTTCGATTTCCGATGCCTGGCGCTCGATGTAGCCCTGATACTTGATGCCGATCTCGACCTGCTCCTTGATCTGCTCGAGCAGCACCGGATCGTCGGCCAGCGGCTCGGCGGGGCCGCACTCGCCGCCCTTCAGTCCGCACACACCGTCGTAGCTGATACCCGGACGGCGCAGCAGTTCGGCGAGGCTGTATTCGTGGTCGATCGCCTTGCCGAGGAGCGCGGTCGCCTCTTCCAGCGGCAACGTCTTCGGCGTGACCCACGTCGACTTCAGGCGTTCGGTTTCACGTGAAACAGCGTCGCGCTTCCGACTGAATGCGTCCCAGCGTGCGTCGTCGACGAGCCCCAGTTCGCGGCCGATCTCGGTCAAGCGCATGTCAGCATTGTCTTCACGCAGGCTGAGGCGATACTCGGCGCGGCTCGTGAACATCCGGTACGGCTCGGCCACACCGCGCGTCACGAGATCGTCGACCAGCACGCCAAGGTAGGCCTGGTCACGGCGCGGGCACCATGCGTCCTTCTCCTGCACGTAGCGGCCAGCGTTGAGACCGGCCAGCAGACCCTGCGCGGCCGCTTCTTCATAGCCCGTCGTCCCGTTGATCTGGCCCGCAAAGAACAGCCCGTTGATCGCCTTCGTTTCGAGCGACGCCTTCAGCGCACGCGGGTCGAAGTAGTCGTACTCGATCGCGTAGCCGGGGCGCAGGATATGCGCGTTCTCGAGGCCGCGCATCGAGTGCACGAGCTCGAGCTGGACGTCGAACGGCAGGCTCGTCGAGATCCCGTTCGGGTAGAACTCGTTGGTCGTCAGCCCCTCCGGTTCCAGGAAGATCTGGTGCGATTCCTTCGAAGCGAACCGGTGAATCTTGTCCTCGATCGACGGGCAATAGCGCGGCCCGACGCCTTCGATCACGCCTGTATACATAGGCGAACGGTCGAGGCCGCCACGAATGATGTCGTGCGTGCGCTCGTTCGTATGCGTGACCCAGCACGGCAGTTGCTGCGGATGCTGCTCCGCACGGCCCAGGAACGAGAAGACGGGGATCGGATCGAGATCGCCCGGCTGCTCATCCAGCTGCGAGAAGTCGATCGAGCGACCATCGATACGCGGCGGCGTACCGGTCTTCAGGCGGCCCTGCGGCAGCTTCAGCTCCTTCAGGCGCGATGACAGCGACACGGCCGCCGGATCGCCCGCACGACCACCCGTATAGTTGTTCAGGCCGACGTGAATCTTGCCGTCGAGGAACGTACCGGCGGTCAGCACGACCGCACGCGCACGGAAGCGGATGCCGATCTGCGTGACGGCGCCCACCACGCGGTCGCCTTCGACCATCAGGTCGTCGACAGCTTGCTGGAACAGCCACAGGTTCGGCTGATTCTCGAGCCGGTGGCGAATCGCGGCCTTGTACAGGATGCGATCGGCCTGCGCACGCGTCGCGCGCACGGCCGGCCCCTTCGACGAATTGAGGATCCGGAACTGAATACCGCTCTCGTCGGTCGCGGCTGCCATTGCGCCGCCCAGCGCATCGACTTCCTTGACCAGATGGCCCTTGCCAATGCCGCCGATCGACGGATTGCAGCTCATCTGCCCAAGCGTTTCGATGTTGTGGGTCAGCAGTAATGTCTTTGCGCCCATGCGGGCGGACGCCAGCGCGGCTTCCGTGCCGGCATGACCGCCACCGACGACGATGACGTCAAATTCTGTGGGAAAAAGCATGGTGGATTCCGTACGCAGGACGGCGCACGAACCTATCTGAGAAATGTATGGGCCGAATTATAGCGGGTTCGCTTTTCACCCGAAGGCCGTCCGAATGGTAGGGTCTGTGCATTTCGGCGATTTTTAAGTGCTCGGCCGCGGAATCCGTGGCGCAGAGCCCGCTCCGGCAACGCTTCCGGCCCGCCGGCGCCACATCGTTGCGCCTGTGCAAAAAAATTCGCTTGCCGGGAAATTTCACGTGGAACACATACCCGTTCGATGCCTGTGCCCCGCACGGCAACCTGGACGGAACACCCTGTGCGACCGCACCCACCCTCTCCCTCACAGAATTTCAGACAGTTCGCCCGACACTTATCCCCTGTGACCCGGCACAACATCCCCAGTGTGCGGAACAGGCGACAGCCACCGGCGAACGATGCTCCGGATCGTCGTCCGCGCTGCACAGAGCTTCCGATTGTTTCCCTTGCACTTATCCCCCGGCCGCTAGCCGTCGCGTGTCGGGGTCGCATCTCACCCAAAAACAAAAACGGCGTGTTTCACGTGAAACACGCCGCCCGTTTCCCGCCCACCACACCACCGATCAGGCCGTTTTCTTCACTAGCCCGAGGTACGTCTCGATCACGCGTGGATTCTGCGCAAGTTCGGCCGCCGGCCCTTCCAGCGCAAATTCGCCTGTCTCCAGCACATAGCCGTAATCGGAGATCTGCAGTGCAGCCCGTGCGTTCTGCTCGATCAGCAGTGTCGCCACGCCCGTCCCGCGCAACGCGCTGATGATATGAAAAATCTCCTTCACGATCAGCGGCGCCAGCCCGAGGCTCGGCTCGTCGAGCATCAGCAGATCGGGCTTGCCCATCAGTGCGCGTCCCACCGCAAGCATCTGCCGCTCGCCGCCGGATAGCGTGCCGGCCGCCTGCTTGCGGCGCTCCTTCAGCCGCGGAAACAGGGCGAACACATGATCGAGCTGGTCGAGGAAGTTCGCTTCACCGGCCTGCTTGCGCCGATACGCGCCCAATACGAGGTTGTCTTCGACCGTCATCGTGCTGAACAGCTCACGCTTTTCCGGTACGAGGCACATCCCGCGTGCGACGCGCTGTTCGACCGGCAATGCACCGACGTCGTGACCGCGGTACACGATCGCACCCGATGCATGCCCGGTCACCGGCAGCGCGCCCATGATCGCGTTCAGCAGCGTCGATTTGCCGGCGCCGTTCGGGCCGATCACGCTGACGATCTGCCCCGCGCCAACCTTGATCGCCGCGCCGTGCAGCGCCTCCACCTTCCCGTACCGGACCGCCAGCCCGCGCACTTCGAGAATCGGCATCGTCGTGTCCGTCATCACTCCACCCCGCCCAGATACGCCTCCAGCACCGCCGGATCCTGCTGCACGTCTTGCGGCAGTCCTTCCGCGATCCGCGTGCCGAACTCCATCACCACCAAACGGTCGGTGAGATTCATCACGAAATCCATGTCGTGTTCCACGAGCAACACGCTCATGCCTTCCGCCTTCAGCCGCCGCAGCAGATCAGCGAGTTGCTGCTTCTCCTGGTAACGCAGCCCGGCGGCCGGCTCGTCGAGCAGCAGCAGCGTCGGATCGCAGCACAGCGCCCGCGCGATTTCGAGAATCCGCTGCTGCCCCAGCGCGAGGCTGCCCGCTTCGTCGTACATGTGCTTTTCAAGCCCGACGCGGCGAATCTGGCGTGCGGCCTCAGCCAGCAACTGCGCTTCCTCATGTGCATTGAGCCGCGCGACGCTGCGCCACACGCCCGTACGGCCACGCAGGTGCGCACCGATCGCGACGTTCTCGAGCACCGTCATCGCCGGCAACAGCTTCACGTGCTGGAACGTCCGGCCGATGCCGCGGCGGACGATCTGGCGCGATGTGAGCCCGTCGATACGCTCGCCACGGAACGTGATCGTGCCGCCCGTCGGCTTCAGCACACCCGTCACGAGGTTGAACGTGGTCGACTTGCCGGCGCCGTTCGGGCCGATCAGCCCGATGATCTGCCCCGCTTTCACGTCGAAGCTGACGTCGTTGACGGCCACGAGCCCGCCGAACTGCTTGCGCGCATTGTCGACGACGAGCAGCGGCTCGCCGGCCGTCGGCTTCGCGCGCTGCGGCAACGGATCCGCGTGCTCGGGCACATGCGCGCGCGGCCCGCGCGGGAACAGCCTCGCGACGAACGGCCACACGCCCTGGCGCGCGTACTGCAGCAGCAGCACCATCAGCACGCCGAACACGATGATCTCGAAGTTGCCTTCCGAGCCGAGCAGCTTCGGCAGCAGCGTCTGCAGATAGTCCTGCAGCACGGTCAGGATCGCCGCGCCGAGCACCGCGCCCCACACATGCGACACGCCGCCGACCACGGCCATGAACAGGAACTCGATCCCGTGGTTCAGCCCGAACGGCGTCGGGTTCACCGCGCGTTGCAGGTGCGCGTACAGGAAACCCGATACGGCCGCGAGCACGGCCGCATAGACGAAGATCACGACGCGCATCCACGCGGTGTTCACGCCCATCGCCTCGGCCATCACGCCGCCGCCGCGCAGCGCGCGGATCGCACGGCCCGGGCGGCTGTTCAGCAGGTTCTGCACCGACACGATCGCAGCCAGCACGACGGCCCAGATCAGGAAATACAGGCTGCGCCCGCTTCCAAGCTCGATGCCGAACAGGTTCAGCGCCGGAA
Organism: Burkholderia cepacia ATCC 25416; assembly: GCF_001411495.1. NCBI lineage: Bacteria > Pseudomonadati > Pseudomonadota > Betaproteobacteria > Burkholderiales > Burkholderiaceae > Burkholderia > Burkholderia cepacia. The sequence continues at coordinate 968,462 of NZ_CP012981.1, read as the reverse complement.
TCCCGTTGATGCCGTCGTACTTGCCGAGCAGTTCGAGGTTGCCGAACAGGTAGAACAGCGCGAGGCCCCACGCGATCGTGCCGAGCGGCAGGAAGTGGCCGGACAGCCGCATCGTGACCGCGCCGAGCACGAGCGCGACGACCGCCGTCAGTACGACACCGACGATCAGCGCGAGCCACGGCGACACGCCGTATCGCGTCGTCAGGAACGCGGTCGCATAGGCGCCGATGCCGACGAACGCGGCCTGCCCGAAGCTCGTCATCCCGCCGACGCCCGTCAGCAGCACGAGCCCGATCGCGACGATCGCGTAGAGGCCGATGTAGTTCAGCAGCGTGATCCAGTATTCGGGCACCTGCAGCGCACCAGGCAGCACCGGCAGCGCGAACAGCACCACGAGAAACACCCAGAAGGTCTTGTTGCGTACCATCGTCTTCATCGTGTCACTCCTCTTCCTCTTCCGCGTGCGGCGTCGCGAAGCTCCGCCACAGCAGCACCGGAATGATCAGCGTGAACACGATCACCTCCTTGTACGCGCTCGCCCAGAACGACGAATACGATTCGAGCACGCCGACGAGCAGCGAGCCGGCGGCCGCGAGCGGATAGCTGACGAGCCCGCCGATGATCGCGCCGACGAAACCCTTCAGGCCGATCAGGAAGCCCGAGTCGTAGTAGATCGTCGTCAGCGGGCCGACGAGGATCCCGGACAGCACGCCGAGCCCCGCCGCGAACGTGAACGCGAGCCGCCCTGCCTCGGTCGTGCCGATGCCGACGAGCCGCGCGCCGAGCCGGTTCACCGACGTCGCGCGCAGCGCCTTGCCGGCGATCGTGCGGCCGAAGTACACGTAGAGCGCACCGATCAGCACGAGTGCCGTCACGACGACCAGGATGCTCTGCACCGACACGGTCATGCTGCCGATCGCGAGCGACGCATCCGAAAACCCGTTGGTGCGCGAACCTTCCGCGCCGAACATCACGAGCCCGAGGCCGACCATCGCGAAGTGGACGGCGACCGACACGATCAGCAGCAGCAGCGTCGTGCCTTCGGCGATCGGCTGGTACACGAGCCGGTAGACGAACGGCCCCATCGGCACGACGATCGCGAGTGTCAGCGCGATCTGCGCGAGCATCGGCAGCGGCTGCGCGGCAAAGCTGCGCGTGATCGCGAACACCGCGAGCGGCAGCAGGACGTAGCGGCTGCCGAGTGTCGCGAGTGTGCGGCCGAGCTGATGGCGACGTTCGCGATGCCGGATCAGGCCGCCGACTTCGAGCAGGAAGCACGCGATGCCCATCACGAACAACAGCCAGCAGGTGGCGGGAAATTTCTGCGCCTGCAACGCGGCAAGCGTCAGCGCACCGTAGGCGACGAATTCGCCCTGGGGAATGAAGATCACTCGCGTGACGGAAAACACCAGCACGAGCGCCAGCGACAGCAATGCATATATGGCGCCGGTCGTGATGCCGTCTTGCGCGAGGATCGCTGCAATCGAGAGATCCATACGTTTCGTGTATCGAGAATGCTGCGGAGAAACGAAAGACGGAAACGGCCGGGGCGCGCGGACGGCAAGACCGGTGCGCAGGCACCCGGCGACGGGCCCCGGCGGTTCCAGGCGGCATGGGCGCGACCCGTCGGGCCGCGCACCCTGCCGACGGCACGCACGGCGCCGTTCGCGCCGCGCACGCCGGTTTCACGTGATGCTTACTCGGCCTGCAGCTTCCACTTGCCGTCGACGATCTGCACCATCACGCGCGCACGCGTATCGAAGCCGTTGTGATCGGTCGGCGTCATGTTGATCACGCCGTGCGACACGGGCAGGTCCTTCACGCTTTCGAGCGACGCGCGCAGCGCTTCGCGGAACGCCTCGGTGCCCGGCTGGCCCTTCTTCAGTGCTTCCGGAATCGCACGCTGCAGCAGCAGCCCCGCATCCCACGCATGGCCGCCGAACGTCGCCAGCGAGCCCGCGCCGTAGGCCTTCTCGTACGCGGCCTTGTACCCGAGCGCCGGCTTCTTCACCGGATTCGAATCGGGCAGCTGGTCGGTCACGAGCACCGGGCCGGCCGGCAGGATCTCGCCTTCGCAGTCCTTGCCGCACACACGCAGGAAGTCGTTGTTCGCGACGCCGTGCGTCTGGTACACCTTGCCCTTGTAGCCGCGCTCCTTCAGCGTCTTCGCCGGCAGCGCCGCCGGCGTGCCCGAGCCGGCGATCAACACCGCATCCGGATTCGAGCCCATCAGCTTCAGCACCTGCCCCATCACCGACGCGTCGGTACGGTTGAAGCGTTCGTTCGACACGACCTTCAGGCCGTTCTTCGCGGCCGCCGCGTTGAACGTGTTGTACCAGCTGTCGCCGTACGCATCGGCGAAGCCGATGAAGCCGACCGTCTTCACGCCGTGCTTCGCCATGTAGCCGGCGATCGCGTCGGCCATCAGCTGGTCGTTCTGCGGCACCTTGAACATCCAGGCGCGCTTCGCATCCATCGGCGAGATGATCTGCGCGCTCGCCGCGAGCGAGATCGTCGGCGTCTTGCCCTGCGACACGGGATCGAGCATCGCGAGCGAGTTCGGCGTGACGGACGAACCGATGATCGCGTCGACATGATCCTCGTCGATCAGCTTGCGCACGTTCTGCACCGCGCGGCTCGTGTCGGATGCGTCGTCGAGCACGATGTACTGCACGCTCTTGCCGGCGATTTCCTTCGGCAGCAGCGCGATCGTGTTCTTTTCCGGAATCCCGAGCGACGCGGCCGGCCCGGTGGCCGACAGCGTCACGCCGATCTTCACCTGCGCCGACGCCGTGGCGGCCGCGCACACGAGGCCCGCGGCAAGCAGAACTTCCATCCATCGATTCATCTTCATTTATGTCGTCTCCAAACGCTGCTCGAAAAAGCCACGGGTCGCTCGGGCGGCTCCCGGTCTCCAAACAAGTTAATAATTTAACTATCTCGCCTTGCCCCGCCTACACTCGTTTTCCCGTGAAACGCCGGCGCCGCCATCGATCCCCGGCGATACCGCACATGCACGCGCCGCAGCGCGTGCCGAAACGGTCGTTCGACCGCCACGATGCGCGGCGGCAATGTCGTCAGGATGAAGGAAACAGAGAAAAGCGGCGCTGTGCGAAACGCGATCGATGCGGGCGCAACGATCGCCGGAAGGTCGGCCGGCCGGGCCTGATACGGCTCCATGCGCGGGCAATGCAGGATCGGAAAAACGGCCGTTCATGCGAATGCGAACGACGCATCGGATGCGAACGCAACGACCGGACAGACCATCGTGCCGGCAAATTGCATCGGAACGCACATGCCGGCCGCAGAGCGGCTCGTGAAAGCCGGGGCATACCGATGCATGTCCGCCCCCGAACGAGCGGCGCCAGCCGCCCCTCCCGCCCCGATCCTTCGTCCCGCGCTTCTCATCCAACCGCACTCCCTCTTCTGCATTTTGCTTGTAGGAGAACTGCCGACCGTTTTCCCGACCGCACGGTCGGCGAAAGCTGAGTGTAACGGACGCTTTTTGCGCACGCCAACCGGGTAAGCCCGGACGGCATGCGCACGGCTGCGCGCCGGCGGCGATCGACCGGCAGGAATGGATGAAATCGGGGGGACGAGATGACGCGCGAGTGACGCGAGGCAGAACACGGGCGCGCGGAACGCAGCGCGGTTCGCCTGCACCATCGATGGAAATTCGTGCACCAAATGAAAAAGCGCTGTTGGATTCCGTCCAACAGCGCTTTAGGGTCCGGGCACTTTGTGCCTCGATTGTCTCCTCGTTCTCCACCTGCAAATTCGTTTCGCGGTGCATCAGAACTAGGGTGAATCTTAAAGAGGCTTAAGCACCACGGCAACTTAGCATTTACCCCTATGGTGCATCGCCGCACGAAAATGGGGCAGCAGCCAGCCGCGCGGTGCCGCCCCGAGCGCGCTGCGACGCGCTTCACGAGCATGCCGGATGGTGCTTCGCATCAACCGGCGGCGACGTGCGCGGCATGCGCTCAGGAGGCCCTGAGCGGCTTGATCCGCGCGACCATCTCGCCGACGATGCCGCGCCGGAAGGCGAGCACGCACACGATGAAGATCAGCCCCGTGACGATCGTCGCCGATTCGCCGAGCGAATGGAACCACGCGACGCCCGTCGCCGATGCGAGCCCTTCGCCGATGTCGCCGAGCCGGTCTTCGAGCGCGACGATCAGCGCCGCGCCGAGCAGCGGCCCGAACAGCGTGCCCATCCCGCCGACGAGCGTCATCAGCACGACCAGGCCCGACATCGTCCAGTACGCGTCCGACAGCGTCTCGAAGCCGAGCACGAGCACCTTCAGCGAGCCGGCCAGTCCCGCGATGCCCGCCGACAGGATGAACGCGAGCAGCTTGAAACGGTCGGTGTCGTAGCCGAGCGAGATCGCGCGCGCCTCGTTCTCCTTGATCGCGACGAGCACCTGGCCGAACGGCGAATGCACGACCCGCACGATGAACGCGCACGCGGCGACGACCACCGCCACCACGACGTAGTACAGCGCGACGTCGTTCGACAGGTCGAGCAGCCCGAACAGGTGGCCGCGCGGCACGCCCTGCAACCCGTCTTCGCCGTGCGTGAACGGCGCCTGCAGGTAGATGAAATAGACCATCTGCGCGAACGCGAGCGTGATCATCGCGAAGTAGATGCCCTGCCGGCGGATCGCGAACAGCCCGACGACGAGCCCGAGCAGCGTCGCGGCAACGGTGCCGACGAGCACCCCGAGTTCCGGCGTGAAGCCGAGCGTCTGCATCGAATAACCGGTCGCATAGCCGGCGGTCGCGAGGAACATCGCATGGCCGAACGACAGCAGCCCCGTATAGCCGATCAGCAGGTTGAATGCGGCCGCGAACAGCGCGAACGTGAGCACCTTCATCACGAACACCGGGTACGCGCCGATGAACGGCGCGGCGAGCAGTGCGGCAAGCAGCACGCCGTAGAGCACTTTTCTCTGCATCATTTTTCCTTGCCGAAGAGGCCCGCCGGGCGGAACAGCAGCACGATCGCCATGATCACGAACACGACGGTAGCCGACGCTTCGGGGTAGAACACGCGCGTGAAACCCTCGATCACGCCGAGCATCAGGCCCGTGACGATCGAGCCGAGGATCGACCCCATCCCGCCGATCACGACCACCGCGAACACGGTGATGATCATCGGCTGGCCCATCAGCGGCGACACCTGGATCACCGGCGCGGCCAGCACGCCCGCGAACGCCGCGAGCGCGACGCCGAAGCCGTAGGTGAGCGTGATCATCATCGGCACGTTCACGCCGAATGCCTCGACGAGCTTCGGGTTCTCGGTGCCCGCGCGCAGGTAGGCGCCGAGGCGCGTCTTCTCGATCACGAACCAGGTCACGAGACACACCGCGAGCGACGCGACGACCACCCATGCACGGTAGTTCGGCAGGAACATGAAGCCGAGGTTGGTGGCGCCGGACAGCTGCGACGGCACGTCGTACGGCTGGCCGGACGAGCCGTAGATCGACCGGAACACGCCTTCGACGACCAGCGTGAGCCCGAACGTGAGCAGCAGCCCGTACAGGTGATCGAGCTTGTACAGCCAGCGCAGCATCGAGCGTTCGATCAGGATCCCGAACGCACCGACGACCAGCGGCGCGATCACGAGCATCGCCCAGTACGGCAGCCCGAAGTACGACAGGCCCATCCACGCGAGCATCGCGCCCAGCATGAACAGCGCGCCGTGCGCGAAGTTGATCACGTTGAGCAGCCCGAAGATCACCGCGAGCCCGAGGCTCAGGATCGCGTAGAACGAGCCGTTGACGAGCCCGAGCAGCAACTGGCTCAGCATCGCCGGCAACGGAATGCCAAAGATTTCCATCGACTTAGCCGTCAGTATGAGTTTCGTTGCGCGCGCAACCTTATAGGGATGCGCACGCGGGCGGCGCAGCGGGGCACATCGCTGCGGCCGCCACCGTGCGGCGCGCAACTCGCGCGCCGCCAAGCCCCGCTTACTTCCACAACGCGCAGCGCGATTCCTGCTTGGTCCCGAACGCCTGTTCGCCCGGAATCGTCGCGAGCACCTTGTAGTAATCCCACGGCTCCTTCGATTCAGCAGGCTTCTTCACTTCCATCAGGTACATGTCGTGGATCATGCTGCCGTCCGTGCGGATGTAGCCCTTCGCGTAGAAGTCGTTGATCTTGATCTTCTTCAGCTCGGCCATCACCTTGTCGGAATCGGTCGTTCCGGCAGCCTGGACCGCCTTCAGGTAGGTCGTCACCGACGAGTAGTCGGCCGCCTGCAGGCTCGACGGCATCTTCTTCATCTTGCCGAAGTAGCGTTGCGCCCACTGGCGCGACGCCGCATCGCGGTTCCAGTACCAGCTGTCGGTCAGCACGAGGCCCTGCGTCGTCTCGAGGCCGAGGCTGTGCACGTCGTCGATGAACATCAGCAGCGCGGCGAGCTTCATCGTCTTCGTGATGCCGAACTCCTTCGCGGCCTTGATCGAATTGATCGTGTCGCCGCCCGCGTTCGCGAGGCCGAGGATCTGCGCCTTCGACGCCTGCGCCTGCAGCAGGAACGACGAGAAATCCGACGCGGACAGCGGGTGACGCACCGCGCCGAGCACCTGCCCGCCGTTCGCCTTCACGACATCCGACGTGTTCTTCTCGAGCGCCTTGCCGAACGCGTAGTCGGCAGTCAGGAAGAACCAGCTCTTGCCGCCCTGCTTCACCACCGCCGAACCGGTGCCCTTCGCGAGCGCCATCGTGTCGTATGCGTAGTGGACCGTGTACGGCGTGCACTGCTCGTTCGTCAGCGTGTCGGCGCCCGCGCCGATGTTGATGTAGACCTTCTTCTTCTCGGCCGCGACCTGGTTCATCGACAGCGCGGTGGCGGAGTTCGTGCCGCCGACCAGCAGGTCGAGCCCGCCGCGGTCCATCCATTCGCGCGCCTTCGACGCGGCGATGTCGGCCTTGTTCTGGTGATCGGCATAGACGACCTCGATCGGCTTGCCGAGCACCTTGCCGCCGAAATCGGCGACCGCCATGCGGATCGCCTCGAGGCCGCCCTGCCCGTCGATGTCCGCGTAAAGCCCCGACATGTCGGTGATGAAGCCGATCTTCACGGTATCCGCGGCCTGCGCGGCGCCGGTGGTGAACGCGGCCGCCGCGAGCGCGAGACAGGCGTGTGCGAGGGTCTTCATTTTCATTGACGTCTCCTGTTGTTCTGATGCGTTGTGGTTGTTCGAAGCCGCCACGGCTAGCGGCGAAAGAGACGGGGCGGCGTCACACCCCGAGCAGGTCGTGCAGGGTCGGCATCTTGCTTTCCAGTTCGGCCGCCTGGAAATGTTCGACGATGCTGCCGTGCTCCATCACGTAGAACCGGTCGGCGAGCGGCGCCGCGAAGCGGAAATTCTGTTCGACCATCACGATCGTGTAGCCGCGCGCCTTCAGCGCGACGATCATCCGCGCCAGCGACTGCACGATTACCGGCGCGAGGCCTTCGGAGATCTCGTCGAGCAGCAGCAGGTTCGCGCCGGTGCGCAGGATCCGCGCGACCGCGAGCATCTGCTGCTCGCCGCCGGACAGCCGCGTGCCCTGGCTCTGCCGGCGCGACGCGAGGTTCGGGAACATCGTGTAGATCTCGTCGATCGACATCGCGTGATCGCGCGGCCCGATCGGCGGCGGCAGCATCAGGTTCTCCTCGCACGAGAGGCTCGAGAAGATCCCGCGCTCCTCCGGGCAGTAGCCGACACCGAAATGCGCGATGCGGTGTGTCGCGAGGCCGATCGTCTCGTTGCCCGCGACCTTGATCGACCCGCTGCGGCGACCCGTGAGGCCCATGATCGCGCGCAGCGTCGTCGTGCGGCCCGCGCCGTTGCGGCCGAGCAGCGTGACGACCTCGCCGCGATGCACCGTCAGGTCGACACCGTGCAATATGTGGGATTCCCCGTACCAGGCCTCCAGGCCCGTGATCTCCAGCGCGGGCGTACCGCTTTCGACGCCGCTCAATTCGCGTTCCTCCCGTTCGCTGTGCTTCATGCGTGCGCCCCCGCGAGCGCCGCGTCGGCGCTGCCCATGTAGGCCTCGATGACGAGCGGATTCTTCGACACTTCCGCATACGAGCCTTCGGCCAGCACCTCGCCGCGTTGCAGGACGGTGATCGTGTCGGAGATGCCCGCGATCACGTTCATGTTGTGCTCGACCATCAGGATGGTGCGGCCGCTCGCGACCTTCTTGATCAGCGCGGTCACGCGATCGACGTCCTCGTGGCCCATCCCTTGCGTGGGCTCGTCGAGCAGCATCAGCTCGGGCTCCATCGCGAGCGTGGTCGCGATCTCCAGCGCGCGCTTGCGGCCGTATGCGAGTTCGACGGTCGGCACCTGCGCGAAATCGGTGAGGCCGACCTGCGTGAGCAGATCCATCGCACGATCGTCGAGCCGCTTGAGCGTGCGTTCGCTGCGCCAGAAATGGAATTCGGTGCCGAGCGCGCGCTGCAGGCCGATGCGCACGTTCTGCAGTGCGGTCAGGTGCGGAAAGACGGCCGAGATCTGGAACGAACGGATGATGCCGCGCCGCGCGACCTGCGCGGGCCGCTCGTCGGTGATGTCGATCCCGTTGAAGACGATCTGGCCGGCCGTCGGCGTCAGGAATTTGGTGAGAAGGTTGAAGCAGGTCGTCTTGCCTGCGCCGTTCGGTCCGATCAACGCATGGATCGCACCGCGACGCACACGCAGGTTCACGCCGTTGACGGCCGTGAAACCCCTGAATTCCTTGGTCAGTCCGCGTGTTTCCAGAATCGTGTCGCCGAGAATCATGTTCCCTTCCATACGAAGTCAGGCGAAGCACCGGGAAGATTCGCGCGAAGCGGCCGCGAAACACGTCAGCGGATGAGCAGGCTGCCCCGGGCGCCGTGTTACGCCTCGAGGGTGGTCTCCCGCGCCGACGCGTATGCACACTGCGCCACATTGTCTCGCCGTTGGTGCAGTGCAATCATCGGGATTTGCACTTATAGGGCTGGCCGCCATGTCGCGCGCGGTTGTGCTCGGTTTTTCGCCACGTTTTTTTGACACGTGCATCATCGACCGTTGTCTCTTCGCACGGCGCGGCAGGCACGCAACAGGAAAGCCGTGCGGCTGCACGGCTTGCATGGATCTTGCCGGTGAAGCGACGCAATCGACACGATCGGCACCGGCAGCTTGTTTCGCATATCGAATCAGCGGGCGTCATCATGACGGCCCGCTGTCGTGCGTGTCAGCGTTCCGTCACGCGGCTGTCGCCGCGGGCTCCGTTCGCACCGGCGTCGCTTCGCGCGCCGCGCGGCGATCGGCACGGATCATGTCGCTCGCGCGCTCGGCGATCATCAGCGTCGGCGAATTGGTATTGCCCGATGTAATGAAGGGCATCACCGACGCATCGACGATCCGCAGCCCGGCGATCCCGCGTACCCGCAGCCGGCTGTCGACGACCGCACGCTCGTCGTCGGCCCGCCCCATCCGGCAGGTGCCGACCGGGTGGAAGATCGTCGTGCCGACGGCGCCCGCCGCGTTGATCAGCTCGGCTTCGCTCCGGTACTGCGTGCCGGGCAGGATTTCCTCGGGCCGATAACGCGTGAGCGCCGGCGCGGACGCGATCCGGCGCGTGAGGCGCAACGCGTTCGCGGCGACGTGGCGATCGTGGTCGGTCGACAGATAGTTCGGCGCGATTGCGGGTGCGACACCCGGATCGGCGCTCGCGACATGCACGCTGCCGCGCGACGTCGGCCGCAGATGGCACACGGACGCCGTAAATGCATTGAAGCTGTGCAGCGGCTCGCCGAAACGTTCGAGCGACAGCGGCTGCACGTGGTATTCGAGATCGGGGCGCGTGAGTGCCGGATCGTCGGGGTCGGATTTCGCGAATGCGCCGAGTTGCGACGGCGCCATCGACATCGGCCCGCGCTGCAGCAACGCATATTCCGCGCCGATCATCAGCTTGCCCCACCAGTGCGCGGACAGCGTGTTGAGCGTGCGCACGCCTTCGACGCGAAACGCCATCCGCAATTGCAGGTGATCCTGCAGGTTTTCGCCGACGCCGGGCAGATCCTGCACGACGTCGATGCCGAGCGCCTGCAGCCGCCGGCCGTCGCCGATGCCCGACAGTTCGAGCAGCTGCGGCGAATTCACGGCGCCGGACGTCAGTAGCACCTCCGAGCGCGCCCGCGCAACGTAATCGGTGCCGCCGCCGCGATATTCGACACCGACCGCGCGCCGCCCGTCGAAAATCACGCGCTGCGCGTGCGCGCCGGTGATCACGGTCAGGTTCGGGCGCGCCATCGCGGGCCGCAGGAACGCCTTCGACGTATTCCAGCGCACGCCGCGCTTCTGGTTCACCTCGAAATAACCGACCCCGGAATTGTCGCCGCGGTTGAAGTCGTCGGTTGCCGGGATGCCCGTCTGCTGCGCGGCCTGCGCGAACGATTCGAGGATCTCCCAGCGCAGCCGCTGCTTCTCGACGCGCCAGTAACCGCCCGCGCCGTGTGCGTCGCTCGCGCCCGCATGGTGGTCCTCGCTGCGCTTGAAGATCGGCAGCACGCTGTCCCACGACCAGCCGGCGTCGCCGGTTTCCTGCGCCCAGCTGTCGTAATCCTCGCGCTGGCCGCGCATGTAGATCATCCCGTTGATCGACGAGCAGCCGCCGAGCACGCGGCCGCGTGGATACGACAGCGCCCGGCCGTTGAGCGCCGCTTCGGGTTGGGTCTTGTACAGCCAGTCGGTGCGCGGGTTGCCGATGCAATACAGATAGCCGACCGGGATGTGGATCCAGTGATAGTCGTCCTTGCCGCCTGCTTCGAGCAGCAGCACGCGGATGTCGGGATCCTCGGTCAGGCGGTTCGCGAGCACGCAGCCTGCGGTGCCCGCACCGACGATCACGTAGTCGAATTCGCCTTCGAGCGTGCGTGGAGTACTCACGGCGTGTCCCCTTCTTCGTTGTTGTGCGCCGCGCGGCGCGGTGCCGCGCGCATTCTCAGCATAGTGCGTCGCGGCCCGCGCTGGCGGCCGCGCGACACGACCGATGAAGCGTACTCCCGCCGCCGGCTGCCGATCCAATGAGTTATGCTGAACTGCGTTATAAGCCGCGCTCATATCACGACGATGGATCTCACCCTGCTCCGTGCGTTCGCGACGGTCGCACGCGAAGGCAACCTGACACGCGCCGCGGTGCAGCTGCACCTGACGCAGCCGGCCGTCAGCCTGCAGATCAAGCATCTGCAGGAAACGCTCGGTGTCACGCTGTTTACGCGCACGTCGCGCGGGCTCGCGCTCACGCGCGACGGCCAGACCCTGCTGCCGCATGCGGAACGCGCGCTCGCCGCGGCCGCCGACGTGCAGCGCGCCGCTGCTGCGCTGCGGCACGAGGTGCGCGGCCGGCTGCGGATCGGCACGATCCTCGATCCGGGCTTCCTGCGGCTCGGCGGCTTCCTGCGCGCGCTCGTCGAAACCCATCCGCAGATCGAAACGGCGCTGCGGCACGGGATGTCGGGTTGGGTCATCGAACAGGTGCGCACGCAGGCGCTCGACGTCGGCTACTACATCGGCCGGCCGGGCGAGGACGATCCGCTCGACGGCGCACTGTTCCACACCGTCACGCTCACGCATTTCGAGTACCGCGTGCTCGCGCCGGCCGGCTGGAAGGAGCGCGTACAGCGCATGAACGACTGGCGCTCGCTTGCCGCGCTGCCGTGGATCTGGACGCCGCCGGCATCCGCGCACCACCGGCTGCTGTCGCGGCGCTTCGCCGACGCCGGCGCGCAGCCGCTCAAGGTTGCCGAGGTCGACCAGGAGCAGTCGATGCTCGATCTCGTCAAATCGGGCATCGGATTGACGCTCGCGCGCGATTCGACCGCGCTGGCCGAAGCGCACGCGCATGCGCTGACGATCGTCGAACGCGTGACGGTGCCGACCGAGCTCACCTTCGTGACGCTCGCCGAGCGGCGCGACGAACCGGCGATCGCGGCGGCGCTGCGGCTGATCGAGGCGCAGTGGGCGATATGAGCGGTGCTGATGAAAGTGCGCGTGCCGGGCGTCGGGCGTCGGGCATCCCGCTGCCGGGCACGACACGCGTCATCGCGCCGCACCCCGCCCCCGCCGTCACGCCACCGTCTCCACGTTTTTGCTAGATTGTGCGTTCGCACACCGCGAGACCCCGATTGAAGGAGACCCGCATGGCCCGCAACATCGAGATCAAAGCCCGCGCCCGCGAATTCGACCAGCTGCGCGAACAGGCGGCCAAACTCGCGACCGAAGCGCCGCTCTTCTATCGCCAGCAGGATTTCTTCTATGACGTGCCGCGCGGCCGGCTGAAGCTGCGCCGCTTCGAGGACGGCACGCCGGCCGAACTGATCTTCTACCAGCGCGACGACCGCGACGGCCCGAAGGCGTCGTACTACACGCGCAGCCCGGTGACGAACCCCGACGCGATGCACGCGCTGCTCGCCACCGCGCTGACCACGCGCGGGATCGTGACGAAGGAACGGCACGTGTACCTGGCGGGCCGCACGCGCATCCATCTCGACCGCGTCGACGGCCTCGGCGATTTCATCGAACTGGAAGTCGTGCTCGGCCCCGACGACGACGAAGCAGGCGGCGAAGCCGAAGCGCACGACGTGTTCGCGAAGCTCGGCGTGTCGCCGGACGATCTCGTCGCGGTCGCATACGTCGACCTGCTGAACGCCGACACGCAGCACGAAGCGGCCTGATCCGGCCCTGCCCCGGGGCGGCGCCACCCGCGCCGCCTTCGCCCCTGCCGCGCCGTCGCCGCCCTGCCGCCGTGTCAGGCCGCGCCGGGCGCCAGGTGCGCGAGCGGCAGCGCGCCGTTGCGCTTGAAGGTCGTCAGCACGATGTTCGAGCGCACGCTGTCGACGCCCGGCACGCGCATCAGCTTCTTCATCACGAACTGCGACAGCGCGTTCAGGTCGGGCGCGACGATCCGCAGCAGGTAGTCCGCGTCGCCCACCACCGCATGGCATTCGAGCACTTCGGGCAGCACGTCGATCTGCTGCTGGAACTGCTCGATGATCGAATCGCCGTGGTGCTTGAGCTTGAGGCTCGTGAACGCGGTGACGCCGAGCCCGAGCTTTTCGGGCCGGAGCATCACGCGGTAGCCTTCGATCACGCCGGCCGCCTCGAGCCGCTGCAGCCGCCGGCCGATCTGCGATGGCGACAGCGGCACCTCCTCGCCGAGCTGCTGATGCGTCGCGCGGCCGAAGCGCTGCAGCACGTCCAGCAGCGCGAGATCGAAGTGATCGAGTTCCAGCATGAGCATTCTCCGCATTGATCCTTGATTTGATGCGCGATTATCGCATCATCGCGCGAATCAACGCCAATATTGCGCCCATTCCGCGCGCAGCCCGCTCTACACTTGCATGGTTCACAACCGCCGCGTGCAGAGCCAGATCATGTCCACCGTCGTCACCGCGAAACTGCAGGAGCAGTTCGATGCGGGCCTCGAAACCCGCGCCGATTTCACCATCGACCAGCCGCTCGCGCGATACGGCCAGGTCGACCACGCGGTGTGGAAGCAGCTCTATGCACGCCAGTCGGCGCTGCTGCGCGGGCGCGCGTGCGACGCGTTCGTCGCGGGGCTCGGGAAGATCGACCTGCCGGCCGATCGCGTGCCGTCGTTCGCCGACGTGAACCGCCAGCTGAAGCCGGCAACGGGCTGGGAGATCGTCGCCGTGCCGGGCCTCGTGCCCGACCGCGTGTTCTTCGAGCATCTCGCGAACCGGCGCTTCCCGGTCACCTGGTGGATGCGCCGCCCCGACCAGCTCGACTACCTGCAGGAACCCGACTGCTTCCACGATCTCTTCGGCCACGTGCCGCTGCTGATCGACCCGGTGTTCGCCGACTACATGCAGGCGTACGGCCGCACCGCGCTCGCGGTCGCCGACGACGAAGCGGCGCTGGCGCGGCTCGCGCGACTCTACTGGTATACGGTGGAATTCGGGTTGATCCGCGATCCGCGCGGCACGAACGGCCTGTCGATCTACGGCGCCGGGATCGTGTCGAGCAAGGGCGAAAGCCTGTACAGCCTCGAAAGCGCGGCGCCGAACCGGCTCGGCTTCGACCTCGAGCGCGTGATGCGCACGAAGTACCGGATCGACACGTTCCAGAAGACCTACTTCGTGATCGACGATTTCGCGCAGTTGTTCGCGCTCGCCGACGTCGACGGCCGCGCGCTGGCCGACCGGCTGGCGGCGCTGCCCGAGTTCGCGGCCGGCGCGGTGCTCGACACCGATCGCGTGCTGCATCGCGGCACCGGCGAAGGCTGGCCCGACGACGCCGGCGCGTGACCCGCGAACGCGCGCCGATGGTCGCCGGATGGCTGTCCCCGGATGGCCGTCCCACAACTATGAAACAATGACCGGTGCCGGCTTCGTCGCGCGGCGCAGCCGCGCGCGGGCGCCGTTACCGAACGAGAGGTGCAAGATGATCCACAAGCTCACATCAGAAGAACGCAAGACCCGGCTCGAAGGCCTGCCGCTCTGGTCGGCTGTACCGGGCCGCGACGCGATCCAGCGCAGCCTGCGCTTCGCCGATTTCAACGAAGCCTTCGGCTTCATGACGCGCGTCGCGATCAAGGCGCAGGAAATGAACCACCATCCGGAATGGTTCAACGTGTACAACCGCGTCGACATCACGCTGTCGACCCACGACGCCGACGGCCTGACCGAACGCGACATCGAACTGGCGCTTTTCATCGACCTTGCCGGCGCGCACGCGAAACCGGCCGCCTGACACCCTCCCCTACCGCCGCGCGTCCTTTGATGCGCGGCGCGTCAACTTTTCATTTCGATGAACGTTTTCTAGGATGTAGTCAGCGAAAGCCTTCAGCTTTCCAAGCCATCCTTAAGGCGCACGTAAGTCTCGTACGCATTCCGTGCCTTGGGGTCCAAACCTTCCAGTTGCAGCGCGCCTTGGCGCTGTACAATCAGCAGCGCATACGGCTTGGAAAGCGCGCTGGCCTCTTCGCAGAGTTTGAGTTCGTCGCCGCTCGACGGCGAGCGGGCGCGCCAGAAATTGATCGCGGCTTCTAGGTCGTTGATCGAAATATCGGACATGATTGGATTTAATCGTTCGCTGGCCGCCATGCTTGATGTCAGGTGTCGCGGCACCCCTGTGGAAACGGCGTCGTGCTGTCCGCGTGCCTGAACCGCCAACCCATTGTACTTGAGCGAACTTCATGCGACTCCTTCTGATCGAAGACGACCGCCCCATCGCACGCGGTATCCAGAGCAGCCTCGAGCAGGCTGGCTTCACCGTCGACATGGTGCATGACGGCATCTTTGCCGAACAGGCGCTGGCACAGAATCGCCACGAACTCGTGATCCTCGACCTCGGCCTGCCGGGCATCGACGGGATGACGCTGCTCACGCGCTTCCGCCAGACCAACCGCCACACGCCCGTCATCGTGCTGACCGCACGCGACGAGCTGAACGACCGGATCCAGGGCCTGAACTCCGGCGCCGACGACTACATGCTCAAGCCGTTCGAGCCGGCCGAGCTCGAAGCGCGCATCCGCGCGGTGATGCGCCGCAGCGGCCCGCACAGCGACATGCCGCGCCCGGAAGTGTCGCTCGGCGGCGTCCGCCTGTCGGGCGTCGATCGCCGCATCTTCAACGACGACAAGCCGCTCGAACTGTCGCCGCGTGAATTCGCGGTGCTCGAGATGCTGCTGCTGCGTCACGGCCGCGTCGTCAGCAAGGCCCAGCTGCAGGATCACCTCACGCACTTCGGCGGCGATCTCGGCGACACCGCGATCGAAGTCTACGTGCACCGCGTGCGCAAGAAACTCGAGCAGTGCCGCGTCGAAATCGTCACGGTGCGCGGCTTCGGCTACCTGCTGCAGGAAATCCGCCAGACGGCGAGCGTCTGAACGGCGGTGCGGCGCACCGGCCGGCCTGGCCGCCGGCGCGCCCACCCTGCCCGCATCGCCGCCCGGCGTACGACCGCGCCGCTCCCCGTGAGCGGCGCTTATCCATTTGCCCGTCGAAATGTCACCTGATCCGGCTGTGACCACCAGCCTGCGCCGCTCGCTGCTTCGGCGCCTCGCCGCCCCGCTGTCGATGCTCGCACTGATGAGCGGCCTGATCGCCTACTGGCTCGCGTGGCAATACACGCAGCACGTGATCGACCGCTCGCTCGCCGATCTCGCGACCGCCATTTCCAAACAGATCCAGATCGCCGGCCCCGACGCGCCGTTTACGGTGCCGCCGCTCGCGCAGGCGATGTTCTCCGATCCCGCCGAAGCGCTGATCTACCGGATCAGCGACGGCGAACAGGAACTCGCCGGCGATCCGAAGCTGCCGCTGCGGGGCATCAACGTGCGCCGCATGCATCACGCGTACGTGTTCGAGGCCGAATACGACAATCGCGCGGTACGGGTCGCGCAGGTGCGCGTCGACAACGTCGAAGGCGGCAAGCCGATGGTCGTCGAGGTCGCGCAGCCGGTGCGGCACCGCTACCGGATCGCGGCCGAATTCCTCGTCGCGATCATGATGCCGCTGCTGCTGCTGCTGCTCGCGGGCTGGGGCATCGTGTGGCGCGTCGTCAACCAGCAGCTCGGCCCGCTCACGCATCTGGCCGATTCACTGAACCGGCAGACCCACACGTCGCTGGAACCGGTCGACGAAACCGAGGTGCCGCTGGAAATCCGGCCGCTGACGAGCGCGATGAACGCCCTGCTCGGCCGCCTGAAAACCGCGCTCGACGCGCAGCGCAAGTTCATCGCCGACGCCGCGCACCAGTTGCGCACGCCGCTCACGGCCGTGAAGCTGCATGCGGAGCAAGCGGCCGTGGCACGCGACCCGCACCAGACCTTCGCCGCGGTGCGCGAGCTGCGCGCGGCCGCCGACCGCGCGGTACGACTGTCGAACCAGTTGCTGTCGCTCGCGCGCGCGGAACCGGGCGAACAGGCCGCGCGGTTCGTCGACGTCGACCTCGCGGCGATGGCATTCGAGACGGGCGCCGAATGGGTGCCGCGCGCACTCGCGTCGCACGTCGACCTCGGCTTCCAGCGCACCGACGATCCGGGTGACGACGAGAAGCTGGTCGTGCGCGGCAACCCCGTGCTGTTGCGCGAGGTGATCGCGAACCTGCTCGACAATGCGCTAAAGTACGTGCCGCTCGGGCGGCCGGACGGTGCGCGGATCACGGTGAACGTCGCGCGCGGCGCGCTCGAGGGCGGCCAGCCGGCCGCCGAGATCGTCGTCGAGGACAACGGCCCCGGCGTGCCCGCCAACCAGCAGGCCGATCTGTTCAAGCGATTCTTCCGCGGCGACGCGCAAAACGGCAACGGCGTCGAGACGGGTGCCGGGCTCGGCCTCGCGATCGTGCACGACATCATCGCGATGCACGGCGGCACCGTATCGTACGAGGATGCGTCGGAAGGCGGCTCGCGCTTCGTGGTGAGGGTGCCGCTGGCTGCACGCACGAACAAGCCGGCCAGCGAAACCCCGGCCACCGCGTCGACGCACTGAGCGATTCGCGTCGGGCGGCCCCTGGCCGGGTCGCACGCCGGATGACGAAGGCGGAAAACCCGGCCGCATGATGCAGCAGCCGGGCGCTGAAACGGCAGCGGCAGCGCACGATGCGCCGCCGCCTGCGTCACTTCCTGTTTTTCTTGTCCTTCGAACGGGACTCGGACTTGCCGTCCTTCTTGTCCTTCTTCTTTTTCTTCTTCTTGCCGCCGTCGTCGGACGTCGCGAGCAGCGTGCCGCGGCACGACGATGCGCCGCAATGGCACGCGTATTCGCGCTTGAGCGACTTCGTCAGCTTCGCATCGATCACGAGGCCGTAGTCGTAGAACAGTTCCTCTTCCGGCCCGATGTCGCGCAGCGCGTGGATGTACACGCGGCCTTTGACTTCCTCGGCTTCGCAGTTCGGTGCGCACGAGTGGTTGATCCAGCGCGCGCTGTTGCCGTCGATCTTGCCGTCGATCACCCCGCCCTCGTCCAGTGCGAAGTAGAACGTATGGTTCGGTTCGCTCGGGTCGTGCGGATGGCGACGCAGCGCTTCCTTCCACGAAATTCGTTCGCCCTTGTATTCCACTACGCGCTCGCCGGCCTTGATCGGCGCCACGGCGAAGACGCCCTTGCCGTGTACTCCCGAGCGGCGCACCGCGATCCTGCGTGAACTCATCGAACGAATCCTTGTGAAAACGACTTGAATGGGGCGGCCGCGATCGTGGCCTGGCGTCGCGCAAAACGAAAACGCGGCACCGGTCGGTGCCGCGTCGGGACATGCGGCGAATCACCCGCATCCTACACG
Source organism: Burkholderia cepacia ATCC 25416 (assembly GCF_001411495.1). Lineage (NCBI taxonomy): Bacteria > Pseudomonadati > Pseudomonadota > Betaproteobacteria > Burkholderiales > Burkholderiaceae > Burkholderia > Burkholderia cepacia. The sequence continues at coordinate 950,193 of NZ_CP012981.1, read as the reverse complement.
TTCACGATTGCTTCGTTCAACATCACGCGCAATATTGCGCGTGCGATGCTCAATGCTGGCCGAAGGCGACGTCGCCGAACAACGCCTTGTGCTCGCGCGGCTGCGAACGCCAGTACTGCGGCGGCGCCGTCACCTGCGCACCGAGCTCGGCCGCCGCGTGCCACGGCCAGCGCGGGTCGTACAGCATCGCACGCGCCATCGCGACGAAATCGGCATCGCCGGCCTCGATGAGCCGGTTCGCATGCGCAGGCTCGTTGATCAGCCCGACGGCAACCGTCGGCATGCCGACCGCGCGCTTCACCGCCTGCGCGAACGGCACCTGGTAACCGGGCGACAGCGGAATTTTCTGCAGCGGCGACACGCCGCCGGACGACACGTCGATCCAGTCGCAGCCGCGGCGCTTCAGTTCGTGCGCGAACGCGATCGTATCGTCGAGCTCCCAGCCGCCTTCGACCCAGTCGGTGGCCGACACGCGCACGCCGACCGGCCGATCCTCCGGAAACGCCGCGCGCACGATCTCGAAGATCTCGAGCGGAAAGCGCATCCGGTTTTCGAGCGAGCCGCCGTATTCGTCGGTGCGCAGGTTCGCGAGCGGCGACAGGAACTGGTGCAGCAGGTAGCCATGTGCCGCATGCACCTCGATCGCGTCGATACCGAGCCGTGCGGCACGCTTCGCCGAGGCCGCGAATGCTTCGCGGATCCGGTTCAGGCCGGCGGCATCGAGGGCGAGGGGCGGCGTCTCGCCGTCCTTGTGCGGCACGGCCGACGGTGCATGCGGCAACCAGCCGCCGTCGGCGACCGACACGAGCTGACCGCCCTGCCACGGCACGTTGCTCGACGCCTTGCGCCCCGCATGCGACAACTGCATCGCGACGCGGATCGGCGAATGCTTGCGGATCGCGGCCAGCACGGGCTTCAGCGCGGCTTCGGTCACGTCGTCCCAGAGGCCGAGGTCCCCATGCGTGATGCGCCCGTCGGGTTCCACCGCGGTCGCCTCGATGCAGAGCAGCCCCGCGCCCGACAGCGCGAGATGGCCGAGGTGAATCATGTGCCAGTCGGTCGCTTCACCGCGCTCGGCCGAATACTGGCACATCGGGGAGATCACGATCCGGTTCGGAAGAGTCACGCCGCGCAGCGTGAACGGGGAAAACAGCGCAGTCATGGAGGCCGCTCGCCAGGAAAGGAAAGAGCGAACGAGCGTAGCACGCAGGCCGCAAGCGTGCTGACGGTGCACGCGGCAGTAAGCGGATGGTCAGGTACGGCCCGCGGCGGGTTGCGGGCGACGCGGCAAACAGCGCGCATACGGCGATGCGCCGGCCTGCAACGGACGCGGGCCGGGCAACCGCTTCGCGGCAAACGGCAGTGCCGCTTGCCGCGTCAGAGTCCGACGCCGTCGAGCCACTCCGCGAACATCCGTCGCGCGGCCGCCTCGAGCGCGGGGCCGTGCTGCGCGGTATCGGCGCGCAACTGGCGCGCGTCGATGCCGGGCGTGGCCGCGATTTCGCCGGCGTTGGCGATCAGCCACGGTTCGAAGCGGTCGGTGCGGATTTCCGGATGGCATTGCAGCGCCAGCACGTGCTGGCCCCACGCGAATGCCTGGTGGCGGCAGGCCGGTGTCGACGCGAGATGAATCGCGCCGCCCGGCAGGTCGAACGTGTCGCCATGCCAGTGCAGCATCGACGTCGCCGCGCCATCGAGATGGCGCAGCGGCGATGCGCGGCCGGCATCGGTGAGCGTCAGCGGCGTCCAGCCGAGTTCGTGCTGAGCGGCCGGGTAGACGCGCGCGCCGAGCGCCCGGGCGATGAACTGCGCGCCGAGGCAGATGCCGAGGATCGGCAGCCCGGCGTCGATGCGCGTGCGCACGAGCGCCGCGAGCGGCGCGATCGTCGGATACTGCGCGTCGTCGTACACGCTGAGCGGCCCGCCGAGCACGACGATGAGCGACGGTTCGAGTACGTCGAGCACCTCGAAGCGCGACGACCCGACGTCGACGTAGCGCACCCGCCGGCCCCGTTCGCCGAGCACCTGCTCGAAACTCCCGAGATCCTCGAAGTGCACGTGGCGGATCGCCACGACTTCAGCGTTCATCATCGGCCTCCCGGTCGATCGACGGACGTCAGCCGGCGAAAATCTTCCAGGTCTTCTTCTGCGTCGCCGCGTCGGCTTCTTCCTGCACCGAGCAGTCGAGACGCAGATCGCTGTCGGACATCGAGATGTCGAGCGCCGCGCAATGATGCACGGTCTTCTTCGACAGCTTGCC